>JBFYNF010000060.1:0-11101 GCA_041304525.1 Thermoplasmata archaeon | reverse complement strand
TGGAAGAGGTCAAAGAGGCAGGAGGGGTCGCACTGATCGTCCTGCCCGCCAACTTCTCATCAGACATACTCAACGGTTCGAGGGGGTACATCGAGGTCTATTGGATGATGGCGGGAGCGGGCATGTTGGACGCCATATCATCCTCTTCCGTGAACACTCTTCTCGGTTCGATGTCGTACAGCATATCCGCTTACCTTGTGAACGAATCGGGCGGGGCTGACCCTGCGGTGGTCCTGTTCCCCGTCGAGCGGTCTGACACCACGATCTTCCAGGACAAGGTGATGGAGGACGTCTCCCCCGAATTCCTCATCACGATGCTCTCCGCCCAGTCGTTCACCGTCCCGTTCATCATCATGATGATCATCATCATGGCAGGGGGGATGGTCATCTCCTCGATGGGGCTGGAGAAGGAGAACAAGACGTTGGAGACCCTTCTCACACTCCCGGTCAGCAGAGGATCCATCGTCTCCGGCAAGCTCGTCGCGAGCGCGTTAGTCGGACTCGTGATGGCGAGCATATACATGGTCGGGTTCAACTACTACATGACCTCGATCGAGACCTCGGCCGAGATAGACCTGGCCAAGTACGGGCTCGACCTAGGCCCTGTGGACTTCGTCCTAGTGGGCGTTTCGGTGTTCGTCAGCCTACTGGCAGCGCTCTCCATGTGCATGGTCCTGGGTACCTACGCGAAGAACTACAAGTCCGCCCAGACCCTGACGATGCCCATCACGCTGCTCGCCATCATACCCATGTTCATCACGATGTTCAAAGACTTCGGGACCCTCCCGCTGGCGCTCCAGGCTGTGCTGTTCGTGATACCGTTCTCTCACCCGATGATGGCCATGAGGGAGCTCATGTTCGGCAACTACGCCCTCGTCCTAGCGGGAATAGCGTATGTGGCTGCATTCGCCGCCGTCATGATCGCCATCACCGTGTGGATATTCAAGACCGACCGGTTACTCACGGGCAGCATGAAGGGGAAGGGCCTCGCTGGACTGCTCTTGAAGAGGAGATAATCGACATCCGCTTGATATTCGGTCGGAGTGGAACGCAATTCCCCTAGTGAGGTCACTCGTGTCCCTTCTCGAACCTGTATCCGCAAGGGTGGTGGATCTGCTCAGCGGCCGACCTCGGGTACTTCCTGCATTGGGGAGGTCTGAAGATGTACGCGCCACACCTGGGCATACCCGATTCGTCCCGCTTCAGGAATGGACATTTGACGAGGAACTCACAGCATGCCCCACACCTGTCGCACTGCCCTGTCCTGGTCTTGTCAACTGGAAGGACCAGGCTAGTGAAGAACCTCGTGACCTTGCCGTCGAACGGCCCACTCTTCGTCCGTCGCGTCTCCATCGGGACCGCGCCGGGCATCTGCATCCATACCCATATTCTTTCGGTGTGCGCGGCATAGCCGACATGATGGCGCGACCGACAGCTCTTTAGTTGTGGCCGTCCATCGATGCCAGTTGTCATGAGCGACGACACTTCGCCGGTCATATGCAGGACACAGGACCTCGACGCTCTGCGGACGCTGTGCGTAGATACCGGGCTCGACATGCAGGACGGGCCACTCGAGCACGTGGTCGTGGCATACGGCGCTTACGTCGGAGATAGACTCGTCGGATGTGCCACACTGCAGTATTCGGACGCCAACCACTTCCTGGAATACGTGGCTGTGGACGCCAGCTTCAGGCACAGAGGCATAGGCGCCTCGCTCGTAGCCAAGATCGAGGAGGAGGCGAGATCCAGAGGTATGAGCGAGCTCTGGGCCAAGGCGAGGTCCCCAGAGTTCTATGAGAGAGTCGGGTTCAGGATACTCAGTGATGGGGAGCGCGGCCCGAAGTCGCTCGATAGTTGCCACGGCTGCACCCAGTTCCGCAAGAGTTGCTTCCCCGCAATCGTCGTCAAGCAATTATGAGAGGCGCAGGTCATCGTTCGCGACAGCGTCACCGTGTGGTTGCCGGGTCCCTCTCTCAGGAGCGAGCGGGCCGTGAACAGAAATGGGCATTCAGGTATACTGACCCCTCAGCAGGATTAACTACCTCTGCACCGTTTCCGGTTCAGCGCGAGCCGGTGCATACTGGCGCGAGCAGGGGGAAGAGGGTCTTGAAACTTGAGGGGATCAAGAGGACGCTATTCTGCGTCCTCGTGACAGCAGCGATGATGACAATCACAGCAAGCTCGGCGTCGGCCATCAACGAGGATGTATCCTCTCGCGAGGACGATGCCCCTCGGAAGTGGACGATTGCGATGTACTGGGCGAGCGACAACAACCTCGACGAGTACACCGACTACTTCGTCAGCCTCTGGAGGGAACACCTGACGAACACTGAGGACGTCGCTCTTTGCGTGTTCATGGACAGACTCGAACTGCCCGCGAACATCAGCACGCTCACAGAGGACGGATGGGTCGAAGAGGCCAGCCTCGGAGAAGTGAACTCGTCCTCTCCCGACACGCTTGCATCATTCATCGAATACGCGTTGACCGAACCATCTCTGGCATCCGAGAACTTCATGCTCATGGTTCAGAACCACGGCAATGGGTATCTTGGCCTGTGCTCTGACGAAGGCCTGCCCGACTCGGACCTGCTCAAGGTCTGGATGTCCATCGACGACCTAGGCAGTGGGATCAGGGCGGGGACAGATGCAGCTGATAAGACGATTGACATCATAGCCCTGGATGCGTGCACTCTTGGCACTGTCGAGATAGCGTACGAACTCAGGGAGACCGCATCGTACCTCGTAGCGTCGGAGCTGGGTGTCCCATTCGACGGTATGAACTACGCTGACCTGCTCTCGGGCCTGTCTGAGAACCCATCCATCGAACCCATCGACCTTGCGTGCAAGCTCGTTGACGACTACGAGGCGTGGTACTCCGCTCCTCTCCACACACTGCCCACACTCTATCCATACATGCAGGACTTCGCGTCGCTGTCCGTGATCGACCTATACGTCCTCGATCGGCTTGTGGATGCGTTCGCATCGTTCACAGATGCAGTCACGCCCAAGGACAACTCACTTGGCATGTACATCAAGACGGCCGCAGTGCAGGCGGATGTCTCCCTTTGGATGAACAACATGGGGACATGGTTCTACCCCGACATCCAGGTGATGTTCGCCAACCTGGCTGCGAGTACTCGCGACGCGTACCCTGACGTCGCCGACGCGTGCGACGAGATCCTGGTAGCAGCCGACCTGGCCATCGTGCATGATTGGGCGAGCTGGAGGATGAGAGGGCTGGTCACCGGCCTGTCAGTGTTCGCGTGTCCATCAATCGGCATATTCGAGGTCAACTGGGACACTTTCGCGCGGGCATATGACAGCGTAGGGCTGGACTTCGTGGAGGAGTCCGACTGGGACGTCGTGCTCATGGAGTACTTCTACACGCTCAAGCAGTACGGGAACCCTCCAGTCGTCTAGGACGGCACCCGAGCCAAACCTCTATGTGAGGAGGCCGCGAAGGCCTCCTCCAAATCGCTTTCCCACCCACAAACACTCATCACCAGGCAGCGAAATCTGCCGTCGTCACTTCCTGATGTGTCCGATTGGGAGTATCTTCGGCTCCTTCCATTCCTCACGGAGGATGCTGTACATGGCGGTGTCCCTGTAGACACCCCGGCTGAAGAACGACTTGCGGATGTACCCCTCCAGCTTGAATCCGGTCTTCTCAAGGACCCTCTGGGAGGCTCCATTGCCTGGGTGAGTCTCTGCCTGGATGCGTACGATGTTCTTGTGGAGGAACAGGTAGTCCACCATCATCTGAACGGCCTCGCTGCCATATCCTTCCCCACGTTCCTCCTTGACCAGCATGTAGCCGATTCCGACGCAGTCCTTTGACTTGAAGTGGCCGATATACCCGACCTTCGTACCGTCCTTCTTCTCGACAAAATACCACTGCCCCTCACCTCGGCCATCATGCTGCTTCTCGAGCTCTTCGAGTGAGATCTGGTCGAACGGTTCGAACTCGCCAACGAACTCCACATCGTTAGCCCACTGCTTGATTGTGGGGAGATCGCTCTTCTCGACGAGCTCAAGGTTGATCTTGTTGCCCTTCAGCATGGTCAACACCGGGCTTCAGAGGCCGTAGAGGATATATCAAGTCTGTCTCAACCCACTGAAGGTTCGCCGAGAATCACGGCAGGGTCGACGTCAAACCTCGTTGTCCAATTCGCGACAAGCGCGGAGCATCCAGAATCACCGGGATCTGGAGAGAGGCCCCCAATGTCCACATGGTCACGGAAGAACCCTTATGTCCTGCTGCGGGGATGACCATTGCAGAGAGTGACAAATGACGTTCAAAGACCTAAAGCTCATAGAACCGCTTCTGAATGCAGTTTCCAAGCAGGGTTATACTGCGCCAACACCGATCCAGGAACAGGCGATCCCTCACATTCTTCAAGGCAAGGATTTGATTGGAATCGCACAAACAGGCACGGGAAAGACTGCAGCATTTGTTCTGCCCCTGCTGCAGATAATGTCACAATCACCTAGGCATACCATCCCCAAGTCCCCTAGGACTTTGGTTCTTGCGCCAACTAGAGAATTGGCTGCTCAGATAGACGAAAGCTTTGCAGTCTACGGCTCTTTTATGAGATTCCGGCACACTGTGATCTTCGGCGGTGTCAGCCAAGGCGCTCAGGTCAGGGCAATCTCCAATGGTGTTGATGTCCTGGTCGCCACACCTGGCAGATTATTGGACTTGATGAATCAGGGCTACGTGAACCTGAACCATCTAGAATTCCTTGTTCTCGACGAGGTCGATAGAATGCTTGACATGGGATTCATAGTTGATGTCAAGAGAATCATTTCAAAACTGCCAGCACACCGACAATCGATATTCCTTTCAGCGACGATGCCGCAGAAGATAAGCGAGCTTGCCAAGACATTGCTCCGTCATCCTGTGCGCGTTGAAGTCGCTCCTCAGGCAACCACAGTGAAACTAGTCCAACAGAAGGTCCTCTTTGTAGACGAAAGAAACAAGATTGCGATCCTACTGGAATTGCTGAAACATCAAGACTTGAGATGTGTACTGGTGTTTGCGAGAACAAAGAGACGAGCCAACAACGTCGCCGAGACGCTGACCAGACAGGGGATTCGAGCTGAAGCCATACATGGCAACAAATCACAAGGCCAGAGGACGAGAGCATTGGACAGTTTCAAATCAGGACATGCAAGAGTGCTCGTCGCAACTGACATCGCTGCAAGGGGCATCGACATCGATGACATATCCCACGTGATAAACTACGACCTACCTGTCAACCAGGTTGACAACTATGTTCATAGGATCGGCCGTACCGCAAGAGCAGGGGCCAAGGGCACGGCGTATTCACTGTGCGCAAGCCATGAACGTGAGGCCTTGAGAGAAATCGAGAGCCTCATAAAGATGAATATCGAAGTGATGTCTCATTCATTCCACTCCAACACAGCGAGAGATGCTGTCGGCGCGGCCGCAAGACCACCGCCGAAACAACAGAGAGGTCAGAGAAGGCCAGGCATGAATCGACAGGATAGGAGACACTATCGCTCGAGATAGACGACCTGGAATTCCTTGCTCATGGAGAACCTGTATCTCCCGCTGTGGAAGATGGACTGGAATTGGAAAGGGGCGCGTCCTAGAGACGCCACTCTGTTTCCATTGCAGTTCACGTCCATGGTCTTTTTCGCGCATGGCCTTCTCTCGATGACAGAGGTCTCGAATACGAAGAATATGACCATTTATATTCAATTGCGAGAATTGACCGAAGGGACCCTGACCCGCTTCTTCGACTGGTTCGGCAGGAAGTGGTACAAATTCCTTCCAGAATGGCATCTCGGGAAGGGCTACGATAAGAGGGCTACTAGCCCCTCATGAACCGCTTTCCTTTCCCAGTTCACTCTGAGGCTACTGGTTCAGTTATCGTGATGCTCCACCTTGATGGCCACGTTCGGTTTGACGCCGGCCATTGCAGGTAGGACGTGATTCAAGACTTGCTCCGCGGTCACATGAAACTTCCGGCCGCGCGCACTTACCTTCACCCAGCCAGCTTCTTCTCGGTAATATCGCTCAGAGAAACTCTTGTTGCCAATCAATATGACATAACTGTCATTCTTCAGGTTCATCGGTCATCCTCCCACTCAATCATCGCCTTTCCACCTCTGAGGTCTTTTCCGAAGCGGCGATGCATGATGTCAATTCGAAAGGCAAAATGGACCGAAGGGGATTTGAACCCCTGACCTCCTGCTTGCAAAGCAGGCGATCTTCCACTGATCTATCGGCCCTCGCTGGCGAGGCCGTCAATCATGTAGGTCGGCTAAATATCTTTGCTGGCCCGTCCCAGGAAGGGTCGCGGCGGCTCAGTCACTCCTGAGCTTCCCCGCTCGACGAATCAGCGGCCAACGAGGGGCTCAGCACCTGGGCGCCCCTCAGCATCACGGCAATCACCTGGAGAACCGCCGCCATGAGAACCAGGATAGGTCCCCCAGAAGGACTGGACTCGTAAGACTCTCCCTCCGGCACGGTCCCCCCAGGATCGAGTTCCGCATCGACCGCGCCCGCCATGAACCACAGATACACCAGGAATGGCAGGACTGCCAGCAGCGTCAACAACAATCCCCTGATGAACCCCGACTCACCTCGCGCGAGCGCCCACAGATACAGAAGAGAGAAGAACGCCCAGGCGATTATCAGGACCGCCACGCTGTCTATCACGGAGCCCGCCTCCTCGAACGCGCCCTGGTAGGAGTCCACATCAGAGAGCCGCCAATACGACAGGTACAGGTCGTAGGTGCGGACGTACTCCCCCGACTCTCCTGCGTACGTGACGTCTAACGAGTACCACTTCATCGGCAGTGACAGCAACGCAAGTATGACAGCCAACACCGTCAGCAGAAGAGTCGCGCTGGTCCACCTGAACTTCATCCCGCCCACGTCCCAGAGAGGGAATCGGCAGAGCGGATATATGTACCCATGCGGAAAGGCGAGTCAATGCATACCTGATGTGCATCAATCCGAGAGGATGGCCTGAGATGTATGAACATTACTGGTTCAGAATCATCTGACATCAGGATCTGAGGACGATCTCGATGTTCACGCCGTCCGGGACCTGTATCCTCATCAGTTGCCTGAGGGCGCGCTCGTCCGCGTCGAGGTCTATGAGCCTCTTGTGGACGCGCATCTCCCATCGGTCCCAGGTCTCGGAGCCCTCGCCGTCCGGGCTCTTGCGCACCGGCACCTTGAGCCTCTTGGTCGGGAGAGGTATCGGGCCGGACATGTCCACGCCGGTCTTCTCGCTGATGGTCTTTATCTGGTTGCAGACACCGTCTACCTTCTCCGGGTCCGTTCCGCTCAGCGATATCCTGGCCCTCTGCGACATTTCAACAAAACCTCACATGAAAAACATGGATAAGCGGTTTAAGGGGTTTACATCTCCTTCTTCTCGATGTCGATGACCATTCCCGCCGCGACGGTCTGGCCCATGTCCCTGATGGCGAACCTCCCCAGCTGCGGGAACTCCTTCGCCTTCTCGATGGCCAGCGGCTTGGTCGGCGTGATCTTCACGATGGCCGCGTCGCCAGTCTTCAGGAACTGTGGGTTCTCTTCCTTCACGGTGCCCGTCCTCGGGTCGAGCTTCTTCTGAAGCTCGGTGAACATGCACGCGACCTGGGCAGTGTGGCAGTGGAACACCGGGGTGTACCCGACCGTGATGACGCTCGGGTGGTTCAGGACCATTATCTGCGCGGTGAAGGACTTCGCAACCGTCGGCGGGAACTCCACCGGGCCGGCCACATCGCCCCTCTTGACATCGGTCTTCGATATGCCTCTGACGTTGAACCCGACGTTGTCTCCGGGCTCCGCCTTGGCCATCTGCTCGTGGTGCATCTCGACCGACTTGACCTCGCCGACCTTGTTCGATGGCATGAAGATGATCTTCATGTCCGGCTTGATCACACCGGTCTCGACCCTGCCCACTGGGACCGTGCCGACGCCTGTGATGGTATAGACATCCTGGACCGGCAGCCTCAGGGGCTTGTCGGTGAACTTCGATGGTGCCTTGAGCGCGTCGAGCGCCTCGACCATGGTCGGGCCCTTGTACCAGGGTGTGTTCGCCGACCTCGAGGCGATGTTGTCGCCCTTGTAGCCGGAGCACGGGATGAAGGGTATCTCATCAGCCTTGTAGCCCACTGTCTTGAGCAACTCGGTGACGGCCTTCTTCGTCTCCTCGTACTTGGCCTGGTCGTACTTGACCGCGTCCATCTTGTTGACATCGATGACGATCTGGTTCACACCGAGCGTCCTGGCGAGGAATATGTGCTCCTTCGTCTGCGCCTGGGGGCCCTCGATGGATGACACCACTATGACCGCAGCGTCGGCCTGGCTCGTACCCGTGATCATGTTCTTCACGAAGTCTCTGTGGCCGGGCGCGTCGATGATGGTGAAGTAGTACTTCTGGGTGTTGAACCTCTTGTGCGCCACATCGATGGTGAGACCTCTCTCCCTTTCCTCCTTGAGTCCATCCATGACCCACGCGAACTCGAAAGTCGCCTTGCCCTTCTGTTCAGCCTCTTTCTTGTACTTCTCGATCACGTGGGGCTCGATGTGCCCTGTATCGAGGAGCAGTCGGCCGACAGTGGTCGACTTGCCGTGGTCGACGTGTCCGATGAACACCAAGTTCATGTGTGGTTTCTCTGCCATATCATGGCCTCCATTGCCTTCTTTCCGAGCATGATGCTCTTGGTATATTAGTCTTGCCCATGCGAGTTCGAGGGATGTTGGCTAGGCCATCATCCCGAGTAATACGACGCGTCGTACGGCTCGGGCTTGAGGCCCTTCCTTTCCCTGATCTGCGGCACGGTCCTCGCGAGCGGTTCCTTGGGCATCGGCTCGAAGCCAGCGTTCTCAGTCGACCAGAGGGCCCGTCCGCTCGTGGCGCCCCTGATGGATGCCGCGAACCCGAACATCTCCGATACCGGGCACTTCGAGGCCAGGACGGTCATCTCGCCCTCCTGCTTCATGTCCTCGATCACGCCACGCCTCTGCTGTATCTCACGTATGGCGTCACCCATGACGTCCTGCGGGACGTTGATGAACACCTTCTGCATGGGCTCGTAGAGTGTCCTACCAGCCATGCACATCGCGCCGTAGATGGCGGACCTGGCCGCGGGTATGACCTGGGCCGGGCCTCTGTGTATGCTGTCCTCGTGGAGCTTCGCGTCCACGAGCTTGATCTTCATGGCCATGCACTTCTCGTTGCAGAGCGGGCCCCGGTTCATGGCCTCTATGTACGCTTCCTTGACCAGCTCCATCGTCTCGTGCAGGTACTGGATACCCTTTGTCCCATCGAGGAGCATGTTCGTGCCATGGAAAGCGGTTATGCCCCTGGCCTCGTCCCTGTCCATGCCGAGATCCTGGAGCTGCTTCGCGACCGCCTTGGAGTCCTTGACCCTGCCCTCGGTCTCGATGACGCCAGACCGCATCGCCTCGACGATCGTCTGTGGCAGCGGCTCGACCTCGACATAGAACCGGTTGTGCTTGTTAGGGGACTTGCCCTCGAACGGCCCGCCGGAGCCGGTCACGCACTCCCTGAACACGACGATCGGCTGGGAGGTCTTGATCTCGACCTTGTGCTCGTTCACTATCCTGTAGTTGGTGATCTCAAGGTGCAGCTCGCCCATGCCGGACATCAGGTGCTCGCCCGTCTCCTGGTTGATCTCGACCTGGATGGACGGGTCAGCCTTGGCGACGGTGCGCAGGACTTCGACCAGCTTCGGGAGGTCCTTCGTGTGCTTCGCCTCGATGGCGACCGTGACGACCGGGTCGGAGTAGTGGACAATCTTCTCGAACGGCAGCATCGCCGGGTCGCTGGACACGGTCGATCCCGCGATAGCGTCCTTGAGCCCGGATATGGCGACGACATTGCCCGCATCGATCTCATCGACCGGGATCCTGTCCGCGCCCACAGTGAGGGAGACCATCTGCGCCCTGTTGGGGTTGGGCATGCCTATGATGTGCATCTCCTGGCCCTTGATGACCTTGCCGCTGAACAGCCTCCCGACCGCGACCTCGCCCGCGTGGGGGTCCACGATGATCTTCGTGACCATCATCGCGACCGGTCCTTCGGGGTCGCAGTTGAGCATGCCCTTGCCGAAGTTGGACTCGTGGTCCCCGTGCCATATGATGGGTATCCTGAGCTTCTGAGCGTCCGCGGGGTTTGGCAGGTGCATGATGACTTCCTCGAGCAGCACCTCGTGCAGAGGCGCTCTCTTCGAGAGGGTCTTCTGGTCGCCGTTCTTGCAGTACTCGTATATGTCCTTGAACGTGATGTTCGTCTTCTTCATGTAGGGCACGCTGATGGCCCAGTTGTTGAACGCCGACCCCAGGATGATGTTGCCCGTGGACACGTTGAGGGCCCACTTCTCCTTCAGTTCCGGCGGCAAGAGGTTCTGGACCTTCAGGTGGACCTCGTTCATTATGGCCGCGAGGCGCTCCTGCATCTGCTCCGGGGTGACCTTGAGTTCGTTGATGAGCCTGTCGACCTTGTTGATGAACAGTATGGGGTGGACGCGCTCCTTGATGGCCTGCCTGATGACCGTCTCAGTCTGGGGCATGACGCCCTCGACCGCGCACACGAGTATGATGACACCATCGATTGCCCTCATGGCCCTCGTCACGTCACCTCCGAAGTCCACGTGCCCGGGCGTGTCGATGAGGTTGATGAGATATTCCTGGCCCTTGTAATCGTAGACCATCGACGCGCTCGCGGCGTTGATGGTGATACCCCTTGCCTGTTCCTGTTCGTCGAAGTCCAGCAGGAGCTGCTTGCCAGCGAGGTCCTCGGACATCATGCCGGAACCCGCGATGAGGTTGTCTGAAAGCGTCGTCTTGCCGTGGTCGATGTGCGCGGCCGTGCCGATGTTGCGTATGAATTTGGTCTGCCTCATCAGGGCCTGCGCCTTCTTGATGTTGTCCTCTTTCCTTCCCATATAATCACCATGGGTCTGGCTCTATTCGGAAGCGATGAGATATCGCCGAACAGCAAATCATGGAAGTGGTTTGCGAAAGTAATCAGCGCGCCGAGGATGCGACCCTCTCGATCTCTTCCTTCTTGGCGATGGAGGGCGAGTT
>JBFYNF010000059.1:0-11003 GCA_041304525.1 Thermoplasmata archaeon | reverse complement strand
CGCAATCAAGATAAACTGGCCCCTGGTCCTCGGAGCGGGGCCGGGCATGATCACCGAGCTCTCGAGAATCAAGCATGTGATATGCGACTTCAAGGTCGCGGACATACCGAACACGAACCGGCTGATCGTGGAACAGGCGATGGCCAGGGGCGCGTCCGCGGTCATCTGCCACGGGTTCACAGGCGACGACTCGGTCAAGGCGTGTGTCGATGCTGCCAAGGGGCAGGTGTTCGTCGTGACGGAGATGAGCCACCCTGGCGGCAGGCAGTTCACCGCTCCCCTCGCGGACAAGTTCGCAGCCCTCGCAAAGGCCGCCGGCGCAAGAGGCATAGTGGCCCCGGCGACTAGGCCCGAGAGGATCTCGGACCTCAGGAGGATCATAGGCGACCTCGAGATCATCAGTCCGGGCGTGGGCGCCCAGGGTGGGAAGGCCTCGGATGCGCTGAGGGCAGGAGCGGACTTCGTCATAGTCGGGAGGGCTATCTACGACGCCCCGGACCCCGGGGCCGCGGCCCGCAAGTTGGCAGACGAGACGGCCTCCGTGCGCTGAGGGCACTGACCTGTCCGAGAGGTCGTCCGCGCAATGCCGAACCGTGGTATGCCAGCCGGTCTCTTTTTGGGGTACCACGTCCGTAGGACGTGGCCCCTAACGTATATATAGCACCCCAGGCATCGGTGGGCTACTATCGCGACTAGGTGGAGTTATCGTTGGCCGAAGCAAGGGATAGTCCTGCTAGGTCCTTTATGCCCAAGCTTTCGAGGGGGGGCGGGGGGCCGAGCGAGTTGGGCAAGTGGATGAGAACAAACGGGCCGGCATTGCTCATGCTGACCTTCATATTCCTGCTTGCGCTCTTCATACGGTCATACTTTGCCTACGAGACGTCAGCTGAGAACGACTACCTCGTCTCGGGCGGGTCTGACTCGTATTATTGGCGCAGGATCATCGATTACCACGTCGAGACGGGTCAGAGCCTGTTCAGGGACCCGCTGCTCAGCTACCCTGACAACCTAGTCAACCCGAGGCCTCCGTTCTTCAGCATGTCTGTGGCCATCCCGGCCGTGCTGATGGAAGGGCTGTTCGACTCGGTCGACGATTCCGTCGGGTTCTTCCTCGTCTGGTCTACTGCGTTCTGGGGCGCTCTGACGATCGTGCCAGTGTACTTCCTGGGCAAGGAGATATTCGGCCGACGGGTCGGCATGGCTGCCGCGCTGTTCTTCGCGATCATGCCTGCGCATGTTCAGCGCAGCGTGCTCTCCAACGCCGACCATGACGCACTCATCCTGTTCATCATCGTCGTGATGTTCTACTTCCTCCTGAAGTCTATCAAGGCCCAGGAGCACAGGAAGTGGGTTGAGAGCTGGACGAGCAGGACCAGCATCGTGGCCGGGCTCAAGAACTACTTCAAAGACAGCCGGACAGCGGTGCTCTATGCACTCATGGCCGGGGTCGCCTACGCCACACTGATGATGACCTGGGTCGGGTTCGCCTATGTCACGGTCATCGTACTGGCATACTACCTCATCCAGCTGTTCGTCAACATGTTCAGGTACCAGGACTCGACGAGCATAACTCTGATCCTCCTGATCTCGATGGGTTTCGGCTACCTGCTGGCGTTCCCGTACTACGCCAACTACAGCCTCACCTTTGGAGGAATCGATTCGTTCTTCGACGACAGGTTCCTCGTACCCGTGCTGCTCACTGCTGGAGGCCTGTTCTTCGGCATCATGTTCGTGGTCTCGAGAGACTCCCCATGGACCGTCTCACTGCCTGTGATCATGGGCATCTCCGCGGCTATCATCGCTGCGTTGGTCATCTTCTATCCATGGCTGGCCGATGCGATCATGAGCGGTCAGGGGTACTTCAGCCAGAGCAAGCTGTACTCGACGATTTCGGAGGCAAGGGCGCCGCAGTTCTCGGAACTGGCCATGTCTTTCGGGATGGTCACGTTCTTCCTATCCCTGGTTGGGCTCATATACGCAATGATACGGATCCCCAAGCGCACAGGCCCCGAGTACATATACATGGTCGCGTGGATGGCGATCTCGATATTCATGGCGATCTCCGCCGGCAGGTTCATGTTCAACGCTGCCCCGGCGTTCGCGGTCGCATCGGCGTGGGTGTTCGTCATCATCGTCGATGCCCTGGATTTCAACAGCGTGCGCAAGTCCATGATCGGCGCGAGCGGATCCGTGTTCACGATCATGCGCAAGAGCATCAAGATACGCCATGTCGTCGGCGTCCTCTTCCTCGGATTCATGATCCTCCTGCCCAACATATGGTACAGCGTCGACGCGGGCATACCGGCTGAGACCAAGAGGGACTACGACAAGGACATCTACTTCAGCATGCCCAGTTTCATGAGGCCTGGAGGCTACGATGAGTACAATGGTTCGAGCTGGTACCTGGGTGCATTTGGCTACTCGCTTCCGCTGCCATCGTATTACTATCCTGCCGCATGGGATTGGTTCGCAGAGCAGGACTCGGACGTCTATCCCGTCAGCACCAGACCTGCGTACGTGGCCTGGTGGGACTATGGGTTCGAGGCGGTCGAAGAGGGCGAGCACCCGACGGTGGCCGACAACTTCCAGAACGGATACCAGTTGACAGGTAACGTGATAATGGCCCAATCAGAATCGGATGCCATTGCCCTGTTCGCATACCGGCTGGTCCAGGCAGGTATCCCGATGGGCGGCGACGTGGAAGCAGGCATCATTTCCGCCCTGGAAATGTACGGCGTCGATGTCGAGCGCATGCGCGAGATAGTCGATTTCTCGACTCCCGAGCAGCCTATCATAGATGAGGTGCTTTCCGACCCAGACATATATGGGCCGATGTCATCCGACCTCACGGAGACGAACGCGAGGATCGTTGCCGGCAGGGTCGAGCTCGCGAAGGTGGGCACCGACTCGCTCGTCGGTCTCTACGATGACCTCTGCGAGGTCACTGGCTGGGAGATCAGGTACTTCAACGTCGATTCGAGGATGTTCCCCGTGTCAGCCTACGAGACGGGCATATTCTACGCCCCGGCGAAGCTCTCCGACAGGCGCCTTGACGGATCCACTCCTTATGATTTCTACACTATCCAGGCCGTCGATAGCAACGGCATCTCGCATGCCTTTGAGGACCTGACTTCGGACATGGTCATCACATCGTACGAGATAACCTACGGTGACATGTTCTACGACAGCATGTTCTACAGGGCCATGTGCGGCCTGAGCGGGACGGACATCGGCGGCAGCAACGACGGCCTGCCCGGGATCTCGGGCACTGTGCAGAAGAATACCCCTATGCCCGGCTGGAACATGACCCATTTCAAGGTGGTCTACAGGACCGCCTACTTCAACCCGTACCCTTCGAGTGAGGTATCGCTGCACTCAGACGCCTGGCGTGCGGTCAGCTACGATGAGGCGCTCGAACTGAACAAGCAGATATCCGCAGGGGAGATCACCGGCGTGGTCGATTACAGCGCCAGTTCGCTGTATCAGAGCGGTACTGTGTTCCTCAAGTACTACCACGGTGCGTACGTGAACGGCACCATCACGACCGAGGAAGGTTACCCTGTCGAAGGCATCTGGGTCACCGTCCAGGACGAGTACGGCATACCACATCAGCAGGTGAAGACTGATTCAGAGGGCAGGTACTCCGTTCTAGCGCCCTTCGGGAACGTCACTGTGATCATATCTGAGGGTGCCGCGGAGAACCCGGGGCTCACAGGCAGCAATGTCGTCACGAGGATGAAGTTCAACGTCACCGACGATCAGTCGATGAGAGTCCCGCAGGACCTCGACGGCGACGGCATGATGGACTACATCATCACGAAGGACTACGTGATGAGGAGTTCCACTGTCAGCGGCGACATCTTCTGGGACAACGACAAGGAGGGCAATTACACCGCGGAATCGGACGACATGATCACGGGCGCGACGGTGTACGCGATGGACACCACTTCGGGCGTCACATACGAGTTTGACGCGTCCGAGGGGTCCTATGAGGGATACGTGCCCCCAGGCCAGTACGACCTGTATGTGCTCGCGATCGGCGCGAACCTGACCATAGCCACGGGCGAGAACATCACGGCGGGAGGGAGTTCCATCCTGAACCTGGCGGTCGAGCCAGCGTCTCTGCGCGGATACCTGCTGAACCCCGATGGGTCGCCGGCGGCGGGTGTCGAGCTGGTCATTGACGACCTGCTCTCCGATGCGGAGTTCTCCATGGAGACGTCCGCAGATGGCTCCTACATCTTCGAACAGGTGCTCGGCTCCAAGTACATCATGACGACGACCGAGGATGGGAAGACGCTGTTCGACGAGAGGTTCTCAGTCGATTCCTTGTACACTCAGCAGAGGAACATCACTCTCTGGGACAAGTGCACGGTCGATATCAGGGTCACAATCGATGGTTCCCCGGCGGCGTACTCCGCATACTCGATCACGGACGACTACGATCCGGACGAAGCCATATCGGGGATCACGGACAAGTACGGATGGGTCAGGGCCGAGTTGCCGCAGGGCGAGTACACGCTCCATGCGATCTACACCACGGGCAGCGGCTCGTATTCTGGCCAGATGTCCATAGACCTGATGGATTCGACGACCATTTCCGGCACGCTCCCGGTCTATGAGGCGTTCAGGATAACGGGCGGTCTTCAGGGTCCGAGCAGCCAGGTCCTCAAGTCACAGTACATCACGTTCGTCTCGGAGTCTGGCGCGCGTGTGTGCGCTCTGACCGACTCCTTGGGCAGCTACGATGTGCTCCTGCCTCAGGGAGAGTATGATGTCATAGTCGCGTCGACGACGAGCTCGGGCGTCTACGGCGCCCCGTTGAGCGTCACAGACGATAGGATCGGTTTCTTGATCAAGCTCTCCGAAGGGGTCAAGGTCTCCGGGACGCTCTATCAGGACGCCGACGGCAACTTGGAGCCATCGGAGTACGAGATCGCCTCGTTCGCGAACATATGCGTGACCGACTCAGACGGATACATGTCCACATACAAGTCCGGGTCAGATGGGTCGTTCGATGTGGTCTTCCCGAAGGGCGAGTCAGTCACAGTGTCCCTGTCCGACCCAGGCTACAGCTCGTGGTCGCGGGAGATGCTGTACGGCTCCGCCGTCACCGACGTAATGCTGCTTGCAGCGGCCGACGAGACCGAGGTCTCGGGTGTGCTGAGCTCAGATGGCGTCGGCATCCGCGGCGTCACCATATCGTTCATACCGGACAACAGCGGCCTGGCGACGGTCGAGGTCGTATCTGGCGCATACGGTCATTATTCCGCGTTCCTGGTCCCGTGCTCATACACTATCTCGGTTGACTACGAGCTCGACAACACGCCAGGCACTTGGTACCAGCATGAGTCGTCGCTCGTGGTGGCTCCGAGCGGAGACGTGCAGGCCCTGGACATAGAGGCCACGCTGAGGGTGCTCGTGCAAGGCGTCGTTCTCGGCGCAGCTCAGGACATCGCGTTGGAGTTCTCCGGGCCAGAGGACGTGTCGCTGGACCTTGTCTCACTCACATACTCCGTCTTCCTCATGCCGGGCACATACTCCGTCTATGCGACGGGCAGGACAGGAGAGGTCGCGTACGCGGCCATGGAGTCTGTTGTCGTATCGTCCACGGATGCTGAACACGACATAACGCTCGAACGCGCATATGAGCTCGCGGGCCTGGCGACAATCGACGGAGGCGCCGCGGCCGCCGCTACTGTCACCGCCACATCCGTTGAGGGCATCCAGGCGTCCAACGAGACGACCCGGTACGGATACTATTCACTCATGCTGCCAAAGGGCACATATGCCGTCTCATTCCTGCTCGAGAACGTCGAGACCGTGGATGATGTCGGTATATACGTCGAGCGCTGGAGCGAGTCTATCGTCACGATCGGGTCCGAGGACGTGGTCCTGGATTCGGAGCTCGCCACGCGGTTCGATAACGCCACCGTGAGCGGCACGGTCGTCGACGAGGATGGCGATTCCATCACGGCCATCGTCGAGCTGCTGCCGAACAGCAGGTACGGGATGTACGCGTCATTCGTGACCGACTCGTCGGGAGCGTTCACCGCCCAGGTCCAGCCAGGCGATTACACCGTCCACGTGACCAGAGCGGTCGACCGGAGGGTCTCGGTCTCACACCTGTCGGTGCCGAGGAACGTCGGGGCGTCTTTGGACGTCCAGCTCTCCATCGGCCAGTACCTTGAAGGCAGACTGACGGTGGCAGAGGCCCCGAACAGCGAGGAGGTCGTGGTGGCATCGGACGACGCGAAGCTGACCACTCTCCCATCTGCCGACGGATACTTCCAGTTCCTTCTTCCGTCCGGGAACTACACGCTGAGTTCGAGCGTGGCCAGGACTGAGGCCGGCATGAATGTCACATATGGCCGGAGCGAGAGCGTCTCGCTCGCGGAGAGCAGCGTGTATGTCGACTTTGCGTTGATCAGGGACACCAAGCGTTCGGTCGAGGGTTCTTGGGACACGAACAGGACCGTAGCGCTCGCTCCCGGGCAGACCGTGAGCTACGTCATCGAGATCGAGAACACTGGCAACATAGCCGACACATATTCTCTCAGCTACGTGGGCACCGACTTCGACGTATCCTTCGCCCCAGAAGAGGTCTTGGTGGACTTCGGGTCTAATGGCGCCACCGCCTACGCGGTCGTCGAGGTTACGGTCGGAGACACCCCAGTCGCGGGAAACAACACTGTCGCGGTCACTGTCAAGTCCAACGCGCAGAGTTCAGCCAGGGACACGGTGAACCTCGTGGTGCGCGTCCTGCCTGTCAGGACAGTGGCGGTAGAGAGCCTGAACACATCATCCCCGATATCATCCAACGTCACGACGACGACCTTCCTGCTCAACAATACGGGCAACATCGAGGACGACTTCATCATGTTGGTCTCGAACATTGACACGCTGAACGCGTCTGGTTGGTCCGCGCGGATCATAGACCCTGAGACCGGGGACGCCGTCACCAACGTGACCCTCGGAGCGTTCGAGTCGAAGGAGCTGGCGGTCGAGTTCACCGCGAAGCGCGCGACGCCCGACCCCAAGGCGGAGGCAGTCGTGCTAGCCTACTCGTCTCTTGACTCGGTCTCGAACGGGTATGGCGCCGTGCCGGTGATGCTGCCTGACCTTGTGATAGGGTCCGGAGACCTCGACGTCGTCAGGGACGATGTGACATTCGAGTATGACGTGAGCCGGATATACCTCGACATAGGGCTCGTGGTCTCGCTCGCGTTCTTGGTCGTGATGTTCTTCATCCTCAGGAAGCGCAAGGGGCTCGGAGGAGGTGGCAAGAAATGAGGTCGACAGCGTGCGGGGCAATGGTGGTTATCGCCGCCCTCGTGGTCGTGCTCTCAGGCGTGACCGTCATCGGCCTGTCTGGGAACGCGTCGGCGTATTCCCCCGTCGAGGTATCACTGGACACGCCGACCTTCGCGGGCACTCTGGAGAAGGTCCCGTGTACACTCAGGATCTCAGGCGGGCCGGCCGCTGAGTACGGGACCAATTACACATTCAAGGCGGAGATCGTCGCTGATAACATGACCGGATCCTCAGTCACGCCTTCGACAGGCTCGTCCGTGTCAGGTGTGTTCCACCTGAACGTCACGATGCCAGGCGAGGCCCAGACGATTAAGGTCCGGATCAACGCCACATCGAAGAGCAGGGACTCGACGGACTATGTCTCGAAGCTGAGAGACTTCGAGATAAACGTGGTCGAACCGATCGTCATCAAGGCGACAGTGTACAACACGGGCTCCGTCGACGCTGAGAACGTGACGGCCACATTCTATGCGGACGGCATCCTGCTCGGGGAGCAGGTGTTCTCGCTGACTGCGGGTGCCAACAAGGTACTCGTGCACAATTGGACATGGGCCAACATCGCGGAGGGGGAGCACGTGGTCAGCGTGCTCATCGACGATGATGACGGCATCGTAGAGTTCAGTGATGGGAACAACGTGTTCTCCCAGACCATATACGTGGGCTCCCAGGGCAACCCCATAGGCGCCGTGCTGACCGTGGGCGTCATCATAATGAGCGTGCTCGTGGCCCTCATGTACATGGCGAAGCCCGCGAAGCGGAAGAAGTGAGCTCCGCGCCAGGCCCTGGGATAGGCTGAAATATCCAAGAGGCTCTTACCCGCCTACCCATAGGAGTGACTTTAGTGTCAGAGGACATCGTTGAGCTCTCGGACGCGAACTTCGAGCCCACAGTCAAGGGTTCGGGCAAGCTTGTGATAGATTGTTGGGCGCCGTGGTGCGGCCCGTGCAGGATGCTCGCGCCGACATTCGAGGCGCTCGCGAAGGACTACAAGGGCAAGGTGACCTTCGCCAAGCTCGACACGGACCAGAGCCCGAAGACGGCGATGGCCCTGGGCATCCGCAGCATACCGACACTGATATTCTTCAAGTCCGGGGAGCAGGTCGAGCGGGTGTCGGGAGTCCGTCCCAGGGACGAGATCGAGAACACCATCAAGAAGCATTTCCGGTGATGCTCACATCTTCTTCAGGAGCTCGTCGATCTTCTCCTGGAGATTCCTCGCGCTCGCGGCCACAGCGACCTCTCCGCGCGTCTTCTCGAGCAGGCTCCTTGCGACGTCCTGCTTCCGCCTGACGGCCACGATGGCGTCCGGGTAGTCGAACCGCATCAGGGCGGTGTACAGGTCCTCCATGCGGTCGAGGAAGTAGTTCGCCCGCATGACGTTGCTCCGCTTCAGCTCGTCCAGAGCGAATCTCCGCAGCTCTCCGATGGTGTCGCCCAGGGCGAGCAGGTACGGCACGCTCTCGACGCCCAGGTCCTCCGGGGAAGGCACATCGTCCTTCTCGAGTATCGAGAGGACGATGCCGACTTCTGAGTACTCCTGGAAAGCGCTCTCGACGTAGCCCGCGTATGTGAGGTCTGGGTGGTCCGCGAGGAGGCTCGACAGGCGTGACGCCTCGTCCTTCAGGTCCTCCAGCTGCTCGTCGAACTCATCCTCTCTGTGGAGGCACTTCAGTATGGTCCCTGAGAGCCGGACGACGGCCCTCGAGGACTTCAGCGCGACCTCCCTTATCTGATCCTTCTCGTCCAACTCTTCCTCTATCTTTGAAACGACCTTCTCCAGGTTCATCACGAGCTGAGCCCCCTGATCTTGTTCATGCGGACGACCTTAGCGTCGAGCATCGCCTTCTTGCCTATGTCGTGTCTCACGAAGACCTTTCCGCTGACATGGCGGATGCCTTCCTCCGATATGCGCTCGGCCTCCTCCAGGTCCTCGGCGATCCCTACGACGCCCACAGAACGCGAGGTCGTGGTGAATATCCTTCCATCCTTCTCGTTGACGTTGGCGTAGTACAGGACCGCCCCCGCCGCCTCGATGGCCTTCTCGTCGACCTCAATCTCCTCTCCAGCGAGGGGTTTCGAGCCGTACCCCTGGGGGACCACATACTTGCACACAGATGCCTTGGCATCGAACTCGACGTCCCTGCCAGAAAGGTCCCCCTTGGCCATGCCATCGCATATCGTTGCGAAATCGCTCTTGAGGAGCGAGAGGACGTTCATGGCCTCCGGGTCCCCGAACCTCGCATTGAACTCGATGACCTTCGGCCCGTGCTTGGTGATCATGAACTGGCCATAGAGCGGGCCCCTGTACTCGGCTCCCTCCTTCCTGAGCGCACGCACGGTATCGGACATGATCGATACGGCTTCGTCATAGTCCCTCCTCTTCAGGAAGGGTAGCAGACCGTCGCTCTGCGAGTAAGAGCCCATGCCGCCCGTGTTGGGTCCCTTGTCCCCCTCGTATGCCCGCTTGTGGTCCTGGACCGCGGGCATCGGGACGACCCTGGACCCGTCGCAGAAAGCCTGGAGGGTGAACTCCTCCCCGACGAGCTTCTCCTCGACGACCATGCTGGTGCCTCCGCCTATGCGCCTGGAGATGATCTCCTCGGCGTATGCGAAGATGTCATCCCGGGTCATCATGTGCTCGCCGAAAACCTTGACGCCCTTGCCGCCCGTGAGGCCCACTGGCTTGACCACTATCTCAGTGCCGAGCTCGTCGAGCGCCCTCCTGACATCGTCGATCGTGTCAGCCTCGGCGAACTTGAGCGAACCCTTCACTCCGTGCTTCCTCATCAGGTTCCTCATGAAACTCTTCGAGGTCTCTATCCTCGCAGCGCCCTTTCTCGGGCTCGCCGTGGGGATGCCCGCAACCTCCAGCGCGTCCACGAGCCCCGCCTCGAGGGGGGCCTCGGGCCCGACCACTGCCAGGCCTGCCCCCTTCGCCTTCGCGAACTCGACTACCTTCTGGACGTCCGTCTCATCGACCAGGGCGACGCCCTTGGCGAGCCTCGCTATCCCTGGGTTGCTGTTCTTCATGCAGACGAAGACGTCCGCTCCGGATCTTGCGAGAGCGTGCACGATCGCGTGCTCACGCGCTCCTCCCCCTACGGCCAGCACTCTCATCTTATGCTACCTGCGAGGGCATCAGGTTCGGCTCATATGAACATTTTCACCCTTCTGGCCCGTGGTCGTTCGCGGGACGAGTGCCAGCGGTTCCAGCAAACCATTTAAGACGGCTAACACCTTCTACCGCCCGATGACTCACACTGGCCTCGCGGAGCAGCTGCTCAAGGCCGCGGGCGCGACGGTCGGCGACATCGTGTGCATCCAGAAAGGACAAGAGAAGCACACGGGCGTGCTGATGCCCCGGCACGAGTTCAGCGACGAGGCGATCATCACGCTCAAGCTGCCAAGCGGATACAACATCGGCTTGCGTGTGGCCCAGGGGTCGACCGTGACCCTTGTGTCCAAGAAGGAAGCGAAGAGCGATGTGCGGAAGAAGCTCCCACGTGGCCAAGGCAGGAAGGACGTAGCTGTCATCAGCACGGGAGGCACGATCGCATCCTACGTCGATTACAGGACTGGCGCCGTGCATCCGGCCAAGTCAGCCGATGAGCTCGTGTTCTCGGTCCCAGAGCTCATGGACTTGTGCAACGTGCGCGCGAAGGTGCTCTACTCGATACTCAGCGAGAACA
>JBFYNF010000058.1:0-3813 GCA_041304525.1 Thermoplasmata archaeon | reverse complement strand
AAGGGCGAGCTCGACATCGCCCAGTTGCCGCCCCAGACATACTTCGATATCGAAGACGATGTGACGAACGGTGCCCTTGAGAGCGTGAACTGCTTCGACGGTCTGAAGGTCACGCAGTACTGGACAGAGGTCGCGTTCAACATGAACGATGGGGGGCCGAACCCCGCGAGGCTGGACCCGGCCGTGAGACATGCACTGGCGATGGCAACCGACAAGCAGTACATCGTTGACACGTTCTACGCTGGCTACGCCGAGGCCGGCTCGACACTCATATCGCCCATAAGCGAGACTTGGCACTACGAGCCGACGTCAGAGGAACTCTTCCAGTACGACCTGGACGCTGCCGGACAGCTACTCGAAGACTCTGGTTACAGATACACGCTCGAGAGCCCTGAGGTCAGGGTGGCCACCGCCGACAGCCTCGCGGTCCAGGAGGGATATGTCTCTGAGGGGACCCCGCTCGAGTTCGACATGATGGTAAGGCGGGAGTGCCCGGAGGAGACTGATATCGCGCAGTACCTCGACGCGGTTTGGGCAGACATCGGCGTCAACGTCAACTACCGCGTCTTGGACGAGGTTGCGTTGGCCATCGAAGCGTACATGTACGAATACGACACAATGATCTGGTACTGGAGTTCGGACCCGGACCCGAACTACATGCTGTTCTGCCAATCGAAGTACTCTTGGAACGCATGGAGTGACAACCTGTATTTCAATGCGTCATACGACGAGAACTACAACTCATCGGTGACGGCGCTCGACTACGAAGACCGGAAGACGTTTGTGGACGACTGCCAGAGGATACACTACGAGGACGCGGCCTACGTCATACTCGCGTATCCGTACCAGACCTACGCCTGGAGGACGGACACGTTCACAGGCTGGGGTGACTGGGACGAGGACCCGGGCAGGAGCATGGACGCGTACTGGGGCGCCAACCCGCTCTTGTTCGACCTGACGCCCATCACGGCCGTCAATGTGGCACCGACGGAAGTGTCGCTCAGCCTGCCGGCCGCGGATGTATACTCTGGCTGCCTGACGGAATTCACCGTATCCGCGGAAGATGTCGATATGGACGGCCTGCTGATCGAGCTCGACTTCGGCGATGGTATGGCTGAGGCCCTGACGTTCCTTGCGGATGTGTCGACGCACTACGAGGCCACGTTCATGCACACGTACGATTCGCCAGGCGATTACGAGCTCACGGTGACCGCGGACGACCAGACGGGGCTGCCGGGGCATGCGGTCACCTACGGTCCTGTCATGTTCACAGTCCTCGAGGATGACATCCCACCGGTGACGGCAGCAGCCCTCGACGGTGACATCGGCGACAACGACTGGTACGTGTCCGCGGTGGAAGTCACACTCTCGGCAACGGACGGTCAGTCCCCCGTCGACGAGACCTGGTACCGCGTGGACGGCGAGACATGGACGCTGTATTCGGCGGCGTTCGAGGTCGCAGGGGACGGTACTCACGAGGTGGAGATCTACTCGGTCGACGCGCTCGGGAACGAGGAGGACGTCCAGGAGCTCGGGTTCAGTGTGGACACCCAAACACCGACGGTGGTGCCGGGCGTCGTTGTGGAAGATGATCAAACGTACTTCAGGTACGAGTGTGCCGACGAAACCAGCGGTCTGGCCTTCAGCGAGTACGCGTTGGATGGAGGGTCATTCGTGAACATGGGGAACGTGTCCTCTGTCTCCGTACCGATTGCGATGGAGGGTGAGCACACAATGACCGTTCGCATACACGACAACGCGGGGAACAACCTCACATCGACGGTCACGTTCACAGTGGCGCCCGAGCCCGACGATGGCAGTACCCTCGCCCTGTACGTCGGATTGGCGGCCGTTGCAGCCGCCGTGGCCGCAGTCGCGGCAGTGCTCCTGATCAAGCGGAAGAGATGAGGCTATCCCCGCGGGGCAGGTGCACGTGCGGGTGTGGTTGCCGCACCAGGCTGCGGTCGTAGGCCCGAAGGGGCGTGACGGTTGTCGATCTCCTGATGCTGAAAACCCATGGAGCGGCGGACGAGCGCCCGCCGTCCATGGTTGTTCGTGATGTTTCAGTGGTGCCGCCCTATGAGCTTCTTCTCCGCTTCCTTGACCACCGCGACCAGCTGTCTGTCCTGGTCCTTGTCGAGCGGAGTGACCTGGTGCTCCTTCAGTATCTTCTTGGCCGCGTCCCGAGCGACGTCCTGGATAGGCCGGATGCCGTCCTTCTTCGCCTTGTCGGGGTTGCGCTTGTCGAAGAGCGGCGACTGCCTGATCTCCCTGATGTTCTTCATCGTGTGCATCTGGGCGAGGTAGTTGCCCATCGGGCCGACCTTGTCTATGATGTCCAGGGCGAGGTGTTCGTCGTCCACCTTGAATCCTTCGACGGCCTTGAACACATTAGCGAAGATCTCGTTGTCGATCACGAGCATCTCGTAGCTCGCGGCATTGTCCCACGCGCCGCCGATGCCAGACAGGTTGTCTGCGCCCGCTGCTGCCGGGAGCAGGGCGCCCAGGACCCTCTCGATGCCCATCTGCATGTCGAACTGGTTCCCGTCGGCGGTGACGCCGTAGACGTCCGCGACCATGTTGTACTTGTGAGCGATCTGGACCGTGGCGGCAGACACGAGGGCCATCTCGGGGACGCCCCAGATGTTCTTGCCCGTCCTGAGGTCCATCATGCTGAGCCTGCCGGAGTACTGGTTCGGTATCTTCGGGTCCACCGTCTGGACGAGCATGACTCCCGATAGCATCTCAGCGTTCTGCTGTGCGAGCCCTCCTGCGAGCGTGACCGGGGCCGTCCCACCGCATATGGGGCAGGGCACGAGGTCCACAGGAGCGCCGTACTCCGCACCCCTGATCATGACCTCAGCAGCGTGCTTGTCCCATGTGAGCGGGCTGCTGGGCGAGCCGTAGACGGAGAAGAGCGGCCTCTTTCTCAGCTCCTCGATGCCCCCAGTGACGCAGGCCCACATCTTGGCCATGATGTCCACGGTCTCTTCATCGAGAGCGTAGCCGGACACGCACTTGGTCGTGTTCCTCATCATGCCTTCCATGGTCTTGACAGGGAGGACGTCTGGTGGGACGTCCGTCGCGACCACGAGGTTGGATATCGAATGGCAGAACGGCAGGGCGTCCATCAGTCTCGTCGCGTCCTGGACGTCCTTCAGCGTGGACATCCTGTGCTCTCCGGTGTCCATGTCCCGCATGAGCGGATTGCCGCCCAGGGAGTGCGCGTACATGGTCTCACCATCGAAGACCATGTCGTTCTTCGGGTCCCTGGCACACGCCTTGGCGTAGTGCGGTATCTTCTTGATCGCATCCTCGACCATGCTCCTCGGGAACGTGAGCACGTTCGCCCTGGTCGGGTGCTTGGCGGCGCCGGCTTTGAGCAGCCTCGCATGGGCCTTCTCGCTGTCGAACCTCACGCCGGTCTTCTCCAGTATCTTGAGAGAGGCCTCGTGGATAGCGTCGACCTGGTCGTCCGTCAGAACCTTGAGCCTGTAGCCGCACTTCACGCCCTGCATTCCTCACACCTCGATGCCCTTCGCATGCGTCCCCGGTCCGCCGTAATGGAGTGCCGTCGCGGCCCGCTGCGGGCCGCTGACGCACGCGGTGGACGACTGTATGCAGAACTCTTACTAATACTTCGTTCTGTGTAGTCATCGGGTGGCGTGCGGATAAGCATGTCAACGCCGGCATCAATCTGCTGCAGACAGCCTTCCCGGAAGGGGAGGCAGGGGGCTTATGGTTCAGCCCCGGCGCGTTCCAGCATGACGTGATGATGGTCCTCTACGACCCCGTGAGGGGCGCACGGCCGGA
>JBFYNF010000057.1:0-4055 GCA_041304525.1 Thermoplasmata archaeon | reverse complement strand
TCTCGGTCACTCCCTGGAAGTCCATGGTCCCGGTCACGAGCAGCTTCCTCCCGTTGCTCCCCTCGACCTGGAAGCCCGTGAGCAGGATCGCGCTCTTCGGGTCGTTCCTGACCTTCTCGAGGTAACCGAGCACGGGCCCGCCGTCGAGCATCCCGCTGGTCGTGACTATGATGTCCCCGCCGGCCGCGAGCTCGCGCCCCCTGGAGGACCTCACGATGTTCGTCTTGTTGATCGCCTGCCGCAGCTTCTTGGCCGAGCGGACGTACCTCGGGTTCCCCATGTAGAACTTGTTGACGGACCTGCCCATGCCGTCCAGCCAGTACTCGTACCTGCTGTCCTTGAGCAGGAGCTCGATCTCCTGGGTCCTGCCCACCGCGAACGCGGGTATGATGACCATGCCGCCGCGCTGGTGGACCTCCTGGATCTTCTTGAGCATGAGGTACTCCGTCTTGAGCCTGTCAGGGTGGTTCCTGCCGGAGTAGGTGGACTCCATGATCAGGTTGTCGCACTTGACCGGCTTCGCCCCCTCGACCAGGCGCGTGTCGAGCGTGTGCAGGTCCCCGGTCACGAGAGTGGTCTTCTTGTCGACGATCTCGTACATCGTGGCCCCGGGTATGTGCCCCGCGGAGTGCGTCTTCACCTGGAGCTTCCCGGCGCGGATGGTGTCCCCGAACTCTATGGCGTCGAACCTGTGCTCGGCGACCCTGACGTCCTCGCTCGAGTACATCTCGGGGTAACCCTCGGACTTCCCGACCTTGATGCTGTCGTCCATCAGCAGGACGCCCACATCCCTGGTCGGCGGCGTCGCGATTATGTCTATGTCGTACCTGGCGGTCAGCCACGGGACCATCCCGCAGTGGTCCAGGTGCGAATGTGTGAGGAAGAAGTGGTCCACAGGCGGGCACGGCGTCGGGTAGAGGGGCGGCGATGTCGCGGTCATGCCGTAGTCGAACAGCATCCTGGCCCGGTCGCATCTCAGGACGATACCGAGCCTCCCTACCTCGTTCCCACCACCGAGGAACTCGCATTCCATTGGCATCATCCAGGCAAATGTCCTCATATGTTATAGTCTTGTGCCCCTGGTCGTGGCACAGATCAGCGCTCGCCGACCACCTGGACGACGACCTCCCTGTCCCTGGGGCGGACGTCCAGCTCCATGAAGACGAGCTGCTGCCAAGTCCCGAGGACGAGCGTGCCGTCCTTGACCGGGACGGTGACGGACGGCCCGATCAGGGAGGCGCGTATGTGCGAGTGGCCGTTCCCGTCGCCCCACCTCGCATGGTGCTCGTACGCGATGCCCTTCGGACAGAGCCGGTCCATGGCGTCGTGCATGTCCGAGACCAGCCCGGGCTCGTGCTCGATCGTGGTGATGGCCGCGGTCGACCCAGGGACGAACACGCATGCGATCCCGTCCCTGATCCCGGACCTGGAGATCGAATCGTTCACCTCGGACGTGATGTCGACGATCTCGTCCTTGGCCTTCGTGTGGATCCTGATTACATCGCTCGCGACGGGCATGTAGCGCACCGTACTCGGATTGTGCGCGGAGCGCATAAACCCGCGGGAACGTTATCGAAAATGATATCGAGCATGCGGTTCGAGACGTGTACTACTGACCGGTCCCTGAAGGGTGGTGTTCACCACCCCTGACCGAGACATTCCCTAGCAAGAGATATATAGCGCATGTCGACAATAGGCCCCTTGGTATGGACTCAGACATGAGCTATATCAGTCGGTTCCATAAGGGGCACGAGGACGACAAGAGGGTTTGGCTAGCCTCTGCGTTCCGTGTGGAACTCATCAAGCTCGGGATCGAGAAGGCGGGGAGCATCAACCGCCTGGCGAGGGAGCTGGGCTACCGCTCGCGCATACACCCGGGCTGGAGCATCAGGCAGATTCTGGTAGGCGAGCAGCCGTTCCCGGTCGAGAGGCTCGTGAAGCTCTCGGACTATGTCGGCTTCCCGATCGACGAGGTCCTGAGGTACCGCACGGAGCCCGCGAGGATAACCGTCCACAACACCAACGACGCTCTCCTGGCGCAAGGCCTGTGGTGCTACCACATCGCGAGACTGCGGATGCGCTGAGCGCGCACGCCCACCCGCGGAAGATCCTTTTCAGCGTTCGGTAGACATCCCTGTCTCCCCAGGCCTTCCGACCAAAACGTTATATAAGCTCCTGCGCGTACTCTGAACCATGGCTCTGGGCTCGGAAGTGGCGCTGGCACTGCTGATCATCGGGATACTGATGATTCTAGCCGAAGTTGCCTCGCCGGGAGCGTTCATTCTGGTCCCAGCGACGGCCCTCATTGTGCTCGGAGGGACGGGGCTCATGTATCCGGATTGGCTCCTGAGCCCGTACTCGCCGATCGCCGCGGTCCTCATCATGGTCCCGATGACATTCGTGACCATCAAGATGTACCAGAAGCTGGCGCCGCCCGCCCCACCCGAGACCATCGTCGCGACGTCCCTGGTGGGCCTGAAAGGGGTCGTCAGCCGCGCGGTCGAGCCGAACAACATCAAGGGCAAGGTCAGGATCGCCCACGACTCCTGGAGCGCGACCTCGACGAAGCCGATACCCGTCGGGCGCATGGTGGTCGTGAAGTCGAGCGAGGGCGTCCACGTGATGGTAGAAGAGATCCAGGAGACGTGAGGGGCGTCCGCCGGAAGGTGGCGCCGAAGGATAGTGGAAATGGAGGAGGGAGGACATGGAAGTCGGAGCGATAATCGCATTCCTGTTGCTGGCCGTCGTGCTCGTGCTCGCGGTCATGAGCAGTGGCATAAAGATCGTCCAGCCGTACGAGCAGGGCATATACATGCGGCTCGGACGCTACATGAAGGTTCTGAACCAGGGCGTGAACTTCGTCACGCCCCTTGTGAACAACGTCGTCAGGATCGACCTGAGGACACAGGTCCTCGACGTCCCGCGTCAGGAGGTCATCACCAAGGACAACTCCCCGACGAACGTGGACGCGATCATATACATCAAGGTCATCGACCCGAGCAAGGCATTCTTCCAGGTCACCAACTACAGAACCGCGACGATATACCTCGCGCAGACCACCCTGAGGTCCGTCATCGGCGGCATGGAGCTCGATGAGATCCTGTCCAACAGGGAGACCATCAACCTCCACCTGAGGGACGTGCTCGACGAGGCCACGGACAAGTGGGGGGTCAAGGTCGAGGCGGTCGAGATAAGGGAGGTCGACCCCGCTGGCAAGGTCAAGGACGCCATGGAGGAGCAGACCTCGGCCGAGAGGCTGAGGAGGGCTGCCATCCTCAAGGCGGACGGCCAGAAGCGTGGCGCGATCCTGAGCGCTGAGGGGGACAAGAGGGCGCGGGTCCTGCAGGCCGAGGGGCAGAAGCAGGCCAGGATAATCGTGGCAGAGGGCCAGAGGATCGCGACGATACTCGAGTCCCAGGGTGAGGCCCAGAGGCTGAGGATACTCAGCGTCGGTGCGTCGCCACTCGACTCCAAGGCGCTGACCGTGCTGTCCCTGGACACGATCAAGAGCATGTCCAACGGACAGGCGACCAAGATCATATTCCCGTTCGAGCTCACGAAGCTGGTGGAGGGCGCCGCGGAATACCTCGGTGCTGGCCGGCTGACACCGCAGCGCGATGTCACGAAGCCGGATGACATCATCAAGGCCGTCGGCAGGCCCGAGGACATCCTCGGGAACATCCCGACACCGGAGCAGCTGAGGATGGAGCTGAAGGCCCTGGACGCCGCCACGGAGAAGTTCGAGTCGGAGGAGATCCAGGCGGAGCTCGCGACGAAGAAGGACCGCATAGACAAGAAGCTCGGCCCGATCGACTGAGCCCATCCCCGGGAAACCTTTTCCCAAACCCCTGTATCCTATTCTATCAGGCCGACCGCGCTAGGAGCGCCTCCGCCTCCGCGGCCGCTGATTCCAGGACCTTCTGCTCGTCCACGGTCACGGCCCTTCCGCCTCTGAGGACGAACTTCCCGTCGACGATCGTGTCCCTCACCGCCCTCGACGCGCTCGCGTAGACGAGGTTCGCGACGGCGTTCTCCGGACGCGTCGGGACCATCCC
>JBFYNF010000056.1:0-13693 GCA_041304525.1 Thermoplasmata archaeon | reverse complement strand
GGATATACCTGAACCTTGACTTGCCCCCCGAAGCGCTCGGCAGGGACACGCTCAAGACATTCCTCAGGCTCGGGTTCTCAGGCCTCAATGTGACTATCCCGCTCAAGCAGAGGGTGCATGCGCTCTGCGACGACCTGGACCCGGAAGCCGTGTCGACAAGAGCAGTCAACACGGTCAGTTTCGAAGGCACTCGCATTCACGGGAAAAACACGGACATCATAGGGTTCATGAAGGCGATTGAACCAAAAACACACATAGGCTCCGACACGGAAGCGCTCGTCATCGGCGCAGGGGGAGCGGCTCGGGCGGCAGCCCTGGGCCTGGCGCGCGCGGGGGCACACGTGACGGTCGCTGCCAGGGACCCGAAGAAGGGGGCGAGGATGGCCAAAGAGATGGGCGTCGAGGCCGTGACCACCGGGTCACTCAGACGGACCAAGCAAGTGTTCCATGTCGTCGTCAATTGCACCCCCCTCGGCACGGACGGAGTGGGCGGTGTGGCACCCGTGCCCGTCCGCCTGTTTAAGCGCGGGGTCGTGTTCTTCGACATGGTATACAACCCGCCCGTAACCAGATCCATGAGATTCGCGGCCTCCAGGAAGGCGAAGGCGCTCGGCGGACTCGACATGCTCGTGAACCAGGGGGCTGAGTCATTCAGGTCGTGGACCGGCATCGAACCCGACGTGGACGCGATGCGTGCAGCCGCCAGGAGGGCGCTGTCATGATAGGCAAGGCGGCGTGCAGGGGTGCGGCGACCATCGTGAACGCAATACCGACTGGAACAGGCGCTGCGTTCGGCATCACCCTCGAGGCGGATGCCGAGGTGAGACTCCATGACGGACCGTCATTCGTGTACAGTGGGCACGGAGAGGGGGCAGCCTTGGTCGAAGGTTGCGTGAGGGCGGTCCTGGACTGCGCGGGCCTGAAGAAGATGGGCGCTGATGTCACCGTGGAGTCCGACATACCGGTCTCCCGCGGCCTCAAGAGCAGTAGCGCTGTGTCCAATGCGGTGGTGCTGGCTGCGACCAGGGCTGCCGGGACTCTCACCGATGACACCAGGGTGCTCTGGACCGCGATCGATGAATCCCTCAAGGCTGGCGTCACTGTCACAGGCGCGTTCGACGATGCGTCCGCATGCTACTTCGGCGGCGCCGTGGTCACGGACAACCGTGAGAGGCGGATACTAAGCAGAGGCAAAGTCGACCCTTCCCTATCGGTCGTCATCCACGTGCCTGAACGGAGGATAACGAAGGCCTCGGTCAAGACTCTGGATTTCGGACCGGCGAGGCCGATGATAGAGGATGCCATCAGACATGCCATGGCAGGGGAATACGCCAAGGCGATGGAGATCAACTCGAGGGCGTGCTCAGAGGTCCTGGGACTCACGGAGGAGGTCGCAGAGCTGGCCAGGGCAGCCGGAGCTGTCGCCTCGGGGATATCCGGCACCGGTCCGGCGACCGTGATCCTCGCAAAGAGGGAGGACGAGGCGAGGTTGAGGCAGATGCTCGAACGCAAGTTTGATGGGAAGGTCCTCACGGCATCGGTCAACGAGACCCCCGCGCGGGAGGTGGTCCCACGGCTATTCTAGTCAGATCATCTACTGCGAAGGGAACCGTCATCGCGCCTCCGTCCAAGTCGTACACGCACAGGGCGATGGTACTCGGTGCTCTCACATACGGCCCGTTCGTGCTCAAGAGCCCCCTGATGTCCGAAGACACGAAAGCGACTCTCGACGCGCTCCAGACCATGGGAGCGACAGTCCAGACGAGCTCCACCTCCGTCGACATACACTGCGACGACCTCGGTCCGGCAACATCGGTCATCGATGCAAAGAACTCCGGCACGACCATGAGGCTCATGACGGGCATAGCGTCCCTGCTGCCCTCGTCGACGACGCTCACAGGCGATGGGAGCCTCGTGAAGAGACCCATGGCCCCGCTCGTCGACGCGCTCGGCCAGCTGGGTGCGAAGGTCTCGTACCTTGGGCAGACTGGTCGGCCACCCATCAGGGTCACGGGCCCAATCAAGGGACCGAGCACCGAGGTGCAGGGGGGTGTGAGCTCTCAGTTCGTATCGTCACTCCTGATCGCATGCACCCAGAAGGCAGATGACACCCTGGTCCGAATCGGAGGGGAAGTCATATCCCGACCGTACATAGACATCACAATCGACATGCTGCGCAGCTTCGGAGGCGAAGTGAGAGAGGTCGACGGCGGCTTCGCAGTGAAGGGTGGCCAGCGCCTGGAAAGGCCTGAATACATCGTTCCTGGGGACTACTCATCGGCGGCGTTCGTCCTTGCAGCGGGTGCGCTGACATCCGGAGATGTAACTGTCAAGAATCTGGATGCGGAATCCCCACAGGGAGATAAAGCCATCATCCAGCACCTGAAGGATTTCGGGGCGGAGATGAAGGTGTCGTCCGACTCTGTGAGGGTTGCGGGGGGCAGGCTCGAGGGCGTGGAGATAGATGTGATGGATACGCCAGACCTGTTCCCGGTACTCGCGGTCCTGGGAGCCGTGGCAGAAGGAACGACGGTCCTCAAGGGCGGGACCAACCTCCGCCAGAAGGAGAGTGACAGGATAGCCAAGACCACGGCGTTCCTGAGGGCGATGGGGGCCCACGTGAGGCCCACTGAGGACGGCTGCCAGATATCAGGCGGCGAGAAGCTTCACGGGGCGGACATTGACACGCAAGGAGACCATAGGATTCTTATGGCCGCAGCCCTTGCTGGACTGGTATCGACCTCGGGCACCACGATCGAGGACGACTCTTCGTACAAGGTCTCCTACCCCGGGTTCCTGAGGGACATGCACCAGCTGGGATGTCGCCTGGAGGTGAGGAGATGAACGAGTTCGGGACCAGATACAGGGTCGGCATATTCGGCTCGAGCCACGGCCCATGCGTTGGCGCGAAGGCGGAGGGCTGCCCCGCCGGGTCGAAGATATCCGAAGCGGTCATCCAGGCAGAGCTGGATAGGCGCTCCCCGGGCAAAGGCGTCCACACCACACCGAGGGCCGAGAGGGACAGGCTCGAGATCATCTCGGGCATCGTAGAGGGAAAGGCGACCGGGGCCACGATAGTCGGTCTCGTGAGGAACAAGGACTTCGATTCATCGGCCTATGACTCATTCCGGAGGGTCCCGAGACCAGGGCATGCGGACTACCCCGCGATGGTCAAGTACAAGGGACACCACGATCACAGAGGAGGCGGACAGTTCTCAGGGCGCATGACGGCCGGCCTCGTCATCGCAGGTGCGATAGCCAGACAGGTGCTGGACAGGCATGGCGTGCGCCTCCTCGCCCAGAGCGTCCAGATAGGCTCCGTGCGCATGGAGAAGGACGTCCCGTTCAGCATCGCGGAGAAGGTCGCGAAGGCGAACGCTGTCGGATGCGCCGATAGGGACACGGCTGAACGAATGAAGGATGAGATCGTCAGGGCGCATGAGGACAAGGACTCCGTCGGAGGCATCGTGAAGTGCACGATCCTTGGCGTGCCAGCAGGCGTCGGCGAGCCGTTCTTCGGGTCCATAGAGAGCGATGTCTCGGCGATGATGTTCTCAATCCCAGGTGTGAAAGGCGTCGAGTTCGGCTCTGGGTTCGCAGCGGCATCCATGAAGGGCAGCGAACACAACGATCAGTATGCCATCAGAGGCGGCAAGGTCGTCACGAAGACGAACAACGCCGGTGGTGTCCTCGGGGGCCTGGCGACCGGCATGCCGATAGAATTCAAGGTAGCGTTCAAGCCGACATCGTCGATCTCCAGGCCGCAGATGAGCGTGGATGTCGTGAAGAAGGTGTCCGTCGAGCTGGAGGTGAAGGGCAGGCACGACCCGTGCATCGTCCCCAGGGCGGTCCCGGTCGTCGAGAACTGCGCCGCCTCCGTGATCCTCGACCTGATGCTCCAGGGGGGGTTCCTGTGACGAAGCAGGAATTGGACGTCCTGAGAGCCGAGATAGACAGCATAGACCGTGAGCTCGTGAAGCTGCTATCGAGGCGGGAGGACGTCGCCAGGGAGATAGGGCTCACGAAGCGCAAGGACGGACTCAAGGTGAGGGATCCGGAACGGGAGAAGAAAGTAGTCGCGAAGATGGTCTCCCTGGCAGGCTCGCTCGGGGCGGATAAGAGACTCACAAAGGAGGCTGTGAGACTCCTGATCGCACACGCGGTCGCTGTGCAGAAGGAGACACCACAACTGCCTCTCGCAGGGACCAAGGCACTGGTCGTTGGCGGATCTGGCAACATGGGCAGATGGACCTGCAGGTTCCTGTCAAACCGGGGCGCGAAGGTCAAGGTATGGGATCCGAGAGGCAGGCACCAGGGCTACTCGAACGCGAAGACACTGGGCGCTGCGGTGACCGAATCAGACATCATCATCGTTGCGAGCCCTCTGGGCGTGTGCTGTGAGGAACTCAGGATGGTCCTCGACTCGCACCCGGAGGGGCTCGTCATGGACATCTGCAGCATCAAATCACATTTATCGAGCACACTCAGGATGGCGGCGGCTGGCGGCATCAAGATAGTGAGCGTGCACCCGATGTTCGGGCCGAAGGCGCCATCGCCGAAGGGGCTGAACGTGGTCGTGTGCGACTGCGGCAGCAGAGAAGCGACCGACCGAGCGAAGAAGATGTTCAGTGAGTCCGGCGCTAGGGTGTCAGAGCTGTATCTTGAGGAGCACGACCACATGATGGCGTACATCCTGGGGCTGTCGCACCTCATGGCCCTGACGTTCGGGACTGCCCTCAGGTCCTCGGGCAAGAAGACCTCGGAACTGAAGGATATCCAGGGCACGTCGTTCGCGAAGCTGGCTGAGCTTGCGAGAGAGGTCTCCAACGAGAGCAGGAGGACCTACCACGACATCCAGGCCCTGAACCCCCAAACGAGGCACATGGTCGAAGCAGCGGAACGGGCCCTGATGGAGCTGAAGGAGGCCTCTGCTTCCGCAGACCATGACATGTTCATCAGTTTGATGCAATCAGCAAAGCAACAGATGGAGTCGTGACATCGATGACCAAGAAGAGAGCAGCCATACTCGGCTCGAGCGGCATGATCGGCCAGAGGTTCTCGCACATGCTCGACGGACACCCATACTTCGACATAGTGGCATACTGCGCCTCGGACAGGTCCGAAGGCAAGAGACTGTCGGATGTGTGGAAGCTTCCGGACATCGAGCTCGACCCGAACCTAGGGTCGAAGACCATCACCACCACGGACGCCAAAGCCCTGGCAAAGGAGGGCGTCGAGGTCGTATTCAGCGGCCTGCCCTCTGAGGTGGCTGGACCGGTGGAAGACGCGTGCGCCGAGGAGGGGATGGCAGTCTACTCGAACGCCTCGTCCCACAGGACCGACCCGGACACACCGATCTTGCTGCCCGAGATCAACCCTGACCACCTCGCGGCGATAGAGACCCAGCGGCAGCGCAGGAGGAAGGGCGGATACATCGTCACCAACGCCAACTGCTCCGTAACAGGGCTGGCTCTTGGCCTGAAGCCGCTCGTGGACGCCTTCAGGTTCACAGACATATGTGTCGCGACGTACCAGGCGCTGTCGGGCGCTGGATATCCAGGCGTGTCCTCGCTGGACATACTGGGCAACGTGCTCCCGCACATCAAGAGCGAGGAGGAGAAGATGGGTTCGGAGGGCAGGAAGATCCTCGGGGGATTCAGCAACGGCAGGTTCGTCGATGCACCCATCAGCATAGAAGCGAGCTGCGCCCGCGTGGCCACCAGGGATGGGCACCTCGAAGCAGTGTTCATACATCACAAGGACATGCCAGACGCCGACAGGATCGCAAAGACCCTCTCGGAGTTCAGGGGCAGGCCTCAGGAGCTCGGTCTCCCGACAGCACCACTGAGACCCATCATCGTCAGGCGAGAGCAGGACAGGCCGCAGCCCAAGCTTGACGCGAACGCGGGTGAGCCGGCCAGGGCGAAGGGCATGGCCGTGACCGTCGGAAGGATCCGTGTCGGCAAGGACCGGCTGAGGTTCTACCTGCTCGTTCACAACACGATCAGAGGCGGTGCCGGAGGGTCGGTGCTGAACGCGGAGTTGGCGTACAGGGAGGGACTCATCTGAGCGCGAAGGCGAAGGACGCGGGAAAGAAGAGCAAGACCTACGACGACATCAGGCGGAAGATCGCGGACGGCGACGTCGTCGTCATGACCGCGAGCGAGTTCAAGGAGTACGTGAAGGCCAACGGCATCAAGAAAGCGGCCAAGGAGGTCGACGTAGTCACGACCGGCACTTTCGGCGCGATGTGTTCCTCTGGCGCGTACATCAACTTCGGCCATGCGGACCCACCCATCAAGATGCAGAAGATATGGCTCGACGGCGTGCCCGCCCAGGCGGGACTAGCTGCCGTCGACGGATACATTGGCGCGACGGCGCTGGATGACACCAACAACGTGATGCACGGTGGCGCTCACGTCATCGAGGACCTAGTCCGGGGCAAGGCCGTGAGGCTCAGGGCGACAGGGTACGGGACAGACTGCTATCCGAGGAAGGAGATCGACACATACATCAGCCTCAGGACCGTGAACCAGGCCGTGTTGATGAACGTCAGGAACGCCTACCAGAACTACGCGGTCGCGACCAACTCCACGGCGAAGACACTGTACACATACATGGGCAAGCTGCTACCCGAGTTCGGGAACGCGACCTTCAGCAGCGCAGGGGAGCTCTCTCCGCTCATGAACGACCCCTATTACAGGACCATAGGCATCGGCACCAGGATATTCCTCGGCGGCACACAGGGATACGTCATGTGGGAGGGCACGCAGTTCAACCCGGGCGCGCCCAGGACGCCCAACGGCGTCCCCAAGAGGCCCGCCGGCACGCTCGCTGTCATAGGCGACCTGAAGCAGATGAACCCGGAGTTCCTCAAGGGCCTGACATTCACGAGGTACGGTTCGTCGTTGGGCATCGGCATCGGAGTCCCGATACCGATTCTGGACGAGGACATGGCTAGATACTGCGCGGTCACGAACAGCGACATACTCGCCGCTGTCTTCGACTATGGCCAGCCGACAAGATCCAGGCCTGTGCTGAGAGAGGTGTCGTATGCGGAGCTGAGGTCCGGAGAGATCAACATCAAGGGGAAGCAGGTCCCGACATCGTCGCTGTCGAGCATGTACAAGGCGAGGCAGGTGTCCGAGGTGCTCAAGAGCTGGATACTGAAGGGCGAGTTCACGATCCAGGAACCGGTCCAGAGCTTCCCAAAGGACCGGCCTCTGAAGACCCTCGATGTGAGGACCGAGAGGGAGGCGGTCTAGGATGAAGACAAAAGTAGTGCTTACTTTCAGCCCGGAAGCTTCGAACCAGCCCATAACCCACAACCTGATCGCGAAGCACCATCTGCTCGTCAACATACTCAGGGCCGAGATAGACGAGGTGGGCGGGAAGATGGTGCTCGAGCTCTCAGGGAAGGCCGATGACATCAGAGGTGGCATAGACTACCTCAAGGCCAACGGTGTCGGCGTGAGGCCCATCAAGGAGGGCGTGCGGAGGGACGACGAGGCGTGCACCCACTGCGGCATGTGCGTTTCGATATGCCCGACCAAAGCGCTCACGATCGACCTCAAGACCGGCAAGGTCAGCTTCAACGAGGACAAGTGCGTAGCGTGCGGAGTGTGCATAGACGCCTGCCCGCCGAGGGCGATGGAGATACTGATCTGAGATGGCATTCGTGCATGCGAAGGTCGAGATCGCCGAGACGGCAGCGACGATCGCAGCCGAAGGCACGTTCGTCGAGGCGGCGGTCGACGCCATCAAGGCCGCGAGAAAGGAGATCGAGAGACAGGTCCGCAAGGACCAGTTCTTCCTCGCCACGATGGAGCCATACGCCCCCGAGGACCCTGGACCGGTAGTCAAGCGCATGTGTGAGGCCGCGTCTGTCACGGGCGTAGGACCCATGGCGACGGTCGCTGGAACCATCGCACAAGTGGCGCTGGAGGCGATGGTCGCGAAGGGATGCACCCATGGCTGGGTGGACAACGGTGGCGATGTCGCGCTCATCCTGGACAAGACCGCGACCATGGAGGTCTTCCACGAGCCTGGGGCGGCGACCGCGTTCGCGCTGAGGCTCGAGCCCACAGATGACATCCTCGGCGTGTGCACATCGAGCGGAAGACTCGGGCACTCGATAAGCCTTGGAGACTCCGATGTCGCCCTCGCGATGGCCGACTCGGCCATACTCGCAGATGCACTGGCGACCGCGATAGGGAACCACGTGCACGGCACACCCTCACTCAAGACATGCTTCGACCCGTTCAAGGACATCCCCGGGATGATCGGGGGGCTCGCGATGGTGGACGGGGAGGTCGCCTTGCATGGAAGGCTCCCGCGCCTCGTCGAGGTCGATCACAACCCAGAGAGGCTCACTGTCCATAGCAGGATGCCTCCCGGATGCTACTCAGGCTCATCAGCCAAGGCTCAAGAGGTGAGGACTTGAAAGTCATGAAGTTCGGAGGGACATGCCTCGGGACCGAGGATGCCCTGAACAGGGTGGCGCACGTGGTCGGGTCGGAGAAGGACCAGAAGATCGTCGTCGTGTCCGCGGCCTCAGGGGTAACGAACGCCCTCAAGGAATTCATCTCCAGGCCGAGGCAGGAGAGGGAGATAGACGATTTCCTGCTCGCGCTCAGGATGAGGCACATGGACATGCTGCCCAGGACCGACGGTGAGGCGAGGAGGGAGGCGCTCGGTAGGATAGAAGCGAAGATCACGAAGCTCGAACGCCTCCTGTACGGTGTCACCTACACCGAGGAACTCACACCGAGGACCAAGGACCTGGTATTGAGCTTCGGAGAGAGGCTCTCGGCAATCATCGTCGCGGCCAGGCTCGCTGACAACGGCATCGACGCCGTCCCGATGGAAGGGGACGCCCTGGGATTCATCACGAATGAACAGCACGGGAACGCCGTCGCGCTCCTGGACCAGTGCGAGAAGAACATGGGCGCGACCCTGGAGGCCGCGACGAAGAAAGGCATGGTCCCGGTCGTCACGGGGTTCTTCGGGGTCACGCAGGACGGGCACGTGACAACTGTCGGGCGGAGCGGCACGGACTACACGGCAGCCGTGATCGCGTACGCCACGAACGCCAGGCCCATCGAGATCTGGAAGGAGGTCGATGGCTTCATGAGTGCGGACCCGAAGCTAGTCAAGGACGCGTTCATGATAGACAGGCTCTCGTACGAAGAGGCGGCCGAGCTCGCGTACTTCGGCGCTCAAGTACTGCACGCGAGGGCCGTCCAGCCCGCGAGGCTCAAGGGCATCGAGATCATAATCAAGAACCTGTACATGCCCGAGTCGCCTGGCACGACGATAGGCAACGGCAAGATGGCCCGGAAGGATGTCATCAAGAGCGTGTCCTATGTTCCCAAGATCGCCACGCTGAAGGTGTACGACACAGGCGCCGGGTACAAGTCCGGATTCCTTGCGGACATCACTAACTGTCTATCGGAGGAGGAGGTCAACATCTTCTCGGCCACGACGTCCCAGACATGCGTCGCTGTCCTCATCGACGAGACGCAGATCCCTCAGGCGAAGCGCGCCATAAAGAGCGTCATCGGAGGCGTGGGTGAGAGCTTCGAGATCACTCCCGGGGTCGCGCTAGTGTGCACCGTGGGCGAGGGACTGGGGTACACGGAAGGGGTCGCGGCGAGGGTGTTCAAGGCCGTCGCTGCGAAGAAGGTCAATGTCGAGCTGATATCGGCAGGGGCCTCGACCGTCGCGTACCACTTCACGGTGGGCCACAAGGACCTCAAGAAGACAATCAACGCGATACACAAGGAGTTCTTTGGGATGCCTGGCGGGAAGGACGACGAGTGAGGCTCACATCATCCTTACGAAGGTGGAGTTGAACCCGGAGTTCTGACCGTATCTCTGGACGAAGTCCGTCGTGAGGAAGTTCGCGTTCTTGCCCCCGGACAGTTTGGGCCACAGGACCGAGTAGGTCATCAGGACCCCGCGCGGGACCGCGTCCGAGAGCTCGCATTTGACGGTCCACTCGCCCAACTCGTTCGACAGAGTGACCGAGGAGCCCTCGTCGACCCCTTCAGCCTTCGCGTCCTCCGGGTTCACGTACACAATGGGTTGGATGTCGTGCCACCTGAGGTGGTACTGCGACCTCACGAGGAACTTGTGCACTGGAGTGAGCATCATGTATGGCAGGTTGCTGGAGACGGGCATGTGCATCGGAAGCCCGCCCAGGCCCTCCGCCTCAGCGGCAGCGGAGTATATCTCGATCTTCTTCGTCGGGGTCTGGTAGACTCTCCTGTCCGGGACCTTGAGCTTAAGGAACCCCTTCTTCGTGATGTCCTCAAACCTGCCCTCGACGGACTTGCTCTTCGAGACCAGGTTCTTCGCCACCTTCATGTCGTCCTCGAACAGCTCCTTCTGCGTGAGCCTCATGGCGGATGCCAGCGCCCTGAAGGTGTCGCTGTTGCTCCTCGCTTCCCCCACAGGTTCGATGGCCTTCTCGTTGACGGACAGATAGTTGTGGAAGTAGGATGTGTGTATGTCGTAGTGCTCGAAGAAGCTCGTCGCCGGCAGGACGATGTCCGCGTAGTCGGCCGTATCCGTCTGGAACAGGTCGTGGACGACCGTGAACATGTCCTCGCTCGCAAACCCCTTCCTCACCAGGCCCTGGTTCGGCAGGGTGGCGAGTGGGTTGGAGTTGTAGACGAACATCATCTTGATCTTGCCAGCCTGGAGCGTACGTCCGATGTCCACCATGTTGTACGTTGTGAGCTTCCTGCTCCTGACCGCTGAACCTTCCAGGTAGTCCATGTCGAAGTCGCCCAGATCCGTGGAATAGAAGAAGCCTCTGTTCTCGCCGATGAGGGCCGGGAGGATGCTTATGGCCCTGACCATCTCACCGCCGTTCCTCTGCCTCTGCATGCCATAGCCCATCATAATGCAGTTCGGCCTGAGGGACACATAATCGCCTATGAAGTCCTCGATCTGCCTCGTCGTGAGGCCGGTCATCTTCGAGATCGTGGTCATGTCATACTTGCTGGTGACGCCCGCCAGCCTGTCGAAGCCCGTCGTGGCGTGGTCCAGGAAGATCTCGTTGCAGAGCTTGTTCTGGATGAGGTGGTTCATGATGCCCAGCGCGAGCGCAGCGTCGGTCGCTGGCTTGATCTGTAGATGAACCCCTATCTCGGCGGTCGCGGTCCTCACCGGGTCGATGACGTATATCTTCGCGCCTCGCTTGGCTGCGCGCTTCAGGATCTCGATCCCGTGGGGACTGCTCCACGCGAGGTTCATACCCCAAACCACTATGAGCCTGCACTTCTCGATCTCGTCCGGGAGCATGCCCAAAGTGGAGCCGTAGACGATCCGCAGAGCCTTGTCACCAGCACTGGAGCAGATCGTGTGCGAGATCCTGGAGGCGCCTATCGCATTGAAGAACCTGCTCGGGAAGTATCTCTGGACGAGGCCCATCGTGCCCGCGTAGTCGAACTGGAGTATGGAGTCTGGCCCGTGCCGGTCGGAAACCTCCCTCACCTTCTGGGCGATCTCCTTCAGCGCGTCGTTCCAGGTGATCTTCTCGAACTCACCTGACCCCTTCTTCCCCGTCCTCCGCATGGGATAGAGGAGCCTCTGCTTGGAGTACACATACGGAGTGAGGTTCCGGCCCTTCGGACAGAGAAGGTCGCCAGTGAACGGCTGCTTGCTGTTCGGCTCGGACGCGTGAAGGCGGTCGTTCCTGACCCTGGTCACCATGGAACAGGTGTCGTAGCAATCTCTCGGGCAGGTGCTGAATACGTACAGAAGGGCCCCTCCGGTCGTGTCTGATACTGGCTGCAGATGCCAGTAGTGGAACCGCGTACGGGCATTTATATGTTAACTTCGGAATCCAGTGCGGCCTTCGCGGTGAATCAACAGTCGACTGAGGTCATCCAGAGAAGGTCCTGCTGCACATCGGCCAATCTGACGGCACCCATATGACCTTGATCTCGTAGTCGGTGGCCGCGCTGAAACCGAGTGGAGAGATCAATGTCATGCGATCATTCATGTCGATGGAACCATCGCCTGCGAGACCGCTCAACGTGCCAATCGAAGTCGATACCCGCGCCCCCTCTCCGGTGACCATCAGTGCTCGGAGGGCTCAAGAAGGCATTTCAGGAAGGACCAGGTCGAACACTCAGTCCACCTTCTCGCCGATGACCCTGTAGTCCCCCCAGTAGAGGAGCATGTCCGCCTTGTCGTACGACTCCTCCATCCTGGCGGCCACGACCTCGCCCACGAACCAGACGTGGTCCCCGGTCTCGACCTGCTTCACCTTCACGCACTCGAGGTTCACGGGACACTCGGCTATCAGGGGCGATGATATCTTGCTGGCCTTCTCCTTTGTGAGCCCCGCCGCCTGGAACTTGTCCACTCGTCTCCCGGACTTGGAACCGCACACCTTGACCGCCTCCAGCTGAGCTTTGGTCGGGATGTTGACAGCGAAGTCCTTGCCCTTATCGAGCAGACCGTAGCTGAACCTCTTCGGTGCGACACCGATGCCGATCAACGGTGGCTTGAACGAGAACACATGGCACAGCGCCAGCGTGATGATGTTGTCCTTCTCCCCTCCGACACTGCAAAGGACGACGGGGAAGCCTGAGAACGCATCTGCCCCCTCGTCGGCCGGGATTTCCTTCTTCACCATCCAGCCCCCCTGAGGGTGTCTGCGGCCCTTAAGAGGCCTCACTCGCCCAGGAGCTTCTTGTACGCCTCAGCCGACATGAGTTCGGCCAGGTCGTCCGGGTTGTTCATCTCGACCGCAGCAATCCAGCCCTGGCCGTACGGGTCCTTGTTCAGAAGCTCAGGTGAATCGACCAGCTTGTCGTTCTTCTCCTTAACGGTCCCGCTAACTGGCGAGAACACCTCGGACACGGTCTTCACAGACTCCACGTTCCCCAGGATTCCCGCCTTCGAGACGTCCTTCCCGACGGTCGGGAGCTCCACGAAGACTATCTCCGTCAGCTCTGCCTGAGCGTGGTCCGTGATGCCCACACGCGCGAGATTACCCTCGACCTTCACCCACTCGTGGTCCTTCGTGTACTTGAGATCCGGCAAGACATTCGACATGACTGGCCTCCCGTTCCGCGCCGCTCTGATTAGCTTGTCTCGATTTATACCTTGCCCATTGACCATCCTGGTCGTGCATCTCATCCGACGAATCCGATGGCGCCCGCCGAAGTGCGCACCACGCTGCGCATAGCCAGCGGATGAAACAGGAAGGATTATCTACGGTAAATCCGTTGATGCGCCAGGGAGAGGTTTATGTTGAGAACGGAATCTGTCAAGTTCTTGGAAGAGCTCACGAACTGTTTCGGCCCATCTGGGTTCGAGAAGGAGCCGGCGCGCATCGTGAAGGGATATGTGACGAAGTACGCTGACACCACGGGCACCGACAAGCTAGGCTCGTTCCTGTTCACGAAGAAGGGGAGCACCGACAAGCCAGTGATCCTCATGCCCGGGCACATCGACGAGGTCGGTTTCATAGTGTCCTCGATCAACAAGAACGGCTTCCTCACGTTCAACCCGCTGGGCGGATGGTTCGACCAGGTGCTTCTCGGGCAGAGAGTGAAGGTGAGGACGGCAAAGGGCATCGTCTCTGGCATCATCGCCGCCAAGCCCCCGCATCTGCTCCCGGCCGAGGAGAGGGCCAAGGTCGTCACCAAGGACAAGATGTTCATAGACATAG
>JBFYNF010000055.1:0-4897 GCA_041304525.1 Thermoplasmata archaeon | reverse complement strand
CTCTGTCCCGTCTTGAGCCGTATCTCGAGGAGCTGCCCCTCCTTGCACTTGGGGCACTCGCCCAGGTTGTGCTGCGCCCTCAGGGCCTTTCTGATGTCGTCGCCGATCTCCTTCTTGTTCTTCTCCAGGACAGTCATGATGTCGTCCAACATGTCCTGGCTCTCCTCGACGACGTCCGCCAGCACCCTCTCTCCCTGGGCTATGAGGTCCATCTCGCTCTCGAGGTGGGCGGTCATCTTGGCGTGGGTGATCTTGTACTCGTCATGGAGCCTCGCGTGGTTCTCCAGCGCGGCGACGACGGCGATGCCGCTCTCGGTGGGCTCGATCTTGACGCCCTTGGCGAACCTGCGGTCGTAGAGCTTCTGGATGGTCTCGTGCCTGGTACTCTTCGTACCCAGTCCCTTGCGCTCCATCTCCTGTATGAGAGAACCCTGGGTGAACCTGGGCGGTGGCTGAGTCTTCTTCTCGGTCGAGAGCGCCTTGAGGACTTCGGGCGTATCCCCTTCCTTCATCGCGGGAAGCAGGGTCTCGGAGGAGGTGTAGTACGGATAGTATTTCCTCCATCCCTGGAACAGTATCCTGTAGCCTTCGCTGACGAAGGGCTCGCTGCCTACGTCCATGTCGACGACGGTTGCCTCGGAATGGCACGGGGGCGCGACCGTGGCGAGGAACCTCCTTGTCACTAGCTCGTAGATGTCCCACCTGTGTCCCTTCAGCTCAGATTTGGTCGCGGCGTCAACCGGGTGTATCGGGGGATGGTCCGTGGTGCTCTTCTTGCCCCTCGATGCCCTGATGTTCTCTTGGGCGAGCAGCTCCTCGGCCTCCTTGGAGAACTCGGACTTCGTCAGCTTCTCCAGTATGCTCCTCAGGCTGAGAGAGGGTGGATATACCGTGTTGTCGGTCCTTGGATATGAGATGTAACCGTCGGTGTACAGGTCCTCGGCGATCTTCATCGCCTGTGATGCGGTCAGGCCCCTCTTGGTCGCCTCCGCGACGAACACCGTCGTGTTGAAAGGCGCGGGAGGGTACTCGTCCTTCTCGCTGACCGAGACACCTTTTACGGTGGCGGTCTTTGCCTGCTTCGCGTTGGCCAGCGCCGCCTGGGCTGCGTCCTTGTCGTCGAAAGTCCCGTGCTTGTGAGTCGCCCTGAACTCCTCACCCTTCTTGAGGTTCGCGGATACGACCCAGTAGGGCGTGGGCTTGAACTCCGTGATCTCCTTCTCCCGAGCCACTACCAGCGCGAGGGTCGGGCTCTGGACTCTGCCGACCGATAGGAAGTCTTTGCCCAGCTGTCCAGACGCGAGTGAGATGAACCTGGTGAGCGACGCGCCCCAGACGAGGTCTATGAGCTGCCGTGTCTCTGCCGCGGATGCCAGTTTGTAGTCGACCTCCGTCAGCTCGGAGAACGCCTTCTCGATCTCCCACTTCGTGAGGGCGCTGAACCTGGCGCGCTTGAGCGGCTTCTTCGTGTCCGCCTGCTGGAGGGCCTCGACACCTATGAGCTCGCCTTCTCGGTCGAAGTCGGTCGCTATGATGATCTCGTCCACGCCGAATGCGATGTCCTTGAGCGCGGTCATGATCTTCTTCGCCGATGGGTCGACCTTCTTCTCGGGCTTTGCGTAGATGAGGTCTTTGGGGGAGACTGCGCTCCAGTCGTTGAACTTAGCTGGATAGTCGAGTTCGACGATGTGTCCCCTCAACCCGAGGACGAGGTAGTCATCACCGTTGCGCGAAAACTCGAACACTGGGACTCCCGCGACGGAACGCCTCTTCTGAGTGTTGTTGGAGAGAATCAGTGCGATCCTCTGCGCGGCGTGGTTCTTCTCGCTGATTATGAGCCGGCGCATCTGGGGTTGGATGATTGGCCATTTATATAATGGTGATGGGTGGCACGGCGACGGCCGGGGCCAGGCGTAGCCAGCGTGGTCACACTCACTTGGTCTTCCACTTGCGCTTCCTCAGATCGAGTATCTCATGCCTCCGCCTGCCCAGTCCGAGCATCGTGACGGGGACGCCCATCTCCTTCTCGACGAACCGCACATAGCATCTCATGTTCTTGGGCAGCGCGGAGAATCCTCTCTTGAGCACCTTGTCGAGGGCCGCACCCTCCAGGTCCTCCCATCCGTCGAACCTCTTGTACACAGGTTCGCATTTCTGCAGGACCCGCAGGTCCGCAGGGAAACAGGCGACCTTCTTTCCGTCCAGTTTGTAGTGCGTGCAGATCTTGAGTTCGTCGAGCCCGCCCAGGACGTCTATCTTCGTCATCGCGAGGCCTGTGAAGCCGCTCAGCGCGTGCGCGTGTTTCGTGACCATCAGGTCGAGCCAGCCGCACCGCCTGGACCTGCCGGTCGTGGTGCCGAACTCCCCTCCCTTGTCCGCGATGGTCTTCCCGACGTCGTCCAGGAGCTCGGTCGGGAATGGCCCTTCGCCCACGCGGGTCGTGTACGCCTTGACCACTCCGAAGACGTCGTCGATGGCGGACGGGGGCACTCCCGAGCCAGATGCGGCGTTGCCCGCGACTGTGGCTGATGATGTCACATATGGATATGTACCGTGGTCTATGTCCAGCATGGTCCCCTGCGCACCCTCGAAGAGCACGTTCCTGTCATTCTTGAGCGCATCCCTGACAATCGCTCCCGTGTCCGTCACGAACGGACCCAGCCGCCTCCCGTGAGCCGAATACTCCTTGAGCATGGCGGCCCCATCGAGTTTCGTGGCGTCTCCGCACATCTCGAGGTATCTCTGTTTGAGAGGGACGAGGAACTCCAGCTTCTCCCTGAGCAGGCCGACGTCCACGAGGTCGAGCATGCGGATCCCCAGCCTGGCGGCCTTGTCTGCATATGCTGGCCCGATGCCGCGGCCCGTGGTCCCGACCTTCGCGCCTTTCCTGAGCCGTTCCTCGGCCCCGTCCAGGAGTTTGTGGTACGGCATGATGACATGCGCTCTGTCGCTGATCCTCAGGTTGGCGACGCTGACACCTCTGGATTCGAGGCCGTCAATCTCATCGATGAGGACACCGGGGTCGATGACGACGCCGTTGCCTATGACCGCGAGCTTACCCTTCCGGAGTATGCCGGAGGGCAGGTGGTGCAGCTTGAACAACTCCTCGCCGACCTTGACGCTGTGGCCGGCGTTGTTCCCGCCTTGGAACCGCACGACGACCTGCGCCTCTTCCGCGAGGTAGTCGACGATCTTCCCCTTGCCCTCATCGCCCCACTGGGAGCCCACTACCGCCAAGGATGGCATCTTACCGCTTAGGACAAGCCGAGCGCTCGTATTAAAAGATTGGATTCCGTCCTCGAATCCCGTCGGTCCTCAGCATTCCTTGAACAGGCGCAGGAAGTCGTCAATCGGGGCATCGGTCTTCAGGCCCTTGGGGTCGAAGTGAGTCCTGGACGCCTTGAACCCACTCTCTATGAGTTTCGTGACCATGGCCTGCAGTTTCGGAGGAGAGTGCTTGGTGCGCTTTGCGAGCTCGTCCAGCTTGTAGAACAGAGCGGGCGCAGGTGCCTCCTCCTTCCATAGCGTCATGTACTTCTCGCATCTGACGGACGTGCCGAGGTCCTTCGAAGCCCTCATGTCATCCAGCAGCTCCTCCGAGAGCAGGGGTCCGGTCCACAGGGGACCAGCGTCCGCCTTGTCCGACCTCTCACCGAGGACGCTCCTCTCCAGGGACGCTTTGTCGAAGTGCGTGAACCCGAGTTTCTTGGTCGCTGCGTCTGCGCGCGCCGCCCCGTTGACTATCCTCACATAGCATCTGAAGTAGTGGTCCGTGTGGTAGCACAGGAGCGGTTCGCATGCCCGGTCGTGTCTCGCGGCCTCCCTCACAAGGAACCCCACGAGTATCCTCAGGCCGGTCTCGTGGGCGAAGGGCGACCTCGCGGACAGCGCGCCATACCTCCTCAGCGAGGTCCTGGGATACGTGCCGTACAGCGGGGCGGTATCCGTCGCGGTGACCGCCATCGTCCCTTTGTTCCTGCAGTTCTGGACCGCGGCGTTGACGAAGTCGATGGGCGTGCCGAAAGGATCGACATCGATGTAGTCGAACTGCTCCTCCGCGAGCAGGGATCTGAGGTCCTTGCACATGACCCTTACGTGGTCGAGGCTGTTCGCAGACGCGTTCTCCTTCATGAGTACCGCGGCGGAGAGGTTACGGTCGTTGAGCACGAAATCGGCGCGCACGCCGGTCTCGTTCGCGAGCCTGAGCCCTCTGGCCCCAGACGCCGCGAGCCCATCCAGTATCTTATCGCCGTCCTTGAAGACGGCCCGTCCGAACATGACGGACACGTCCCTGCCGAACTCCATCTGCTTGTTGTAGAAGACCTCGCCGGTCCTGGTCCCCGGGCCCTTCTTGCAGAAGGCCTCCGGGACGAGCAGCTCAGTGGTGCCTTCTATTACCTTCACGAGCCCTGAGGAGGTCACACGTACTCGCCCTTCATGAGTTTGATTATCTTGTAGGGAAGGAGGTTCCTGTTGATCGGGGTCACCTCGAGTATGCGGACGTCGTCCCTGCGCCTGATGTCCTGGAGCAGCGGGTTCCTGGACTTCTTGTGGAGCGTGAGGATGATAGGTTTGTCCACATCCATCGCGTCCTTGACGGCCTTCACGAACTTCTCCGACTCGACCTCCATCTTGCCGACCTCGTCTATGACGATCACATCGGCGTTCGTGCTTGCGTCGACGAGAGCCTCGACACCGACCGTGTCCAGGCTCTCTAGGTTCACGCCGTACTTGCCCACGCAGAACTTGGATTCCGTGTCGGTGTGCGCGAAGACCGCCTTCCGCTTGGTCTTCCAGTCCATCAAGTAGAACCCGACGCGTTTCCCGGCCTCGATTATGGGCTCCGTGACCATGCCGCCCACGACCTGCCCTTCCTCCTCGAGCATCTCGATGACCT
>JBFYNF010000054.1:0-42106 GCA_041304525.1 Thermoplasmata archaeon | reverse complement strand
TCCGATCTTGGGCGCCAAGAGGCTCGAGATGGCCACATCCGGGGACCGCGAGGTCCAGAGGACCCTGATGCAGCTGCTGGCGGAGCTGGACGGGTTCAACCCGCTCGGAGAGGTCAAGATCATTGGCGCGACCAACAGGCCGGACATACTCGATGAGGCGTTGCTCAGGCCAGGCAGGTTCGACAGGATCATTGAGATTCCCTTGCCGAACCACGAGTCCAGAGCTGCCATATTCGCTATCCACAGCAGACGCATGAACCTCGACGAGACCGTGAACCTGGAGGAGCTCGCGTCCAAATCGGACGGTGCCACTGGAGCCGACATCAAGGCCGTGTGCACCGAAGCTGGCATGTTCGCCATACGCGAGAACAGGGACATCGTCTCCATGGTCGATTTCGAGAAGGCCATCGCCAAGGTACTGGACGAGGGCGACCAGAAGGCGATGGAATCAGGGCCGATGTTCGCCTGACGCGGCCCGGAGACGCCGTGCGGGTTCACTCGCCCGCGCCGTCCTCCATCTCCTTCTCTACCACGAACGCGCCGATGTAGTTGCACTTCTTGCAGTGGTACTTGTACCCAGTGATGAGCGCCGCCTCATAGTACAGGTCAGCGGAACCGCACTGAGGGCAGGTGAGGACCTTCCTAGGCGTCTTGGCCTTCTTCTCCTTCCTCCGCGCCAAGATAGATATCATCAATCCGCATTCACCGTCCTGCCTCCTACTAAATGACTTCGGTGGTCTGTATGACTGTGAGATACGAACCTTTTTCTAGGGACGATATAGGGCGGATCCACGACGCGACCATCAGGGTCCTCGAGGGAACTGGCGTCAAGGTGCTCGAGGACGAGGCCGTGAGACTGCTTATCGGGGCTGGTGCTAGCTTCGACAAGGCCACGCGCGTGGTGAAGTTCCCAGAGCGCGTCCTCATGGGCGCAATATCGACGGCGCCGTCCAAGTTCAAACTGTACGCGAGGGACGGCAAGTATGAGTTGGGGTTCGGCGAGGGCAAGGTCCACCTGAGCAGTATGGGCACCGCGGTCCAATGCGAGGGCCTGGACGGTATCGTGAGGCCTTCGACTGCAAAGGACCTCGAATCCTTTCTCAGACTGACCGACGCCCTGCCCAACATAGACCATTCTTCGTGGGCCTGCTGGCCCAGGGATGTGCCGGAGCGCATAGCTCATCTTCAGGCGATCTTCCTTTCCTTCAAGCACACGAACAAGACCATCGACGGTTGGAACTGGGGGACGAGGGGGACCGAAGAGTCCCTGGACCTTGCCTCGATTGTCTCTGGTGGCAGGGATGCGCTCGCTGAGAGGCCTCTCATGCTCGGTTTCGCGAACCCGGTGAGCCCGCTCACACTGTCGAAGGAATCCACCGAGGGTCTGATATCGTACGCAAAGGCTGGCCAGCCTTGCGTCTATCCGCCCGAGTGCATGGCCGGCGGTACCTCACCTGCAACGGTCGCGGGGCTTCTGGTACAGCAGAACGCCGAGGTCCTCGCATCCGTCGCGGTAGCCCAGCTGGCGAGCCCAGGGGCGCCATCCATCTACAGCAGCGTGTCCGGCATGATGGACATGCGCACTGGTTCCATAGCGCTGGGCGCACCCGAGGTCGGACTGATCATGGCCGGGACCGCCCAGCTCGCGAGACGATACAATGTCCCATGTCGGGGCACAGGGGGCAACACTGAGGCGATGCTGGCTGATTACCAGGCCGGGGCGGAGAGCGCAACGACCCTGCTGATGGCTGGCCTGAGCGGAATCGACTTCGTCTATGACGCGGCAGGTAGCATCGAATCCAGCCTGACCGCGAGCTTCACCAAGCTGGTCCTGGACGATGCCATATGTGGAGACGTCAAGAGGATCATGACCGGCGTGGACGTCGACGAGGAGACCCTCGCTGTCCAGGTCATCGAGGCGGCCGGACCCAAGGGCGCCTACCTGAGCAATCCGCACACGCTCAAGCACTTCCGGAAGGAAGCCTTCGTCCCACCGCAGTTCTGGCGCGGGCCTCGCGGGAGCTGGGATTCGCAACGGACGAAAGACCTCAGAGAGAAGGCTAGGCTGAAAGCTGAGGAGATACTCAGAGAACACGAGGTCGCCTCGCCTCTTGACACCGACGTCGAGCGGAAGATGAGCGCGTACATCAAGGGGATCCTGAAGACGCCCAAGGCGTGAGCCTTCAGTAATCGCGCATGTCGGCCTTCATGAACTCCCTCATGAGGCACGTTGCGTAGCAGCCCTTGTTCAGCGAGAAAGCGAACTTGGCTCTCCCCTCTTCGATGTCGATCCTCAGGTCCTTGTACGGTGCCAGAATCTCCCGTCTGGTGCCTTTCGAGGACGCCTCCCTCAATCCGATTATCTGGAAATCCATCCTCGAAATGCCTTCCTGTTGGATGGTATCCCTCTCGATTTCCCCCATGACGCCGTCGGCAAAGGTCGATTCGGTGCCGTACAGCAGGCCGCTCACGAACGCCTTCCCCTCCGACGCGTTCTTCCTGGCCTTGTCCAGGTTGTCCGCCGTGACAGGGATCGGGGAGTCGTGGTCCGGCAGGCGGTTCTTGTCGAGCGGGAGCACGAGGTCGCCGACCTCGGGCATCTTGAGGGAGAGGCCCCTGCGCATCCTCTCGCTGATCATCTTGTTGAACAGGTATGACTGGTATGCGTGCACGAACATCATGAGTAGGTTCTGGGGCAGTGTCCTCAGGGCTCCCAAGTAGTCACCTGGCTTCTCGACCAGATGTCCGATCAAGGTCCTCTCGAAGGTGAGCTTCATCGGGAACTCCTTCAGGGCCCTCTCAAAGTCCCTCGTCTCCTGCAGCCGCCTCCTGGCATCGGTGACTTCGGAGTCCTCCATGAGCGGGTTCGCCACATATCTCATCACGGCCCCCTCCACATCTCCCCTGGTCAGGTCAAGCCCTATGAGATGGGTTATGGGCCTCACGGAGCCGAAGCGCTGCACGCCGAAGTAGTTGGGGAACCCCCCGACCTCATCGAGCAACCTCCTCGCACGTTCACACGAGTTCCCGATGTCCACGCCGGGTTCGATGTCCGAGACAACGATCTCGAACCTGTTGCCTATGAGGTCCCCTATAGTGATCATCCTCTTCGCCATGTAGGCGTCCGTCACGCGCACATCCGGTATGGCGAGCGCCTGGACATCCGCCAGGGGGGCGTTGAACGACATCAGCTGCGTGGCGACGGCCCTGCCGTCCTTCGTGCCTGCGAAGCCTACGCGCATCCTCCCGACATGCAGGTTCGAGGCGAGTCTGCGCACGAGCCGGTTCGCCTCCCAGTTCCTGTGCCACACCTTGGCTATCACGAACCGGCCCTCGGGCGACCCTGGGGGCATTATGGATATCTCATCCACGACGAAGTCCTCGGGGGTCTTCCTGAGCTTGCCGCCTATGCCCGGGACACCCTCTGTAAGGAACATCTCCATGCCGAGGTCGCTCTCTCTCATGGCATGGTGTGAATGGGCTGTCAGGGTAAAAGCTTCCCGTGCATCAGCCCAGCTGCTTCTCAATGAGCTGCCGGGCCTCGATGTACTGGTTCACGAGGGACTTGGCCGCCGTCTTCAGGGCCGCCTGGGGCTTGCCGTCGTTCACCCGGACGGCCAGGACGGGCTTGTCCAGCTGCGGGTGCCCCGTGGTGTACCTCGCATCTGCGACGTTCTTGTCCTGGAGCAGCTCGTGTATCAGAGGATAGATCAGGGTCTCGTCAGCGTCGAGAATCTCGACCTTGATGCTGTCCTTTTTCTTCTCTACCAGCTTGAACTCCATGGTTCTCGAACTCACTCGTATGGGTAGGTGGTTGATAAAGCTTCCTGCGGTCGAGGGCGCGGTACGGAACGGCGTCTTGGGTCTACTGGCTCATCACTTCCGCTTCTTGGTCTTCTTGATTTTGGCCTTGGCCGGCTTGGCCTTCTTCGCGAGTTTCAGGGCCGCGGTCTTAGGCTTCGCGGGGGCTGCTATGACGACATCCTTGTCCCTGGGATACATAGTGCCGCACATCTTGCACACGTCTACCTTGCACCAACGTGCGTCCGAGGTCGCTATGAGCTTGATGATGCACGGGCTCTCGCACATGGGACACTTGCTGGTCGCCATACTCCTCAACCCTCCTTGCGCCTCTTGCGCAATGCAGTATGAATGCCTTCTGCAATAACCCTTCCGATTCCGTCGGTCTCCATGAGGTCCCCAACGGATGCATCCTCGATCTCCTCGACGCCGCCCAGGCGTCTCAGCAGCCGCTCGGCTACGGTCGCGGACACGTTGGGCAATCCCTGGACGAGGAACATCTGTTTGCCTCCTGGGTCAAGCGTGGTCTGTTGTCCTTTCCCGGCCTTGCCTTTCGCCGCCTCCTGCCTGTGCAGGGACGCGACCGCGGCTGCGGTCTGTGGCGCATCCGTGGTGGAGAGTACGGTCATCTCGAACTCCGAGAGCAGGACGCTTAGGAAGTCGTATGCGGCCGAGTTCACCTTCGGAGAGCCCTTCCCCTCGGCCTCGCCCTGGACGATCAGGACAGGGTGCGCGCACGCTTGCCTCAGCTTCGCGAGCGACCCCGACAACGACCCGTCATTGACCTGGTCTATGAACGCGTCCACGGTCCTGAACGCGACAGCCACCCTGGACGAGATGACGATGTCCGCACCGTCGAGGTCATCCGCCAGCAACGAGAACCCCGCCTCTGCCAGCGCGCCGACCAGATCCGACCTGGCCACGGAGGCCGATGCCGAGAGAGGGACTGGTTCTTTGGATGCGCCCTTCGAGAACTCGCCCAAGGACTTCTGTCCCTCGGTCTCGGCCACCTTCTGTGCGAGCTCTTCGCGTTCGTTGGGGGCCCGTGGCGTCAGCATGTTCTCGAGCTGTCCCCTCGTGAGTCCAGTCTTGTGTCCAGGCATCTCTGGCAGTCCCCGACGCACCCGGAGCTTCCTCCTGAGGGAGTCTAGCTCCCGGCGCATCTGCATCTCCTTCTTCCTGCTGGACCAGAAGTACGCTTCGTCCTTCGTGTCGCGCGTGACGAACATGACCACTCGACCCGCCTGCCTCCTCCCGGTCCTGCCCCTCCTCTGTATGGTCCTTATCTCGGACGGGACTGGTTCATAGAACACGACCAGATCCGTCGTGGGTATGTCCAATCCCTCCTCGGCGATAGATGTTGCCACGAGCACGTTGTGGTCGCCTGCCCTGAACCTTTCGATGATCTCTTTCTGCTCCTTCTGGTTGAGGCCTATGTCCTCACCCTTGCTGGACTGGCCGACGAACCTTACTGGCCTCAGCCCGTCGATCGAGGACAGTTTCTGAGTAAGAATGTCGCATGTGTCCCTGTAGTGTGTGAAGACTATCGCCCTGGAGTCGGGCTTCGAGACGAACTGCGACTTGAGGATGGGGACGATCTTCTCCAGCTTCGGGTGCTCCCGCTGCTGGGCGTACAGGAGCGTCCTCGCCTGCTGGAACCGCGCGTCCTTGACGAGGTCTCTGGAAGCCTTCGGCCCTCCCTTCTCCTGGCCCTGCTTCACGAGTTTGTCGAAGTACCCCTCGAGCGCGCCCTTGCCCTGTGTCTGCGCCAGTTCTATGCCGTGGTTAATCTTCATCGCGAGCGAGTTCGCGCTCGCGGCCTGGAACAGGTGGAAGTTCTTCGTCCCCGAGTCCAACTTCGCCCTGATGACCTTGCCCGCTTCGAGCAGATCCCGCGTGGTCGGCGGCTTCTTCGGGTCGAGGTACCCGTACGCCCGGAGCTTCACGAACTGCTCGTCCAGTATACGTTGGAGTAGGTAGATCACGCGGCCCATCTCCTCTGGCATCCCGACGCCTATGAACTCCATCTTGACGTCCTGGGTGTACTTGACCACGTCCTCGTCCAGCTCGGACCTTATCTCGACATTGGTCATGCCGAGGTTCTCGCACACCTCGGCTATCTTCGACACGTCGGACCCAGGGGATGCGGTCATGCCCAAGGCCAGCCCACCGGTCTCGGAGAACCGCTTGCCTATGGAGACATAGGCGTAGTCTCCTGCTGCTCTGTGCGCTTCGTCGAAGACTATTAGGGCGACGTCGTCGAGCGATATCCTCTCCTCGTTGAGGTCGTTCTCGATCACCTGCGGCGTGGAGACGACCAGCCTGCCGCTCCCCCACATCTCCCGCCTCTTGGAGGGGTTGACCTCGCCAGTGAACATGATCGGGTCGGGCTTGAGCAGATGGTCCCTGAGGAACTTCGCGTGCTGCTCGACCAGGGGCTTGGTCGGCGCCATGAAGAGGACCTTGCCGGTCTTCTTCAACAGTATCTCAGCAATCACGATGAGTGCGACGACCGTCTTGCCCATCCCGGTCGGAAGGACCACGAGCGTGGGCTCTTGAAGCGCGGCTTTGGCTATGTTGACCTGGTAGTCCCTCTCCTCGACAGTGCCTGGTCTTATGAGCTCGTGCTCAACTGACACAGGCCTTCGAGGACGCCACGTGGGTATGAATGTTTCCACACCGGCGGGACGAATGTACTCGGTCTAGTGACAGCCTGCGCAGCTGCCGCCGCAAGATGACGCGCCTGAGGACTTGACCTTGACGACGACCCCTGGTCCCTGGGGCGTGTCTATCGAGTCTATCACGGCCTCCTTCAGCTCGTCCTCGAGTCCCTTCTCGTATATGAGCGTGAAACCGTCGACCTTGAGCTCGACATCGGTGTCCTTCTTCTTGTCGAAGCCCATCATGTAGGACGGGCCTGAGCAGGAGAACCCTGCGAAGAAAATCCTGATCGGCTCGCTCTTCTTCTCCTCTGTCAATATCGCCTTGATCGTTTCCGTGGCCTTTGGCGTGACTGTTACCATCGGTTTAGCCTCGAGTCGAGCTAGGCGCCATCCGATATAATTGTTTTTTCCCATCGTGAGGTGGGTTTTTCGTCTGACGGTCCTGGCCTTATAAGCCGTCAGGTCACGGGAGTCCGAAGAAGTCCACGAACGACTCTCCGCCGGGGACCAGCAGCACTAGGATTATGGCGACGTCGAGCAGGACACCCAATCTGGCGCCGAATATGACGGTATTCCACCAAGGCACCATGCAGGCGATGGACGCAACGGACCCCGCGATTGCGAAGGTCCTCCATGACTCGCTCCCCGTGAAGGTCGCGATGGAGGAGACTACGAACAGTATCGTGGCGGTCAGGAATACGAGCCCGAACACCTTTCCTATGGGGCTCCTCAGGCGCACATTCCCTCCGAATATCCACGGCTTGTCAGAGAAGCCCGTCTGCATGTCCGACCATGCCCCTGCGAGGCCAGTGGTGTGGCCCAGTCCGTGCCCGAGGAGCACCAGGGCGGCTAGTGTCTCAAGCATGTCTCTCTCCTAGGTGACCTTGATCCGGTCGAACCCTTCGCCCCCGACGGGTTTGGTCGCGTCTATGCCCATCTTGGTCGTGGTCTCGTCGGCGCTCGGATCGAGGCTGCTCCCCCTGGCGTTCTCTATTATCACGAGCCCCTTATGCCCCTGGAACCGGGTCGCAACGGCCCACTCGACATCCTTGTCGTCGAAGATGTCTATGTCCCCGTCTACCACCGTCACGAGCTTCATAGACGGATGAGCTCCTAGGGCTGCCATGACGGCGTTGACGGAGTCGCCTTCCTTCTGTTTGGTTATGGATACGACTCCGTGGAGCCAGCAGCAGCCTCCCTCGGTCAGTCTGACGGCGTGGACCTCTGGCACGGCAGTGCTCACAGCCCTCTGAATCACAGGTTCCCTGGGCATGCCCATCATGAGGAAGTGTTCCTCCCTGCCCGGCAGTATCATCTGGAAGACAGGGTCGTCCCTGTGGTATATCCTGTCGATCTCGACCACCGGCTGGGTCCTGACAGGGTCGATGGTTCCCGTGATGTCCACGAACGGACCCTCGTCAGCGACCTCATTCGTCAGCCGCCCCTCGAGGATGTACTCCGCGAAAGCCGGCACGAGAAGGCCGTTCTTCACCTTCCTGACATACACAGGCTCGTTGAGGCATAGCTGCCTTAGCGAGCTCGCGACATCGAGCTCGTTCTTGCCGAACTCGAGGTTCATTGCAGCTGCGAGCATGACCGAAGGACACAGGCCTATCGCGACCGCGATCTTGAGGTCCTTGCCCTGGGACAACGCCCTCTTATGGAGGGCGTGGAGGTGCCGCGGGACGACCCTGACCGCAAACCTCCGGTCGTCCAGGAGCATCATCCTGTGGAAGGACATGTTCCTGATGCCGTCGTGCTCGGCGATGACCACGCCAGCAGTGATGAACCTGCCCCCATCGGTCGGGTAGAACTTCGGTATCGCGGACGCGCGCAGGTCGAAATCGGTCATTTCGTGCTTGTCGAAGGGGGCGTTCTCAATCTCCTGGGGTTGCGATGGGGTATCCATCGCCTTGACCATCTTGAGAGTCAGTTCTGCGGGAGTGGTGCCCATGGCCTGGGCGATCCTTTCCCTTGTGGACCATAAGTTGCCCACGGCCGTGTAGCCGTCCAGGTCCTCGAACAGGATGGGCCTGGTCGGGGACTTCAGGAGATACTTCGTGACCTCGACGTCCCTGGAGACCTTGCCCTTTATCACTACCTTGTCTTCGAGATCCGCTAGCATCGACCTGATGGACAGACCATCACCGTCCGATGCATGAGAGTCAGCGTATTTCTATCCTTTCTCGGACGAGTGCAGAAGGGGGCCCCTGGCCATGGTCAAGATTCATATACGCATGCGCTAATCGAGTCGCGATGGACATAGAGGCGCTCGTCCGCAAGTACGCTCTTCAGAACGCCGTCCAGTACGACGGCAAGGCAACCCTGGGTTCAGTCCTGGGCAAGGTCATGGCTGAGAACCCCGAGCTGAGGCCCAAGGCAAAGGAGGTCTCGTCCGCCGCGAAGGGCGTGATCGATGAGGTGAATGGGATGTCTCCCGAGGCCCAGAAGACGGCTCTCACATCACTTGCGCCAGAGCTCTTGGTTAAGGAGTCAAGACCGAGGGAGATGGGCCTGCCAGATCTCAAGAACGTGAAGGGTGAGGTCAGGATGAGAATGGCCCCGAACCCGTCGGGGCCACTACACCTCGGCCACAGCAGGATGGCCGTGCTCAACGACGAGTACGTGAAGCGCTACGGCGGGATCTGCTACAACAGGTTCGAGGACACGGACCCTGCCAGGATCGATCCTGCGGGCTACGACTCGATTCCGGCAGATTTCGAATGGCTTGGCGTCAAGATACATAAGACGATAATCCAGAGTGACAGGTTCGAGATATACTACGACATCGCCCGCAAGCTCCTGGACATGGGCAAGGCCTACGTCTGCACGTGCAAGCCAGATGACTGGAGGGACCTCAAGAACCACAAGAAGGCGTGCCCTCACAGGGAGCAACCGGTCGAGGAGCAACTCCTCCGCTGGGACAAGATGTTCGATGGTTCGTACAAGCCCGAGGAGGCGTCGGTCATGGTCAAGACAGACCTGAACCATCCGAACCCTGCGATACGTGATTTCGTCGCGCTGAGAATAGATGACACTCCTCATCCGAGGACGGGCACGAAGTACAGAGTCTATCCACTCATGAATCTGGCCGTAGCGGTCGACGACCACCTGCTGGACCTGACCCATGTGCTCAGGGGCAAGGACCACCTGAACAACACATACAGACAGGAGTATCTGTTCGGCTACATGGGCTGGAAGATGCCTGAGTACATCCACTACGGCCGCGTGTCCATAGAGGACGCGCAGCTGTCCACGTCCAAGATGGCCAAGGGGATCAAGGAGGGTTTGTATACGGGTTGGGACGACCCTCAGCTCGGGACCCTCGGCGCGATGAGGAGACGCGGCATCAGACCAGAGGCGATCCGGAGGTACTGGACCGAGGTCGGGATCAAGGAGGTGGACATCCAGTTCTCCTGGAAGACCCTGTTCACCTACAACCGCGAACTCGTGGATGACGGCGCTAATAGGTACTTCTTCGTCAACGACCCGGTCATTCTCACCTTGGAGGGTCTGGATGATGAGCTGATGGCTAGGGCGCCTCTCCATCCAGATCATCCGGAACGAGGCACTAGGGCGTTGAAGGTCTCCAGAGGATCCAAGATCTTCCTCGCGCGAGAGGACCTACGCGACGAACCGATGAGGTTGAGGCTCAAGGATCTGTGCAATGTTGATGTCCGGGGTAACACGCTGGTTTACGCTGGCAACGACCTCGCCGTTTTGAAAGAGGGCGTGAGAATCGTTCATTGGGCTCCCGCGGATTCAGTCCCAGCCGAGGTGCTCATGACAGACGGAACGGCCAGGAAAGGGGTCGCGGAGCCGTCATTGACGAAGTCTTTGGGGGAAGTCGTCCAGCTCGAACGATTCGCGTTCGTCCGCGTGGAGCAGGTCAACCCTACGGTCAAGTGCGTCTTCACGCACAGGTGACATCAGACGTCCCAGAATGGGACGATGTCGCACGACAGGCACGCGTGACACATGGTCTTGAACTTCAGAGTGGACAGTTTGTGCCTGCTCAGGATAGTCTTCTCCTCAGTGGCCAACCTCAACATGCGGTCAGCCGTTACTGGCTCCAGCTTCCCGAGCGCGCCATCGAGGGCCTCGGAGTTCATCTCGTCGACCCTCAGTGCCCTGAGCGTGGCCACGGCCCCCATGTTAGCAAGGACCTTGACCCCCTCGAGCACGTTCTCATCATCCTCACCAAGGCCGAAGATGATGTTCGAGCACACTCTGTTCCTCCCGAAAACCTCGCCAGCGTGGTTGACAGCGTGCAGAATGTGATCCAGGTCCATGTCGCCGCAGACCTTCTCGAATATGTCACGGTCGAATGTCTCGATGTTGAGTTTGATCTCGTCTGCGCCTGAGTCCCTAAGCATGTCGACCTCATCCGGCCTGGTGGTGTATGGTTCGACCCCGAGGGGGACGTCTGGCAATTCCGCCCTGACGCGTCTCACCAGCCCCGCCATCCTCCTCACGGTCATCGATGGTGACACGGCAACCGCGCTAGTGAACGCGACCGACTGGAATCCCTCCTTGGTCGATGCGTCCAGGATCATCTCCACGATCCTATCATCTGTGAGGTCCTTGGTCACGTCATGTGAAAGCCTGGACGAGTTGCAGAACTTGCAGTCGTACACGCATGCGCTCTCGATGTTCACGAATGCTTGGTATGGTGCGTGCATCAGCGTGGGGATGAGTTCCACGGCGCTGATGAATTCCTTCCCCGCCCTTGTGAGCGAGAGCTTGCCGTTCAGGGACACTAGCTCGAACTCCCCCGAATCCCTGGATATGGCCTTCTTGGCCCTCGTGCCACCGAATGAGAATACTGCTGAGGTCCTGCCAGCACCTGGTCCGGCCGTGGACCTGCTCGCCGGGAACGGGAGCCGGAATCCGTCGGGGAGTCTGACGGGTCCGCCTGCGAGGAGCTCGGCCTTCTGCCTGGCCGTCTCAGGTCTCACTTTCGTTTCCATACGGCACCGTCTTTGGTGTCATTCACTTCGATTCCGAGCTCGGACAACTTCTTCCGGACTTTGTCGGCGTAGGCGAAGTCCTTTTTCGTCCTTGCCGCGGATCGCAGCTGCACCCACTCGTTCACCTTCTCGTCAGAGAGGGCGTCTTTCGTCATCGTGTCCGGGTCAGGGAACAGCTGTCCGACCTGGACCGAGTCCTTCACCGTGACAGCTCTCTTACCTTCGAGGACATCGAAGATCCCGTTGAACTTGCGGAAGATGGCCAGGACGTTCTCTACGCCCTTCCTGCTCAGACGTCCATCGCCTATCAGCCTGTTCGATTCGCGCGCGAAGTCGAACATGACTGCGATGGCCTCCCTGCTAGAGAAGTCGTCGTCCAGTCGTTCCTCGACTTTCTTCCAGGCCTCGTCGCACAGCTTCGTCGCATCGTCATCACCCTTAGCCTTGTCCAGAGCGGACAGCGCCGCGTCGTATGCGTTGTTGAGCTTCTCCAGCGCCTTCCTCGATTCCTCGAGCGAGTCCTCGTCATACTCGAGCGGGGAGCTGTACGTCGCGTTGAGCACGAAGAATCTGACGACCTCCGGCCTGTACTTCATGAGGATGTCCTGAACAGTGAAGAAGTTCTTCAGCGACTTGGACATCTTCTCCTCGCCTATCGTGAGCATCCCGTTGTGCATCCAGTACTTGGTGAACTGCGTTCCATTGTACGCCTCGGACTGCAGGATCTCGTTCTCGTGATGAGGGAACACCAGGTCCGTCCCTCCGCCATGGATGTCGACTGTCGGTCCGATGTGCTTCAGGCACATGGCCGAGCACTCGATGTGCCATCCTGGTCTGCCCTTGCCCCAGGGAGAGTCCCATGAGATCTCTCCGGGCTTTGCGGCTTTCCAGAGGGCGAAGTCCATCGGGTCGCGCTTCTCTTCGTCCACCTCGATCCTCGCCCCCGCGACCATCTGGTCGAGGGACTGCCCCGACAGCTTGCCGTACTCAGCGGCCTTCTTGACGCTGAAGTAGACCGACCCATGCGATTCGTAGGCGTAACCTTTGTCCACGAGGCCCCTGACCATGGCGATGATCTCCGGCATCGTTTCACTGGCCTTCGGGTAGACGGTGTCGTCTCGCCACACCTTGAGCCTCTTCATGTCGCTCTCATATTCCTTGATCATGTCGCTCGACAGCTTGAGCGGGTCTATGCCCATCTCGCTGGCTCGTGCGATGATCTTGTCGTCGACGTCGGTGAAGTTCGTGATATGCTTGACCTCGTATCCGCGATGCCTGAGCCATCGCACGATGAGGTCGAAGTTGATCGCTGACTTGGCGTGCCCGAGATGGGGCTTGTCGTAGACTGTGACGCCGCAGACGTACATCCCGACCTTGCCTGGTTGGACGGTCACGAGCGGCTCTTTCCGCCTGGTCAGCGAGTTGTGGAGAACTATCGCCATGGGCTATCACATCACCGATGGTCGGAGGGCTATTCAAGGCTTCTCTTTCACAGGACAAGAGAGCTCAGCTGGCTGTGCGGTCTTTGGCTTCGTCGCCGCCGGTCTCTTGAACTCGACTCCTAGTTTCTTCTCAATAAGCTCGAGCCGGTACTCCATCTCGGAGATGCTGTGGCAGATGTCGACGAAGGCATTCACGACCGGGTCCGGCAGCTCCTCGTGGTGGAGGTCGATCGAGGTGGTTCCCTCCCTCTTGACAATCTTGGCTGGCACGCCGACCACGGTGGAGTTCGGAGGCACGGACTTGACGACGACCGAACCCGCTCCCACCCTGACATTATCGCCTATGACGATTGGTCCGAGTATGGTGGCACCAGCGCCGATCACCACGTTGTTCCCGATGGTGGGGTGCCTCTTCTTCTTCTCGGTGCTTATGCCTCCCAGGGTCACGCCCTGGTAGATGGATACATGGTCGCCTATGATCGAAGTCTCACCTATGACCACGCCCGTGGCGTGGTCGATGAAGAACTCCTTGCCAACAGTCGCGCCCGGGTGTATGTCCGCGCCTGTGAGCACGCGCGACATGTAGTTGAGCGCCCTGGCCGTCTTGAAGTGCCCTTTCAGGTACATCCTGTGTGACGCCTTGTAGAACCTCAGGGCGTGCAATCCCGGGCTGAAGAGCAGCGCCTCGGCCCTGCTCTTCGCGGCAGGGTCCCTCTCAAGCACGATATCGATGTCTCTCTTCTCCCTGTCGGCCATTGCGGTCAGTCTCCAAACAGGTCAGTGCTCAAATATCTTTCTCCAGTGTCTGGGAAGATGACGACAACATTCTTGCCCGGCCCCAACTCCTTGGCCACTCTGAGCGCGGCCCAGGCAGCGGCCCCGGATGAGATGCCCACGAGCATGCCCTCGAGCCTCGCGAGGTCCCTCGAAGTCCTGACGGCGTCCTCGTGTCGCACCTTGACCACGGAATCATAGACCTTCGTGTCAAGTATCTTGGGCAAGAACCCCGCACCGAGGCCTTGTATGGTGTGTGGCCCAGGTCGTCCTCCGGACAGCACAGGGGATTCCTCGGGCTCCACGGCTATCACCTTCACCTCGGGGAACTTGCGCCTGAGAACCTGCCCGACCCCCGTGATGGTGCCACCCGTCCCCACGCCTGCTACGAATGCATCGACCTTGTCCAGTGCCTTGAGTATCTCCATGGCCGTGGTCTTTCTGTGGGTCATCGGGTTTGCCTTGTTCTCGAACTGCTGAGGAACGAAGGCCCCTGGGATGGCAGCAGCGAGCTCCGCGGCCTTCTCAACGGCTCCTGACATCCCAGATGCCCCGGGTGTGAGCACGACCTCGGCACCGAGCGCTCTGAGCAGCTTCCTGCGCTCGACGCTCATCGTGTCAGGCATCGTGAGTATGAGTCTGTAGCTCTTCACGGCGCAGACCATCGCGAGCCCTATGCCCGTGTTTCCCGAGGTGGGCTCTATGATGGTCGAACCTTCGCGGATGACTCCATGTTTCTCGGCGTCCTCGATCAATCCACCTGCAACCCTGTCCTTGATCGACCCCATCGGATTGAACGACTCGAGTTTAGCGTACAACGTGGCCGAGTCGTCAGGGACGATTCTCCGTAGCCTGATGATTGGAGTGCGTCCAATCGTCTCCAGGATGCTGTCTAGGGGTTTCGCCTTGCGCATGGTTAGACCTTGACAGGGGATTGCCGAATCGTTATTAATCTTCACTGTCCGGAAGTGGTCTTCCAATAGGAACCTCTTCGAGTTCACTGACTCGTCAGTATTGCTTCTAACTTTGTCCCATTCATTCAAGATTGCACCAACAGCGTAATTACCCAATTTTGTCCCCTTCGGACTAAGGCTAGACGGGGGAGGTCAGTATACTGGAGCATCACCCCCCCGTCCTGCTTAGGAAAAGGGGGAGAAATGAGAGCAACAAAGGCATGTGTGTCAGTCGTAGCCATGGCCGTGATGGTCTTTTCGGCACTGTCCGTAAGCGTGGCCGCAGGTGAGAACGGAAGCCAGAGGGACAAACCCGATGCGATGGGGTTCGAGATGAACCAGAACATCGCTTTCGGAGAAGTTGTCGGAGGCACGTCGGGTATCTATGTCACGGGCGACCTGTTCGAGCTCGGTCCGTTCATCAACGAAACCTACGGGACGGAGCTCATGGCCTACGGTGAGCCAGTGAACGTCTTGGCAAACTGGTCGGATGATATCGTCCTCCACCAGTACAAGGCCGGCGCGAAGATCCGGACTGAGATGGTCTTGTGGGACTACGCCCATCAGGCGTCTGTCTACACGATAAGGGCCCATTTCAAGATTGAGCAGATTGACCCGCTGAGCGGTGCGGTGCTCCAGAACTTCTGGGAGGGCACAGTCGCCGAGGGTCTCTGGGCGGACGGTCCGACCGATGCGTACTCGGCCGAGGTCAACCAGCTCGGGCAACTGCTGTTCGGGTACAACTGGGACACCAAGATTCTCGGATGCGGCGAGGGGAAGTACAGGCTGACATTCAGCATCGATTATGTCTTGCCCGACAACGTTCCGTATGATAACGCCGTGGCTGAAGGCATAACCATCACAGGGGTCGACGATGTCACGACCGAGTACACGACCGTGAACTTCAGCAGCTCGTCGTCCTGGTTGGAGCTCACCCTGCTGCCCATGGGCGGCAGGTAGACGGGCCTTCGTTCGAGACGATTCAAATCCTTTAATGGTGTCCGGTCGCGTTTCAGTGGCGTCCGGCACCCCCGTGTATTTCTCATCGAGTGATTCATGGGACGGCTTCCCGCGGGAAACCTCCTCTTAACATCAGGTCAGTACGGATGCGGCGCGCATCGTTTCTAATATTGTACCAAAACCAAGAATAGATACAATCCTCGTTGCGTCGCCTCACATCAGTGATTGAGTCAGTAGGACTGTTGGCTGCCTCGACACGGTGTAATTGAAGGGGGAGACAATCAGATGCGCAAGACGTTGTACATGACAGCAGTAGCTATGGTCGTTTTGTCGATGGCAATCGTGCCATTGTCGACCGTAGCCTACAAGGGCGAGGCGAACGGCGACGGCGGAGAGACGAACGGTGATAAACCTGATGACACAGGCATCTACGACTATAACCAGAACATCACCTTCAGCGAGATTGTCGTGCTGCAAGAGACTGACGAGGAAACCGGCGAGACCGTGGACGTCGAGTATGGCGTCGACATCGACGGCAACTTGTTCAGGCTCGGTGAGTTTGTGAACGAGACATACGACAAGCTGTGGTACGCGACCAGTGGTCCGTCTTCAGTGGTTGCCGACTGGTCGGATGACATCGTTCTTCACCAGTGGAAGGCCGGACAGAAGGTCAGGACCGAGGTTATCCTGAAGATACCCGGAATCGAGTCCTCGGTGTATACGCTCAGGGCCAGCTTCACGATTGAACACGTCGCAGATGCAGAGGGCAATGAGGTTCTGCATGAAGTCTACTCTGGAAACGTGTCAGAAGGATTGAACGTCGATGGCCCGACAGATGCCTACTCCGCTGAGATAAACCAGTTGGGCATGCTGCTGTACGGATACAACTGGGACACGAAGCACGTGGCCACCGAACCCGGCTACTACAAGCTGACATTCAGCATCGAAACCGACTGCTGGGTCCCTGCAGCGTTTCCATCCCTGATTAGCGAGTGGTCGGATGTTACAATCATGGATGTTGAGGACTACAAATACCTTGAGGAAGGCGCCGATGGCGCCGTGTTCACGACAGCCATGACTCACGATCTATTGTACACATCGATCGTGATCGAGCTGCTCTGAGCGTCATATCCGCTGGGGACGGTGAAAACCACAAAGGGACAGAACGCCTCGGGCGCACTGTCCCAAACTCCAATCATTTTCTCTCGGATGACTCAATTCAGTGCTTCTTGCAGATGTCGCATCCGCTCAGCTTCGCCGAGACCCTGTGGAGCCTGCAGAAATGCTCGTCTTCCCTGATTTCCTTGCACGCCTTGCACAGGACCCCATACCACTGGTACTTGGTCTCGCCCGCGACGATCCGTGTCGCGATCTCGTCTGCGTACTTCATGATCTGAGGGAAATCCTCCAGCATCTTCGTGCTGCCCCCACGGGTCGCGCTCAGATACTGGCTGACAGAGGCCTGCGTGATGCCGAGCTTCTTGGCGATCTCGGATTGCTTCATTCGATACTTCCCCGACAGCTCTCTCACGACCGACGCCCTGAGCGTCGGCAGGATTCTTCCGACCACTAGTTCGCATGGGGTTTTCATGTAGACACCACGAGACTGTTGTTGCCTCTCCGTACTAAGACGTTCTATGCCCTCTTGAACGCCCGAAAGTGGGAGCGCTCTATAAACCTTTCAATCGTGAGTGATAATGAGATGGCGGGCCGGGGAGGAGATTTGAACTCCTGTTTGCGGATCTGCAGTCCGCCACATGGCCGCTCTGTCACCCCGGCACTATATCGCGATTATGCCCCACTGCCTATTTATGTTTTCCATGGAACCGCCCAGGCAAGAGCCAGATGTGGTCCTGTGATGCGGCGGGACGGCTCGCCTGGAACATGATAAATAGTCAACACACGATTTTGCCGCCGTGAGGTTCTCGGCCGTAAGTCCGTACAACGCCATCGCGAAGGCGCCCCTGCCCGAGAAGATAGTCATCTACGATAGCACGCTGAGGGACGGGGAGCAGATGCCGGGAGTGCACTTCATGCTCGAGCAGAAGATATCAATCGCCAGGAAGCTTGACGCGGTCGGCGTGCACCAGATCGAGGCAGGGTTCCCCGCCGTTTCGGAGGCCGAGAAGGATGCCGTCAAGAAGATCGCCTCATTGGGGCTGGACGCCGATGTCCTGTGCCTATCTAGGGCATTGAAGCAGGACATCGATGCTGCAATCGAATGCGATGTCGATATGGTCCTTCTCTTCATCGCGACGAGCGACCTCCACCTTCGGTACAAGCTCAAGATGACCCGGGAACAGGTCCTGGACAAGGCGGTCCAGGCGGTCGAGTACGCTCATGCCCACGGACTCAAGGTGAGCATGAGCTCTGAGGACAGCACCAGGTCGGACATGTCGTTCATGGCGGAGATGTTCAGCAAGTGCGAGCAGGCTGGCGCAGCCAGACTGGGTATCACCGACACCCTTGGCTGCGGAGGGCCCGAGGCCATCCATTACATCATATCCAAGATGAATGAGAAGTCCAAACTGCCTCTGTCCGCGCATCTGCACAACGACTTCGGTCTCGCCACCATCAATTCGATATCGGCACTTGCTGCCGGTGCCGAGGCGATTGCCACCACTGTAGGCGGCATCGGGGAGAGGGCAGGCAACGTGTCCCTGGAACAGTTCGTGATGGCCCTGAAACATCTGTACAAGAGGGATGTCGGGATCAAGACCGAAGGTCTGACGGACCTGACGAGGTTGGTGTTCGAGTCTGCGAAGTTACCCTTGCCGGCTAACCAGCCTTGGGTCGGGCCGAACGCGTTCTCCCACGAGTCGGGCATTCATGTGGCTGCGGTCCTCAGCTGTCCGATGACCTACGAGTGCGTCAACCCGGAGGAAGTTGGCAACCGACGCAGGCTGGTCCTGGGAAAGCACTCGGGCACTCACATCGTGAAAAGCCGTCTCGACGAGAAGGGCGTCTCCGCCTCACAGGAGCAGATATGCGACATCGTGCGTGCGATCAAACGCGCAGGTGAGGAACACGGGCGAGTCTCGGACGAGGAGTTCTGGACCATCGTGAAGGACGTCACGGGCCGGCCCGAATTGAACCCAGACTGTCTCGAGAAGAAGGGATGATGATCGGGCCCCCTTGGGCCCGATGGTGTGGTGGTTTGTAATGGGTTTGCGTACGCAGTCCTTTCAGACCTTGCCGAAAGCCTTGGCCAGGTTCTTCTTGTGCCCGACCATTCTCTGGCAGTTCGGGTACGTGCACGGGGTGCAGTGATACTTCACCCTGCACGAGGTCTCGACCTGCTCGTACTTCTCGTTCCACTTAGCCACTTTTTCTGGCAGTTTATCCCTCGTTGTGATACTGGCTGAGCGTATCCGGTTAAAAAGGATTTCGCATCTGCCATCGACGTGGTTGCGGATTCGGGGTCGCGGACCACGTTTGAGGTTCACCGAAATCCGAAAACCAGATGCACGGTACGATATCGGTCCGTCGCGAACGGTTCAGATGCCGGTCTTCCTGCCGGTCCTGTCCAGCCTCGTCTTCCCGAACTCGCTGAACTTCTCGAGCTCCTCGAGGTCGAACACGGGTCCGTCCGTGCACACATGCTTGCCGTCGAGAGCGCACGAGTCACACACTCCTATGCCACACTTCATGATGCGCTCGACCGACGCCTGCATAGGTAGCCCCTTCTTCCTGCAGATCTCGGTCATCGCCATGATCATCCTCTCCGGACCACAGGCGTAGACCGAATCGTACCGTTCCTTCTCGATGAGCGAGGATGCCAGACCGGTCGCGAAGCCTTTCTGCCCCTTGCTGCCGTCGTCCGTGGACACATGGATCTCCGCGCCCGCCGCCGCGCACCGGTTCTCGAACACGAGCTCTGCCGAGGACTTCGCCCCGAGCACCAGACGCACCGCGGCGCCCTTCTTCGTGGCGGCTTCCACGAGGGGTGCGGTCGGGGCGATGCCAGCGCCGCCCGCGACCACCAGGATCCGCTTCCCTGTGATTGAGAATCCCCTTCCGAATGGACCTCTGATCCCGATGACGTCTCCCTCGGCCGCCTTCGAGAGCGCCTTGGTGCCGTCGCCGATGATCTGGTATGTGATGCCGAGCCTGTCGCCCATGTATGAGATCGACATCGGGAACTCGTCCACACCTGGGACCCATACCATCACGAACTGTCCTGGACGCGCGTCCACGGTGTCCTTGAACCGCATGGTCTTCGTCCAAGGGGTCTCGTCGCGGTGCTCCATCACCCTCAGCATCCTAAGGCTTGGTGTCATGAGCAGCACCTACCATGTCATCGACCTTCGAGTAGCCGTATTCGTCCATGAACCGCGAGATGTCATCGCATATCGATTTGAACACTTCAGGGCCCCTCGTCCAGACAGCCGTGCCGACCTGGACCGCGGTGGCTCCGGCCATGATATACTCGAGCGCGTCCCTGCCTGAAGATATCCCGCCCACGCCAATCACGGGTATCTCGACCGCATCGTGGATCTCGTAGACACACCTCACCCCGATCGGTCTTATCGCCGGGCCCGAGAGCCCTCCGAACCGGTTAGCTAGCACGGGCATCCTGACCTCTGGGGATATCGCCATCCCTTTGAGAGTGTTGATCGCGACCACGGCGTCCGCGCCACCCCTCTCTGCCGCCTTCGCGAGGTTCGATATGGATGATGTGTTCGGGGTCAGCTTCGCGAAGAGCGGGACCTTGACGCGCTCTTTGGAGACTCTGCAGACTCGTTCGACATCCTCGGGCGTCGAGCCGATCTCCGTCCCGAGCCCCTTGGCGTGCGGGCAGCTGAGGTTGAGTTCGACGGCATCCGCACCAGCGTCTGCCATGAGGGCCGCGACCGCAGCAAGCTCGTCCTCGGACCCCCCTATGACGCTCCCTATGACGGTCACTCCCGCCCTCTTGACGGCCTTGACCTCTTCAGAGAAGTACTCTATGCCTGGATTGGGCAGTCCCATCGCGTTCAGTAGTCCCACATCGAGCTCCACGACGCAAGGGTTGGCATGCCCTTCTCTGGACAACCTGCCCACGGACTTCGTCACAACGGCCCCAGCGCCCGCCCTTGCGACCTCGACCATCGTCGCGGCGGTCTCGTCTAGGACCCCTGAGGCGAGCATAGTGGGGTTTCGTAGCCTCAGACCGCACAAGTCGACGCCTAGGTCAGCCATGGGTGTCGTTGCTGATTGCCCGTCGGAATAGAAGTACTTTGCTGGACGCCATCAGGCCTTCGCGGCCTTCTTCGCCTCGTAGTCCTTGATGGCCTCCCTGAGCGCGTCCGAGGCCAGGTTCGAGCAGTGCATTTTCTGGGGCGGGAGGCCGTCCAAGGAGGTCGCGACATCCTGCCTGGATATCTTCTTCGCCTCCTCCAGCGTCTTGCCCCTCGCCAGCTCAGTTATCATGGAGCTCGTCGCGATGGCCGCCCCACAGCCGAATGTCTTGAACTTGATGTCCGTGATGATGTCGTCCTTGACCTTGATGTACAGCCACATGACGTCCCCGCACTGTGGGTTACCTACCTTGCCGATGCCGTCGGCATCTGGAATCTCGCCAACGTTCCTCGGGTTGGCGAAGTGGTCCATCACTTTCTCACTGTACACAGCTACCACCCTCTCGTGCGCCCGTCGTCCTCGCCTCGCTGAACGGTGAAATCTCCCTCAGCTTGGAGACGACCCCAGGCAACACCTCAAGGAAACGGTCTACTTCCTCATAGGTGTTTTCCCTTCCCAAGGTCAGGCGAAGGTTGCCATGGGCCTGTTCGTGCTTGAGTCCCAGGGCCATGAGCACATGGGACGGCTCGAGCGAGCCCGTGGAGCATGCGGAACCTGTGGAGACCGCGATGCCCTTCATGTCGAGCTGGAGCATCAAGGCCTCGCCCTCGATGAAGTCGAACCTGAAGTTGGCGTTGTTCACGAGCCTCTCGGTCCTGTGGCCATTCAGGTAGGCTCTGGGGACCAGCTCGGGGATACTCTGTATGATCCTGTCCCTGAGCCCTCTCATCGTGGCCGTGGTGGCGTCGAAGTCCCTCTTGGCTATCTCGGCTGCCTTGCCGAGGCCGACGATGCCAGGGACGTTCTCCGTCGAGGACCGTAGCCCACGCTCGTGCCCTCCCCCGTGGATCTGCGGCTCGATCTTGGTGCCCTTGCGTATGTACAGCGCCCCGATGCCCTTGGGCCCGTGGAACTTGTGCCCTGAAAGCGCCAGCAGGTCTATGTTGTCCTTCTTGACATCGATGGCCATCTTTCCGATGGCCTGGACGGCGTCCGTGTGGAACGGTATACCCCTGGACTGCGCCAAGGCTCCTATCTGCCTGATTGGCTGGATGGTGCCGATCTCATTGTTCGCCGCCATGACGGACACGAGGACCGTATCCTCCCTCATGGCCTTCTCGGCCTCTCCGACATCGACTATGCCGTCCCTGGAGACAGGGAGCTCGGTGAAATCGAACCCGAGGCGCTTCATGTGGGCGCACGATTCGAGGATCGCGTGGTGCTCTATGCATGTCGTGAGTATGTGTCCCTTGGACCTGCCCTTGTATCCCGCCACGCCCTTCACGGCGAGGTTGTCCGCCTCGGTTCCGCCAGAAGTGAAGATTATCTCCTCGGGCCCGGCGTTTATGAGGGCCGCCAGGTGCTTCCTGGCGTGCTCCATGGACGCCTTTGCCTCACGGCCGAACGAATGCAGGCTCGATGCGTTCCCGAACCGCTCCGTGTAGAACGGCGCCATCGCCTCGAAGACCTCTGGCAGGACTCTGGACGTGGCGCTGTGGTCGAAATATACCCGCTTCATCGGACTGGCGGTCATGACAAGCGAGGGTGATGAGGGGCAACACCATTAAAACCTTGCCGTCGTGAACGGGAAAGCGTCCGACCTCGGTGCTCGGGTCGGCTGGGGTGCGGATGCAAAGGACTTATACGGTCGATAGGCATGCGATTCCGACCCATATGGACGTCGGACGCATCAGGCGGGACATCCCCTTGTTGGGGAAGGAGGCCGATGACAGGCCTCCTATATACTTCGACAACGCCTGCCAGACGCTCAGGCCGAGGCAGGTCATCGAAGCGATGTCCGAGTACTATGAGTCGTTCCCGGCGTGTGCGGGCAGGAGCGTGCACAAGCTCGCGACCGAAGTGTCCCTCAGGTGCGACGATGTCAGGACGAAGGCTGCCTCGTTCTTCGGCGCCGACGACCCGTCCGAGATAGCGTTCATGAAGAACACGACCGAAGGGTTGAATACGGTCATCATGGGCCTGCCCTGGAGCAAGGGGGACGAGGTCGTCACCACGGACTACGAGCACAACTCCGTCCACGTCCCGGTCCTCAGAGCCAGGGATTCATTCCAGCTGAAGCACAGAATCGTCAGATCGGGCGAGGACCTCACGTTCGACCTGTCCGCATTCGAGGAGGCGATGTCCAAGAAGGTAAGGCTCGTGGCGGCATGCCTCACGTCCAATGTGACGGGGTGCACAATACCTGCGAAGGATGTCGTCGATATCGCGCACTCGTACGGCGCGAAGGTGCTGCTCGACGCCGCCCAGGCCGCCCCGAGCATGGGAATCGATGTCGGGAGGCTGGGCGTGGACTTCCTGGCCGCTTCGGCTCACAAGATGCTCGGCCCGTCGGGCGTGGGCATGTTCTACGCGCGCTCGGGTTCTGTCGGAGACCTGCCGCCGGTGATGTGCGGAGGCCACGGGGTTGTCGACACTACGTACGACTCGTACAAGCTCCTGCCGCCCCCTGAGCGCTTCGAGACGGGCCTGCAGAACTACTCGGGCATCATCGGCACGGGCGCGGCTCTCGACTACCTGTCCGCGATAGGCATGGACGAGGTCAGGGACCATGAGATTGCCCTCAACTCGCGCATTACGCGCGCGCTCAGAGGGGTCGACGGCGTGGGTATCATCGGTCCATCCGATCCCAACCTGAGGAACGGCATATTCAGCTTCAACGTGCGCGGACTATCGCCACACGATGTCGCTATGATACTCGACAACTCGAGGGACATCATGATGCGCTCGGGGATGCACTGCTGTCACCCGCTCTTCCACGCGCTCGGGGTTCAAGGGTGCGCGCGCGCGTCCGTATACATCTATAACACGCTCGAAGAGGCCGATGTCTTCTCTGATTCAGTCAAAGGATTGTCGAAGGGGTTCAATGACGGAACGCGCTGAGGTCACCCGACGAACATGAGCAGCTCGTCGGAGTCGTCCACGAGCACCCATCGGCATGACAGGGCGAGCTCGTCCCCGGACCGCGCCTCGAAGCATGTGATCACACGGTCGAGCTCCTCCACCCTGGTCCAGTTTATAGGCTGGCCGTCCCAGGCCCACGGATGCAGCTCTGGCATGATTTCAACGGTCATATCTGCGTCTTCCGCGCAGGCCGTCGCATCGCATTCTCGGATGTACAGTCCGACCGTCGCGCCTGACGGAAGGGTCGGCACCTCCCACGTGACCGTGCACTCCCCTTCGTGGGCGGCTATGGCCGAAACGGTCCTCTGAAGGCTCGCCAGTATGTCACCCAGATCGTTTTCAGGGTCTGGGGAGAGGGATGCGTTCACAATCCCCGTGAGGGTGCCCGCGATGAGCAGGGCGCAAACTGACATGACTACCTTCGAGACCACGAAGTCCGTCAGACCACCTCCACGGATACGATACAACGATCTCCCGACAGACGCGCCTCCATGCGCAGGGAGAACCTCTCGGAGGTCACCTCCAGGCCGTCGCCGGACGGCGAGACCATCCAGACGGGCGGGTCCTGGGCCGTCCTAATGATCCTCCCTCCGGAGGATAGCTCGAGCACGAGGGCGTTGGCGTATGCCCCTTCGGGGATGTCCCCGACCACGAGCCTGACGGCCTTGAGGGAACCATCGGAAGACAGGTCGACCTCGACCATCCTCGATGCCCCCGGTCCCTGCATCGACAGTATCTGGGCCGTGTGGATGACCTGGTCCATCGTCAGCCCGGCCCTGGACACGAAATCCCTGTCCTGGAGCGTGTCTAGAGCCTCGGCCGCCGGCACGACAGACATGGCGGCGACCGTGGCCACTATCAGGAGCCTGAGCGGGAGCGATTCCAGCGCGTCTTCGTCCTTCGAGATGCCCATGTGCATCAGTCCGGGACGACGGGTATCTCGTAGGTCGAGTCTATGCCGTAGTCCCCCTTGGCCACCGTGACCGTGATCGTCGACAGGCCCGAGCCGAACTGCTCGACGCACACATCGGTGAACACGACCTGGCCGTTCTCGTTCGTGACGCCCCTTACGGGGTCTCCCGAGGCCGTCCTCACGTTCGCCCCTTCGAGGATGACCGTCGCCCCCTGGAGCCTGTCGCCCCCTTGGTCGGTGACGATCACGCTGACGGTCAGACCGTCCCTGGTGTACAGCCCGTCGCTGTCGTCGTCATACACGAGTATCTCCCCCGGCGTGACGAAGACCTCTCCGATCGATTTGGGCGTGGATATCGAGTTCATCCAGCCCATGACTATGGTCAGCCCGAGGCCTGCGACCACCACCATTATCAGTAGCTGCAGAGGCAGCCCCTCAATCCCCGCGTCCTCGTCTTCGTTCATGAATGTCCCCCTTCTCCTCTTCTTCATCCTTTCACCTGCCTTGAGTCATCGGCATGTGGAAGAGCGCCTCCACGGGGATTTCTCGAACTCTATTACATGCATGCTAACCGTCCCTCTAGGCCCCCCCTGCCAGACTGCGGACAGTGTCACCTGGATGCGTTATCAGCGCTGATACCCACGAAAACACGTACTTATACGCTCGAGGCCGGTAGTTTCACACAAGAGGAGCAAGGAGGTATGGAAGCGTCTAAGTGTCCAAAGTGCGGCGAAGAACCGAGCTACGTCGAGCACATGGAGAAGTGGTACTGCTACGAGTGCAACACCTATGTCGACGACGAGGTCGAGCACATCGATCACCACGCCGACGCTGAGGAGCACGCGGAAGAGCCGGTGAAGGCAGAGGTCGCAGCACCCGCTGTTGAGGAGAAGGCCGCCGAGCCGGAGGATTTCAAGGACTATTCTGACGATAACGAAGCGGAGATCGCCCCCGAGGTCGAGGTCAAGGAGGCGGAGCCGGTCCGTGAGGCCGAGCAGGCGCCGGTGAAGCCGGAGCCCGCAGTGGCTGAGACGGTGCCGGTGGCGCAGCCAGAAGCCGCGGCCAAGGCGGAGCAGGGGCTACGGATGTGTCCCGCGTGCGGTCAGCCGCTGAAGTGGATCGAGAAGTACCAGAGGCACTACTGCTACGGCTGCAAGAAGTATGCGGCCAAGGAGGACAAGCCCAAGGAGGAGCCGAAGGCGGCTCCAGCGGCTGAGATGAAGACGTGCCCGGACTGCCACGGCGCGCTCAAGTACGTGGAGAAGTACAGTGAGTGGTACTGCTACAAGTGCAAGAAGTACCCGCTCCGGAGGAAGAAGCCCGAGGAGCAGAAGCCTGCCGTGTCCGCGCCTGAGACTGCAAAGGGCGTGAAGGCGTGCCCGAAGTGCGGGAAGCCGCTGAAGTACATAGAGAAGTACCAGAGGGACTACTGCTATGAGTGCAAGACATATGCACCGAAGGAGACGAAGACCTGCCCGGTGTGCGGCGAGACCATGAAGTTCGTGCCGCAGTACAACGAGTGGTACTGCTACAAGTGCAAGAAGTACTCGCTGAGGCCGAGCAAGCCGATACTCCTTCTCTAAACCCCAACCAAACCCCTGAAACCCCTCCCTAAACCTTCTAGCCAGGGTCTATTCCTCGAACGCTCCGAAGCATGTCTGTCGCTGATGCACATACATGCGTCCGCAGCCGCCCAGTTAATTGTCCCGTGCCGCTCTGGTCAGACCTGTCCTGGGGGGTTCTGCTGCTGCCCCTGGAAGAAAGTCACCCCTGTCTGAGGGGGCGGAGGCGTCGCTGCCGACTCGCGGGTCTTCATCCTTGAGCCGAGGAAGGCGACTGCGACGCCCGCCACGATCAGGATGACCCCGATGACTATGCCAGTTATGGCTATCCCATTGACCGTCGTATCGAGCATGACATCCTGGCTCAATATGCTGCTCAGGAAGCCGTGTTCCAGCACGATGTAGTACGTGCCTGAGTCGGGGACGGAGAACGTGAAGCTCCCTGAATCACCCGAGGTCGTGTACAGGTGGTCCGCGATACCCGTCGTCCCATACTCCGCAAACTCGTCGGAATCGAAGATGTAGATGCTCACGGTTCCGTCCGCTACGGTATAGTCCACGTCGATCGACCCTCCGATGAGGCCGCTGTAGGCGATATAGTAGTAGTAATCCCCCGCAGGGATCGTCAACTCGATCGTCTCATCCGCAGGCAACACAGCGAATGCCGTGAAGTAGAGCCCCACGATAAGCATCAACGCTCCAACCGCCATCAGTATCTTACCCTTCTTCATATCCTCAACTCCGCGTACTGCGCCACACTGGCCGGCATGGCTAGTTCGATTGCCTGCTTTGCCATCTTCGCGTACTCTTCGAGGGCCGCCGCGGCCTTCACTCCCTCAGTCTTCTTCCTGGCCTCGAGTTCATCAGGCATAGCCAGCGTCCCGACGATCTTCTTGCTCTTTCCGGATGCGTCGGTGTAGTCGAACCTGATGTTGTAGCCGGACCACTTCTTCTTAAGCTCCAGACCTTTCACCGAGGAGTGGGGTATGCACAGGTTCTTCTCGTCCGCGACCAGGGCCGACGGGTCGGCTCTGCCATAGTCGTTGGACTTCCGTTCGGTCATGGCTTCCGCGACGGCTGCTCCAATCACCCCTCCGAGCACGGCCCCGATGCCCGCCCTCGAAGCATTCTCAAGGACGAAGATGGACCTGGAGTTCGTCAATAACAATGCATAGTCCTTCGGCCCCATCGCCCCCGCGACAATCACCCTGGGTATGAGTGCGATCTTGCGCTCCTCCAACGGCCCACCGACCCCGGGGCAAGGATTGCCTAGCGTGTATATGAATTGTGCTGGAGCGGCCTGCCAGAATGCCTGAGATGGCAGAGAGCCACCGGGGAGGTTCGAACTCCCGACCTGCTGATTACAAATCAGCTGCTCTTCCGGCTGAGCTACGGTGGCACATGCGTGGCCTGCGGAGTAATCAGGCAGCTCACATATAGCTTTTGACGACGCGCGGACGCCAGGGGGCCATCGAGCCAGGCTCGTACCGCCGATGCCCATGCGCCATAACCTTTAAATGGTGGCTATGTATCCGCAAAATACGCGCGTTAAGCGGTGATGAGCCAATGACCGAGAACGAAGGTGCCAAGATGCACCAAGCCAAAGATGAGGAGAAGGAAGCCGCCGAGACGAAGGTCGAGGCGGGCGACATTGTCATGGTCGAGTACGACGCCTGGGTAGAGGATTCGAAGGAGCTGTTCGACACGACCAACGAGGCTGTCGCGAAGGACAACGATATGTTCAATGAGAAGATGGTCTACGGTCCCCAGCCGCTGATCGTCGGCAAGGGACGCCTGTTCCCTGGCCTGGACGAGCACATGGCCAAGGCCGAGGTGGGCAAGGAGTACGAGGTCCTGATACCGCCAGAGAAGGCTGCCGGAGTCAGGGACCCGAAGCTCGTGGAGCTCCATCCCGTGAGGGAGTTCCTGAGGCAGGAGATCGAGCCGAGGGTAGGGCTCGAGGTCACAGTCAAGAACAGGCCTGGCCACATCACCGCAGTCACCGCTGGCCGCGTAAGGGTGGATTTCAACAACAAGCTGGCCGGCAGGACCCTGAAATACAAGTACAAAGTCGTGTCGAAACCGACAAAGCCGAAAGAGCTCGCGGAGCTCATACTCAAGATGTCCTACGGCACATCCGAGGGGTTCGACATCGAGCACCACGGGAAGGACTACAAGGTCAAGCTCCCAGACGCGTGCAAGTACGACCAGAGGTGGATCCTCAGCAAGTACGGCGTTGTCAGGGACCTGAGAGAGGTCCTCGGGGCAGAGACGGTCTCCTTCATCGAGGAATACTCGAGGCCTGAGAAGAAGGAGGAGCCCAAGGAAGAACCGAAGGAGACGCCGAAGGTGGAGAAGCCCGCGGAGGCCCCGTCCGAGCCGGCGAAGGCCCCCGAGGAGCTGTCGGAAGAGGATAGGAAGGCCTGAGCGCCGTCCGACACAACTATATCGGCAGGCCCCCTCTAAAGGGGGCCGTCTGCGCCACACGCGGGCGCGTGGCCTAGTCAGGATATGGCACTTGCCTCCTAAGCAAGTGGTCAAGGGTTCGAATCCCTTCGCGCCCGCTCCCTCGCGCATGCGACAGGTCGCCACCCGCATTCGCAGAGTCCTCCTGCCGTGTGACATGGTTCGTCTTTGGTTCTCTTGCTCGTGCAGATGGTCTTCCAGCAAGCGCTCCTAGTCAGGTGTAAAGAGAAAGGCTGATTCCCCGCGTGGAGTTATATGCACACGCAATGCTCAAAGTCGAGATAGACAAGGCAGTTGAGGAATCATCGAGTAAGCTACTGAAGATCTCGATTGCTCCGGTCCGCCGATGGCTACTCGAGTATGTCCTCTGTAAGGACCGCGAAGACACCTCTCTCCAGAGGGCCATCGCCGAGTCGGAGCATTACCCTCCACGAATCAAGCTCCTCGAGACATTGAGGGAGGACGGTACATGGCCTATTCCAGCTTCCCGGAAGGTCATCGAGGACGCGGGGCCCGGACCCCCATACGGCTGGACCTCAGTGACGATCCTCCGGAACCTCTACATGCTCTACGAGTACTGCGCGACAAGGGACACGGGCCGCATAGACGCTGCGGTTGAGCGCATACTTGGCTGGCAGGACGAGGCTGGGTACATAAGGGGGCCGGAGCTGGACACGTTCCCCCGTGTCTATCATAACGGGCTGGCGCTGGGGATCGTCGCGAGGTATGGGCGGGAGAACGACCCCAGGGCCGACGCCCTTGTGAGATGGTTGTTGAAGACGCAGAGACGAGACGGCGGATGGAACATACCGTATCTCCAGGACGTCAAGTATCTCCCGGAATACAAGCACATGAGAGTGAGCGACTTCATCAGGCTCGTGAACAAGGGAGGCGCTCCAAGGTACGACCCCGAGCGATACTACGATGTCCCCAGCTGCATCTGGTCCACAGTTGGTGCCATCCGAGGCCTCGCGTGGATCAAGCCACAGGCGAGGAATCCGGATGTGAAGAGGGCATGCGGGTATGTCCTGGACAACTTCTTCAAACGCAACTACCACGGCAACTTCAACAGATCGGAGAGGAGCTGGACCGTACTCAAGTTCCCCACCTATTTCGGGAGCGGGCTGACCGCGTTGGACTCCCTCATATATCTGGGGATGGGGCCGGAGGACGAGCGGATGGAGAGGCCCATGAAGTGGCTCTTGGGCGCGCGGGCCGCGGATGGGTTCTGGTACAGGTCGGAAAGGCCTCATCCGATTGACGACCAATGGGTCACGGTGACCGCCCTGATGATCCTCAAGTACTATTCCGATATGTACTGACATGTTGTCTGGCCGTGCCTCCAGGATGGCCCGCAGACATGTCGTTCCGCCGTCTGGTCTAATATTCAGCAAGTCTTAATATAATCCCTATTCAAATATACCTTTGACGGGAGCTATGGCCGGGGAACACCCTGTCCAGAGTTCCTCACTATGAGGTGTATTACGATGGGAACACCAGGACAACCGAACCCCAGGATGTGCGTCCAGTGCGGCAAATCCTTAGCCTTGGATGCGAACGTATGCCCGTATTGCGGCCATGACTATCGCGTACAAGCCGGACCTCCAGCGAAGAAGAAGACCGTCATGCCATTGATTGGCGGCGTGCTGATTCTCCTGGGCGGCGTGCTCTCACTGGTTGCCGGTCTGGGTCTAGTCGCCAGCGTCGGCGCCTTGGATTCATTGATGCTCATCGATGTCGAGGGCGTCAACATGTTCGAGGACCTTCTGACCGCGTGTGGTATCATATTCATCATACTCGGGCTGATAGGTATCCTCGGAGGAGTGTTCGCGATGATGAGGAAACACTTCGGACTCGCGGTACTCGGAGGCGTATTCGCCCTCGCAGGGTGGTTCATACCCGCCTTGATCGGGCTCATACTCATAGGCGTCTCGAAGGACGAGTTCGAGTGACCTGTGCGAGCAGCGCGAAAGACCTCAAACCCTTTCTCATCTTCGATTTCTCTTGAACCGCGCCTCTCATTCCGTGGCGTGCCGCCAGAGCCGCTCGAACTCCGACTCCCACCAGGAGGCGTACCTCCTGAGTCCCTTCGCTCTGAGGGTCACCGCCTTCCCGGCGAGTCCATGGGCCATCTTGGCCGCCGCCGGGGACCACGCGCCCCTGAGCCCTCTCGGCACGACGAGGTAGCTCGGCGAGTCGTCTATGTACCTTGGCGGGAGCCTGGACAGAGCATGTATGTCGCAAGCCCTCTCACCTCCCGGGATCCCCTTCGAGTTGAACTGTGCCAGGTGCATCAGCTCGTGGGCCATGGTCCAGTAGGTCGGGTACTTCCAGCTGCCGTCCCTCCGCCATCGGACATCGAGCATCAGCTTGACCTTACCATCGTCCGACTGGAACGCCAGCCCGTCGTACGCTCTGGTTATGCCTATCCTGATCTCCTTCCTCATCTCAGGGAAGAACGTGTTGATCAAGTTCAACCTCCGTTCGAGCTCGCGCCGCACATCGGGAGGCAGCTTGAGCGCCTCCCTGGTCCAGGAGATGACCAAGGTCATGCGACCAGCGCTATGACGAAGGTATCACTTATGTGATGCGCCGCTGTCATTCCTCCACCAGGACCTTGCCCTCGATCGTGACGACATGCTTCTTGACAGGGATGTCCCTCCCTGATCGCTTCAGCGCCTCCATCGTGAGCCTCATGAGGCCCTGACAGCACGGCACCTCCATGATGACGACCGTCACACTCCTCGGCGAGGCCTCCTTGAAGACGGCTGTGAGCTTGTCCAGGTAGGCCTGCTGCTCGTCCAGCTTCGGGCACCCTGTTATCACGGGCCTGCCCTTGAGGAACCTCCCGTGGAAGTCCCTGTACGCGAACGGGACGCAGTCCGCCGCCAGCAGCACGTCAGCGTCCTTGAAGAACGGCATCGATGGCTGGACCAGTTTCCACTGGACGGGCCAGTTGGTCAGCTCCGGGGGCAGCCGGTCGGCATGCGCGCTGGTCTGGGCCGGCGCCCGTGGCATGCCCTGGCCGGCCCTGAGTATCATCGGGTTCGACGACGGGCAGCCGCATGGCTCGGCCGTCATGTGCTGGCCCGTGTGGGCCTGGCCCTTTCCGAGATGCTCCTTCACGGCCTCCTCGTCGAACCCAGGCGCCTCCCGCTCGACTATCCTGAGCGCCCCCTGGGGGCATTCGCCTATGCACGCGCCCAGGCCGTCGCAGAACACCTCGCTGACGACCTTCGCCTTGCCGTTCACGATCTTGAGCGCGCCCTCGGCGCACGCGACCACGCACTGGCCGCACCCATCGCACTTCTCCTCGTCTATCTCTATGATCTTCCTCATGGCCATCCTGTCACCCGTTCCCGGCACTCGGATGGTCCCGGGTCTATCAAAATACTGCGCCTAACACCGCAGGCGCGGTCATTCGCCGTTCAGCCTGAGCCAGTTGGTGCGGGACTTGGACGTGTTTAGCCTGTCTCCAATCACGCTGGCAACGAACGCTGTCGGGGGCAGCAGGAACATGAAGGACGCTCCCAGGGCGATCAACTTCGTCGACCTCCTCATGTCGTATATGGCGTCCGAGTACTCCGTGTCCTCGCTGTTCGTGGCAGTGACCATGGACCGCGCGATGACCCGCTGGACCTTCAGGACGAGCAAGGTCGTCATCCAGACCACGTTCCTGATGGTCGTGTACTCTCCGCCGAAGCCCGTCCGGCGGCTCACGATCGCCTTCCTGAGGTCCTCCGCGGTCTTCCCCTCGTAGGTCGTGAAACCGTCCCCGACCATCATGGGGGCGTGGGCGTCGCTGCCTCCCGTGAGCGCCTTCCCGGAGTTGGAGCACTTGCTGACCGCCAGGTCGTTCGAGTACCTGTCCCTGTGGAACGCGTTGAAGACCTCTATGCCGTCCAGGTCCAGGGTGAGAGCCTTGTCCCCCAGGGCCGCGCAGTGCGCGCTGAACGGGTGCGGAGCGATCGCGACGCCGCCCATGCCGTGGATGATGTCTATCGTCTCCATCGCGGACAGTCCTTTGGGCACGTCCTCGTTCAGGAACAGTCCGAGGACCTCCCCGTCCGCCGTCATGACCTCCTCGCCCACGACGACCTCGACGGACTTGGCGTGCTTCCTCGCCTCGAGCCCGCCCCTGATGCTGTTGTGGTCGGTCACGCACAGGACATCGAGGCCCTTCGCCTCGGCCGCCCTGACGATGTCCTCCGGCTCTGAGACGGAATCGGGTATCTGAAGGAAGAGTATCTTGGACAGGCCCGAATACTTCGTATGCGTGTGCAGGTCCGCCGTCCCCATCTTATCGCTCCAGGCATGCGACTGAAGGATTAAAAGGAATCCCAGAGCACCCCCGCCGCGGATCACTTGGCGAAGTTCTGCGCGGTCTCCTCACTGTCCATCGACTCCCCGAGCATCTGTCCCATGATGACGCCTATGAACCCGCCGAGCACCATCAGCATCAGGGGTATCACGGTCATGTTCAGGAAGAACATGAAGTACAGGCCAGGGAAGATGATGCTGAAGTCGTATACGGTGAACGGGACGGAGTACGCCACGATGGCTATGAGGTACCCGATGAAGACATACATGATCACCGTCACGATCGCCAGGTCAGTCCTCCTAGTGAGGTATCCGGACGGCATGCCGAACAGCACGGATAGCAGGAACGCCACGAGCATGTTCTTCCCAAGAGAGGGTGTCGACATGTTCGGGAATACGAAGTCGAAGGTCATGAATGCGATCGCGGGCGCGCTCATGAGTGCCACCACCAGCATCCTCTTCCAGTCCTCGCCCCTGATCCTCACAGGTACTCCCCCTCGAAATACCTCCTCTCGACCCGGACCATGTCGTTGAGGTACAATTCCTTGTAGTACTGGTAGTCGTGGTCGAACCCGTCCATCCACGCGACCAGCCTGAAGTCGTGCAGGTACGGCACGGTCGAGAGCGTGTACTCATCCCCCTGGGACTCCGAGAGATTGATGAACTCCCTGAGCGCGGCCAGTATCACCGGGTCGGACACTATCGCCTCGTACATCACTGGCCGGACGCTCTCCCCAGGGAACGAGATGTCGTCCGACGTGCTGTTGTATGCCGATGCGACCATCAGATGTGAGACCGACGACTCGGTCGAGTTGTTCACGCGCACGGTCCAGCTCAGGGACTGCACGACGAGGTCTCTTCCGGACGGGTTGTACACCTCGATCGAGAGCGACACCAGGAGCGACCCGTTATCGAGTTCCTCGGCTGTCTCGACCGCGTTCCTGAGCTCGACCCCCTGCCTCGCCTCCATGGTGTCCACATATGTCAGGGTCGAGAACAAGAGGGCGCCGGTGAAGAACAACGTCGACGCGACGCACATGCCGGTGACGAACCACCGCTTCCTCAGCTCCGAGAGAACTCCCAAGCAGGTCCACCTTCCATTGCGAGAGATTGGACGGGCTACTCCCTTGCCCCGAACAGGTAGCAGGCAACTTCGTGCCCCTCTCCCGTGTCGAAGGTCGGAGGCTCTTGTACTGTGATGAACTTTACTGCCACGGCCACCTTCGGCCCCTTCGCTGGCTTGACCGAGACCCCGGCCACTGCCTCCGCCCACCGGTCACCTGCGGCCGCCCTCTCCTTGAAGTACGCCTCGAGGGCGGACCTGAGCCCCTCCAAGTTCTTGTCCGGCCCCATGACTCTTACCTTGACCTTGCTCCCCTTGACCTTGACTGGCAGTATGAGCCTGCCCAGCTCACGGTCGGCCTTCGCGAAATCGGTCCGGACAGCCTCCGCGACATCCCTCGCCACCTTGGCCGGTGGCTCCTTCGCGCCCCCGCACGTGGCGACCACTCTCATCTTGGCCGAGTCCCCGACGATGCTCTTGACGCCCTTGAACTCCGGCCGGTTCTTCTTCCTATGATGCCTGACAAGGTCCTTCAGGAAAGCCTCCGCCACCTCGGTGTGCTCGTCCCCGGTCTCGGCGACGCTGACGACGCACCTGCCGCTCTCTGCCCTGATATCGGTGATGATCCCGTGCATCGGGTGCTTCGGGTCGTCATACGGTATCCCGGACTTGAGCGCACCCAAGACCTTGTGAGCGTCCTCGCAGGGCACGATCACGAGCCTGGCCACTGGGTCGACCGTAATGGTCTCGACCCCGCTCAGCCCATGCGCTGTTCCGTCCTTGCCGCCCCTGGCGAGCCTCTTCACGAACGCGGCGGTCGATTCGAGGTTCCTCCGGGCGGACTTGCTCACGGTCACCACGATCTCGTTGCCGTTGCGCTCGATGCCGGTGATGATCACATGCATCGGGTGGTCGGGCTCCTTGTACTTCGCCACTGACTCGAGAAGCGTGAGCAGCTCATGGGCGAGCTCGTCGGCCGAGAGGGTCGCTGCCTTGCACCCTATCTCGACGGTCCTGTCGCCTACGACCGTGTCTATCACATCGACCGCCTGGAACATGGGCACGGTGGCCTTCAGCTCCGCGGTCTTGTCCTTGAGGAACCCGAGCAATGCGTCCGGGCTGGCGCCTTCCCTGAGGTGCAGCCCGAGGACGAACCCGTCCGGGTGGACCTTGTCCACGGCCTTGCCGACCATGCTCTCGGGGCCCATCAGGTCCTCGGACTTGAGCCAGTCTACCAGGTCCTCCCCCTGCCAGCCGCAGTCCTTGAACGCCTTGGGGCACCTGGGCCTGAACCTGCAGCCGAGAGGCACGTTGGCGGCGCTCGGGATCTCTCCCCTGATCTTGATCCTGCCATGCTTGGCGGCAGGGTCTGGCACGGGCACGGCCGACAGAAGCGCCTGGGTGTACGGGTGCTTCGGCTCGAATATGACCTTGTCCGTCTCTCCTATCTCCACGACCCTACCCAGGTACATGACCGCGAGCCTGTCGCTCACATACCTCGCGACGGCGATGTCGTGCGTGATGAACAGGTATGGTATGCCGTACTTGTCCCTAAGGTCCAGCATGAGGTTCAGGACGCCTGCCCTGATGGACACGTCGAGCATGGACACGGGCTCGTCGGCGACGATGACCTTCGGTTTGATGACGAGCGCCCTCGCGATCGAGACCCTCTGTCTCTGCCCGCCACTCAGCTCGTGCGGGAACCTGGCGAGGTACTCCTTGGCCGGCGCGAGGCCGGCGTCCTCGAGCGCCTGTGTGACCATCTCGACCTTCTCCTCGAAGGTCTCCCCGATATTGTGGTTCAGGAGGGGCTCCATGATCGTCTGGAGGACCGTCGTCCTGGGGTTCAGGGATTCGTAGGGGTCCTGGAACACCATCTGGATGTTCCTCCTGAATATCTTGATGTCCTCGCCTTCGAGCAGGGCTATGTCCCTGCCAAGGAAGAACACCAGACCGTCCGTCGGGTCCTCGAGCCTGGTGAGGAGCCTACCCGTGGTGGTCTTGCCGCACCCGCTCTCACCCACGAGGCCCAGGATCTCTCCCGAGCGTATGTCGAAGTTGACGTCGTCCACCGCCTTCACGACGGGCGCGTCCCCCCCGAAGGCTAGGAAGCCCTGTTTGAGCTCGAAGTACTTCTTGAGGCTCCTGACTTTGACGATCACGTCGCCCTTAGCCATGGTTACTCACCTCTCCTGAGCTTGTCCCAGAGCTCTCTGGCGAAGTGGCAGTAGGATATGTGTCCAGGCTCGATCTCGATCCCTGTGGGCCTGTCCTTGGAGCACTTGGCCTGCGCGTACTCGCATCTCGGATGGAACGGGCATCCGCTCGGCGGGTTCACCAGGTCCGGCGGGAATCCGGGTATGGACTCCAGCCTCCTCTTCGGCCCCTTGATCGACGGGAACGAGCCTAGGAGGCCCGCGGTGTACGGGTGCGCTGTGTTCTTGAAGACGTGAGGCGTCTTCCCCACCTCCATCATCATGCCGGCGTACATGACGCCTATCTTGTCCGAGACCTCGGCCACGACGGACACGTCGTGCGTGATGATCATCATGGCCATGTTCAACTTCTGTTGGAGCTTCTTTATCTCGACCAGTATGCGGTCCTGGGTGATGACGTCCAGGGCCGTGGTCGGCTCGTCCGCTATGATGAACTTCGGGGAGAGGGCGAGCGCGAGGGCGATCATGGCCCTCTGCTTCATGCCCCCGCTGAACTCGTGCGGGTAGTTCCCCACCCTGTCGCGGTTGATGCCCACGAATTCGAACAGCTCCTCGGCCCGCTTCTGAGCGGTCTCATCGTCCACGTCTTCGTGGAGCTGTATCGCCTCGATTATCTGGTCCCCGACCTTGAACACGGGGTTGAAGGCGTTCATGGCGCCCTGGAATATCATGGATATCTCGGTCCAGCGTATCTTCCGGATCTCGTCGTTGTAGTCGTCCAGGGAGCCGTCCTTGCGCTTCGATATCTTGAGCAGGTCTCTGCCCTTGTAGTATATGTGGCCGCCCTTGATGTACCCGTTCGGGGGCAGGAGCTGCGTGATGGCGTACGCGGCCGTGGTCTTGCCGCACCCGCTCTCGCCGACGAGGCCCATGGTCTCCCCGGCGTCTATGGTGAAGCTGACCCCGTCCACGGCCTTGACCCAGCCGCTCTGGATCTTGAAATGTACTTTCAGGTTCTTCACTTCGAGCAGGGCCATCTCATCACCTCTTCCTCAGGCGCGGGTTCACGACCTCGTCGAACGCCCGGCCTATCAGGTAGAACGCGAGGGACAGCAGAGTGATGGCTATCCCGGGCGGCAGGAGCCACCAGGGCGCGTCGAGCGAATGGCCGCTTATCTGCAGGTACTGGAGCATCATGCCCCATGTGATGTTCGTCGGGTCGCCGAAGCCCAGGAACGCCAGGATGGCCTCCGTCACGATGGCGCCGCTGATGCTGAATGTCATGTACAGGAACGTGTAAGGCAGCACGTTCGGCCCTATGTGTCTGAATATGAGCCGGCTGTCCGATGCTCCAGAGACGGTCGCGGCATCCACGAACGCGCGCTCCTTGATGGACAGCGTCACGGAACGTATGACCCTGGCGATGCCAGCCCATGATAGGATGGCGAATATGATCACGATGTTCATCAGGGACGGCCCGAACGCGGCAGCGAACAGCAGCATGATGACCAGGTATGGCAGGCTGAGCATGACGTCCGTGGTCCTCATGAGGATGTCGTCGATGAACCCTGAGTAGAACCCTGCCACGAGTCCGACGATCGTGCCTATCACTACGGAGAAGAACGCCGCCGTGATGCCCACCATGAGCTCCGCCCTGGTGCCGAACATGACCTGGGTCAGTATGTCCTGGCCCTCCCAGTCGGTGCCCAGGGGATAGTAGTTGCCAGATGGGTATGAGCCCGGGGGCAGGGGCGCGATGTTGACTCCCGTCAGGGTTTCCATGAACAGCTTGTCGTCGGCGGTGACCACCCCGAAGTAGTTCCCTCCCCTGCTCATCTCGATGTATATGTTGCCCAGGAATGACACCGGGGTGACGGCACCTCCGCCAGGCGCAGCGAACGTGGCATTGATCTTCAGCAGCGAGTTGGCCAAGTATATGTCGCCCGGTTCGGTGCTGAACACGTACATGAGCTGGCCAGAGACGTAGGCCGGGTCGCTGTTGAGGTAGCTGTCCACGGTCGCGAACATCGTGTTGTTCTCTCCGACCCTGCCAGTGTCCTTGTTCAGGCCGGCGATGATGCCCCTCGTCTCAGTCTTTCCGACCATGATTATGAAGTCTGGGGATGAGTACAGCGAGGTGATCTCGAAGTCTCGTATCCCGGTCAGGATGAGCTTGTTGGACCATGAGGTGTTGCCCGTGACCCTGTCGAAGGCCACTACCTCGCCGGCATTCGAAGCAACGACGACATATTCCTTGCCAAGCGGAGTGGTCGGGAAGTACGGGTACGGGAACACGAGCATATGGTTCCCGGTGACTGGTTCGAACGGCTCGTCCTCTATCGTGTAGTTGCGGGTCCACGCAAGGTCGCCTATGGTGATGTCCGAGACCACGCCTGTCAGTGTGGACTTGGTCAAGTTGAGGAAGTACGCGCGGATGCCCTGGTCCGTGGGCACGAACAGCATGTTCCCGTTGTCGAAGTCGCCGTCCACGACCAACGGGTTCCCTATGATGGTCGCGTCGTCCACCGCGAGCGTGTTGACGAAGTTCACCGCGTCCTCCCCAGGGTCATAGACCGTTGGCGGTCGCTTGTTCAACATCCAGACGTTGTGGTCGTCAGCGAAGGCGATGGCCATCCTGGCGGATTGCACGACGAACGAGAACCCGTTCCAGAGGTTGGAGTTGTACTTTGGCACGAAGGATAGGTTGTGGGAATCGACCAGCTCGAACGCCACATGGGTGGTGGTGGGCTGATAGGAGTTGTATTCGTACAGCACGGCGCCTTCGTCCGTCGTGTTCATGATGAACAGGAACGACGTCGAGTAGTGGACTAGAGAGAAGTAGGTCGCGTTGGCCGGGAGCTGGATCTCCGACGGGTCGCTTACGATGATGCCAGACTCACCCGTGAGTTCGTTTATGCCCCTGCTCACTGGATACGCGAGGGTCGTCCCGTCTTCGGAGTACGCGAGCACCCTCTCGAGCGGGTGGTCCCTATGGGGCGAAGTGAGCCCGACCACCATCGTCCAGTTCCCTTCGGCCGTCAGGTTCTTGGAGGCGTAGTCCGCGATGAAAGTGTCGATTGCAGGGGCCCTGAAATCCTTGTCGTAAGGCGCGAGCCAGGGCGCGAAGATGGCCACGATGAAGAACCCGAGGACGATGCTGAGGCCCGCGAGGCCGGTCTTGGACTGCCTGTACAGTTTCCACGTGCTGGCAAACCCTCTGATGAACTTCTTGAGCGCCCTCTGGCCTGCCACCTGGAACTCCCTCGAATCAGGGATCTCGTCTTTCCGTTCCTCGTTCTCGGTCAAATGCGCACCCTCGGGTCGAGATAGCTATAGAGCAGGTCGGCTACGAAGTTGCCGAGCAGCACCATGAGCGTGATTATGTATAGTGTGGCTTCGGCCACAGGGAAGTCCAGTTGGAGCAGGGCTTGTATGTAGAGCGCGCCCATCCCGGGGAAGCTGAACACATTCTCAAGCACCACCGCCCCGCCGATTGCGAACACGAACGCTATTATGAACGATGTCACGACTGGCAGCATCGCGTTCCTGGCGCCGTGCCTGAAGAGGACCTTCCTCTCAGGCAACCCGATGGCCTTGGCCGTGATCATGTAGTTCTCGCCGATGACATCCAGCATCGCAGTCCGCATGAGCAGGACGGTGCCTGCCAGGGACAGCAGTAATAGGACCAGCATGGGCAAGAACATGTGCCAGGAGATGTCAAGTATCTTGAATAGGAACGTCCCTGGGTCGAGTCCCAGGATGCTATCCGTCTCGTCGTACCATCCAGTCAGCGGAAACCAATCGAGCTCGGACGCGAATATGACCAGGAATATGAGCCCTATCCAGAAGGAGGGCATGTTGTAGAACACGAGGCTGACGACTACGGTGCTGCCGTCCAGGACCCCGCCCCTCTTCCAGGCGATGAGTGCCCCGAGATAGATGCCTATCAGGTACGCGAGTATCGTGGCTCCACCGAACAGTATCATGGTCCTGGGTATCCGATCCTCCAGGATGTTCCACACGGTCTCCGCCCTGCTGAAGGATATGCCGAAGTCGAACGTGAGCATGTTGACCATGTACATGGCGTACCTCTCGAGCACGGGCCGGTCATAGCCATAGAGGCTCGTCATGTAGTCTATCTGCGACTGCTGTATGTTCGGGGCCGTCCTGAGGAGGTCCTGCGGCTTCGCCGGGAGGGACTCGAACATGATGAAAATCAGTGTCAGGATGATGAGCAGGGTCACGAAGGTCTGGATGCTCCTGGCCACGATGTACCGACTCATCCCTGCCATACTCGGACCCCACACTGGAAACGGTTTGCCTGTTTGTTAACATCCAGAGTGCTATTAAAGCTTTGGTCAGTATCCGTAAGGGCCGTCATGGCCCTTGAAAGTCCCCCCTACATCACAGGGAATGAAAACCGATGAAAAGGTTTGCGGGAAATGGTTTGTCACGCCCGTCTATTCCTTCTTCTCTTCCGGTGCGGGCTCCTCGGTCTCCTCGATGCCCTCAGGGGTTGCCCCTGCTGGCTTCTTCATCTTCATGAGGAGAAGCACTGCAAGGATCACCACGACGACCAACAGGGCTATCGCGACTATCCACGCGAGCATGCTCGACTCCGCATCTTCCTCGGCCACGAGAGTGAAGGTCACTGAGACCTCGCTCTCCTGTCCAAGCGAGTCGGTCGCGGACACGACGACTGTGTGCTCTCCCTCGGCGAGCCCTGCGAGGACCTCCGAGATCAAGACCACGGTCGCGCCATCAGCGTCGAGCAGATCTATCGGCGTTCCGCTGTCGACAGTCAGGGTCGCCGCTGCGAGCCCGTTCATGTCGTACACGCTGCCGAGCACCGTCGCGTTGGGCCCAACGACCTCGCCGCTGGCTTCAGGCGCGGACACGGATACTTCCGGGGCCGTGTTGAAGACGGCTAGCATGGCCTTGGCCGAGGACGATTCGTAGAGCCCGCCGGTGCTGATCTCGACGCCCACGAAGGCCGCCGAGGCGTCCAACACCTCTGTCGGGTCGACGAAGACGACGAACTCGCCGTTCTCGTCCGTGGGCAGCTCAGCGTCGTACGCCACACCGCCGCTCACTGCGACGCTAATCGGCAGGTCCGCAATCGCGTCCCCGTTCAGGTCCGTCACGCTGCCGCTCACCATCACTGCGAATCCGAGAGGCTGCGGAACCACGGCTGCGTCGAGTTGAGCGAAGGCGACCCTCACGATGGGCTCGAAGACCAGCTTCGTCTCGCTCAGGAGCGAGATTGTCCCATCGACATAGGCCCTAACATACATGTTGGGGACCGTCGCGATGGCTGGCAGGTCGTAGGCGAGGGTGACTGCGTTCCAGGCGGCACATACGATCTCATAGCTGGCGTGCCCGGAAACGTCCGTAGGCTGCAAGTCCGTCGCCTTGCCGGTACTCGGGATGACACCGTAGTCCGTGTTCGCTGTGGCCGCCTGGTAGACTTTAGCATCTGCTCCCTCTATCGGGTCGTTGTTCTCGTCGTACGCCCAGATGTCGATGGTGGTGGTGTCGAAGTCAGAGACCCTGGTCTCCAGCACCGGGTCGGCTATCTCGTACCTGACGCCGGTGAATCCCATGCCCCTGCCGTACCCGCACTCGCTGGATATCAGCGTCTGGCCGTGGAACACGAAGTTCAGGATCCACGGGCCCCAGTCGTCCCTGGTGCCGATGTCCTCTTCTCCGTCGAATATCCCCGTGCCGTACGAGCCTGGCAGCACGTACACGTGGTTTATCAGGTCGAGGCTAGCCAGGTCCACACCGTATATGTCGGTCGTGTACACTCCGCCCGTGACGGTCACTCCGGCCGGGATGAATCCCCACCAGAAGTCCATGTA
>JBFYNF010000053.1:0-7118 GCA_041304525.1 Thermoplasmata archaeon | reverse complement strand
ACGGTCAAGAAGAAGCCTTCCCCCGCTGGAAAGCCGAAGAAGCGCAAGAGATGATTGCTGGCCGCGTTATCTTTCATGGGAACGCGCTGCAACGCATTAAATATCGGCAGACCAATAATCGAAAGCATGGCCGACCCGTCGTCTCCGGTCTTCGTCCTGGCATGTGTCTCATGCGGCAAGACCGTCTCGGGCTCGGAGGCGAAATGCCCCCGTTGCGGCGCTTCTTTCGAGGAAGTGCGTTTCGAGTGCCCTTTCTGTGGCGAGTTGGTTTCACCGGGGCAGTCAAGATGTCCCGAGTGCGGCACGGAGTTCTCGATATTCGCGGACGCGGTGGATGAGGCCTCGTCAGTCGGTTTGGACGGCCCCGTCGAGGATGCGCCTGATGAAGTGTCCGAGTTCGAATGCCCCGCGTGCGGCAAAGCCGTCGGTGCGGATGACACCGAGTGTCCGCATTGTGGCGCACGTTTCTCAGAATGATGATGTCCTTGTGACCGGGTCATGGGGCCGGGACCGGGAATCGAACCCGGGTCAAGGGATCCACAGTCCCCAAGGATACCACTACCCCACCCCGGCCATGAAGCGGCAAGATGGGGTTTTCATAGATAAATATTGCCACATGCGTCTAATGCCCCTTCAGGGGTCCAGATGCGTGGGTACTTTCACCTATCTCCCCCGCTCACCCTATTGTCCCTGAGGCTCGTATGACCCACTGAGGGGAGCGTATCACATGGAAGCTTATACAGGCGAACGCATCGAGGAGAGGGTCGTCGTGCCAGGGCGGTGCCCGGAGTGCGGTGGCCTCATGGCCTACGCGTCAGGATGCGAGTCCTGCCTGAGCTGCGGCCTCTCCCGTTGCGGCGGATGACCTGCTCAGGCACCTTGCCCACAAACATATGCTCCAGGTTCAAAAGACTTAAGTCGGCGCTGTCGTTTGAGGAGGGTACAGGTGATTGCACTGAAGCGGGATATCATCTCGATTCTCGACATGAAGGACGATTTCGAACAGATACTGAACGAGGCCTTGAAGATGAAGTCGGGCCCCAAGAAGGGGCAGAAGAAGGACCCACTCAAGGGCAGGGTGCTCGGCATGGTCTTCGAGAAGCCAAGTCTCAGGACGAGGGTTTCCTTCGAGGTCGGCATGACTCAGCTGGGCGGTTCGTCATTATACATCAGCCCCAACGAGGTGCAGATCGGCAAGAGGGAGTCCGCTTACGATGTCGCCAACGTGCTCAGCCGATATGTGGACGGCATCATGTACCGGGCGTTCAGCAACGAGGTCATGAGGGAGCTCGCGAAACACGCGTCCGTCCCCGTCATCAACGGCCTTGACGACATCGAACACCCGTGCCAGTGCGCCGCGGACCTTCTGACCGTCCTGGAGAAGAAGAAGGCGCTCAAAGGCCTCCAGATGGTCTATGTCGGTGATGGCAACAACGTGTGCAACTCGCTCTTGCTCGGATGCGCCCTCGTCGGCATGAACATGCGCGCCGCGACCCCGAAGGACCACAGGCCGAACCCGGACATCGTGGCCAAGGCCGAGGAGATCGGCAAGGGCACGGGCGCGAAGGTCGAGGTCATGTCGAACCCCGTCCAGGCGTGCGAAGGCGCTGATGTCATTTACACGGACACATGGGTGTCCATGGGTCAGGAAGCCGAGAAGGCCGAGAGGGAGAGACTCTTCCTGCCTTACCAGGTCAACTCGAAGCTCGCGGAGAAGGCGAACAAGGACTGGATATTCCTGCACTGCCTCCCGGCCCACAGAGACCTGGAGGTCTCGACTGAGGTCATGGACGGGCCGCACAGCGTGGTGTTCGACCAGGCTGAGAACAGGATGCATGCCCAGAAGGCTATCCTGGTCGCCGTGCTCGGGAAGTGAACTGGTCCTCGACGATCCGGTCCAGTTCGTCAAGGAAGTCACTCTTCCTAGACGCGGGTATCGTCGCGCCAGCGGCTATGTTGTGCCCACCACCGACGCCGCCCACGGACTCCGCGGCCTTCCTCATCGCCGCTGACAGGTCCATGCCTCTGGAGATCAGGTCCTGGGTGCCCCTCGCGGACGCCTTCGCCTTGGGCTCGTCGGAATACTCGTCGGAATCAGCGAAGGCGACCATGGGCGCGCTCCTGTCAGAGCCGGCTTCGCCTAGCAGCATGCCCGCGACCGTCCCTACGATAGTTTCCTCGATGTCGGCGCCAGCGTCGAAGTACTGGATGTTCCTGAGACGGGTCACGCCGAGGTCCTTGGCGAGCGATATGGCTTGGCTCAGGGCGGACCTGTGGTCCCTCAGGAGCTCCATGCCCTCCTTGAACCACTTGTCCCTGTCGCCCGTGCAGATTGCCAGCCCCACCTCTCCCCTCCCGTGCCTTCCGCACGCGTTCAGGAGGGTAGCGAACTCCTTGGCGTCCCTCAGTGGCGAACCCTGCGCCTCCTTGCGGAAGACATAGACCTCCCCTGTCAGCCTGAGGATGCTCTCAGGCCTCCGGGACTTCCTGTTCAGGACGTCTCTCAGGGCGTCGATGACCGTGTTCCTCTCCTCCTGTGAGAGCATCGCCCACGTCTTCCAGGTCTCGCCCTCCTTCGGCTCGATGCCGATGCCCAGGAGGAAGGAGATTGCAGCCTGCTCGTCGCTTGTGATGCCTGGGATGAACGGGTCGGACGAGTATTCCAGCATCTTATGCACTGGCCTTGTCTCGCGACCGAACAGCCTTATGTCCTGCACGACGTCGAGGACACCGACTGCTGTAGCCAGAGTCGATATCTCTCTGTTCAGCCCTTCGAGCCTCCTCGTCCGCTGGTCTTGGAGATCGCCCACGGCCCCCAGGACAGCCAGGTTCGCCAGGTCGGAGTTGCGTTCGTCAAGTGCCATGGCCACGAGGAACGTGGCGCCCGCGCCACTGAGGTCGTTCGCCCCGGAGATGCCGTGCAGCTGCGGATTCACATGGAGCACGTCTGAGAAGTCCATGAGCTTCGCCTGGCCGTTCCTACTCCTCCCTGATGCGGAGATGTCTGGGACGTGGTGGTCTGACACCACCGTGGGAACGCCTCCGAGCTTGGAGACAGATCCGCTCCCAAGGTCAGTGTACCAGACGAAGTCGGGGCGAGCTCTCGTCAGGGATGCTATTGCTTCGTCATCCAGCTTCTTGAAGAACTTGACCTCGGCCTTGACCCCTTTGCGGTCCAAGGCCTTCGAGGCTATGCCGCCGGCGGATATCCCGTCAGCGTCTATGTGCGTCGCGATGATGACATTCTTGGCTTTGGATAGTGCCACGGCTGCGGCCTTCGCCGAAGCCCAGAGTCCTTCCGGGATGCGATTCGAGAACTCCTTCACTTGGGATGTCATCCGACCACTCCGAAGAACACGAGAGCCGCGAACATGATGAGCACTATGCCAAGGAACATGATGGACCGGGCTGTCCGGTTCGCGAGGAATATGATTGCCGCGAAGACTAGCAGCGCGATTATCAGTCCGAGTAGTCCGTCCATCCCTGGCACCGTAACCGACGATTGGATAATCAAGGTTTGTGGCCCGCGAGCGCCGTGAAGGTCTGCCGCTTCATCCTATTGTACGCGTAGTCTGCAAGAGTCGTGAGGTTCTCGCAGTCAGCCGCGTTGTACTCAAGCAGGAGGTCCAGGGCATTGGCCTTCCCCTGTCTCTCCCACAGGCGCCACAGGTAGACGGCATCCGCGCCAGTCATCATCTCGACCCTGTGATCCCTCACGATGTCGAGGGAACGCTCAATCGCCTTCAGCCCACCCGAGTGGCCGAGTCTGGCCAGGAGGTGCCTGAGGTCGACATGGGGTATGTCAGGTATCCATCCGGGGAACTGCCCTCTCAGCACGGGCATGTCGAACCCCTTGCCGTTGTATGTGACCAGGAGGCCAGCGGTTGACAGGATTGATTCGAGATTCGGCCCGGTGAGGTCTCTGCCCTTCACGAGCGAGTGAGTCCTGGTGCCATCGTGGATCCCGACGACGGTGACCGGGGACCTTAGGGATATGCCCGTAGTCTCGATGTCAAGATATATCGTCCTTGCTCTGAAATCCTCCAAGAGCCGCCACATGTGTCTCTCAGCGAGCCTCGCTCGGAAGTAGCACGAATCGTGCTCCCTCAGTCGCTGATACCCCTCCAGGAGGATGGCGTCCATCATTGTCTTGCGCTCGCCCGATATCCTGGGTATCTTGCTCGCTGAGAGGAACTCAGCCCATGTGGTCAGCCCTCTCTTCCAGAGGGACACCTCCGTCCCGTGGCCTATCCCTGGCATGTGGACGAACGTGTGCTCAAGCATCTGCGCTGCAATCGTCAGGTGGGTTCTTCAAAGCACTGGTGGGGTCACGGAAAATAGTGAGAAAGTTGTTATGCCCTATCCTCATATTCCATGCCGTGACGAGAGGGTACAGGCTGAGCGACCGGTTCAGGATATTCCCTGGAGGGGCGGTGCTGATAGTGCCAGAGGATGTGCTGGTGGTGGCTGACCTTCACCTCGGATGCGAGGCTGTCCTGGAGGAAGAAGGGCTTAGTCTCCCAAGGGTGCAGACTCGCAAGGTCCAGGGATACATCTATGATCTGGTCGACGCTGTCCGCCCGTCGAGACTGGTGGTCGCTGGTGACTTGAAACACAATTTCTCGAGGAACCTCGCCCAAGAGTGGAATGACATCGTCAGGTTCATCCAAGGCCTCGAGGGCCGAGTGCACATCGAGGTGGTCAGAGGGAATCACGACAACTTCCTTGGCTCGATCCTCAGGGAACACGGAGTCCCTTTCGTTAAGGAACTGTCTGTCTCGGGCGTGCGCGTGATGCACGGGCATGAGGGGGTGTTGGATGGTCGGCCAACGGTCATGGGGCACATCCACCCATCGATTGCAGTCAGGGGTCCTTCCGGGGCCGGGGTCAAGGACAGCTGCTTCCTGTACCTCCAAGAGCGTCAGCTGCTGGTGCTTCCGGCTTTGAGCATAGTCGCAGGAGGTGTCGATGTGTTGGCAGAGACGGACCTAGGGAGCATGTCCCCCATATTGTCGGGATTGAACACTGACTCATTCGTGCCGATCTCGTTCTCCCGCGGGAGCGTGCTCAAGTTCCCGAGCATCGGCGAAATAAGAACAAGGGAAGGGGTTTGAGACGGTCCGAGGTCAGAACAGCTTCTTCTCGACCTTGGCGGGCCTCTTGAAGACCTTCCAGGTTGCGCTTTCTACGGCCTTGTTCGGTATCACATAGTATATGCCGTCTTCCCCCTGGATCCGCGTCTTCCGCATGTCGACGTCCACGACGGTCCCCTTCACTCCCGCGGCCTCAACCAGGAAGCCCTCGCCGAAGTCCTTCTCGCCAAGCAGGAATCCGCCGGCCACGAAGTCCCCGAGGACAGTGTTCATGGCCAAGCCGACGGCCAATGCTATGAATGCGATTGCGACTCCGAGCGCCAATGCTATCTGTCCCAGTCCTATCATCTCGAGGAAGGCTACCAAGACTGTGAAGAGCATCAGCGCGTAGATCATCGTCACAATGAGGCCGCTGACCTTCTTGTTCATCGGCATCCTTCCGAAGACCTTCCTGAGGACTCCTCTGACGATCATTATGATCAGCAGCGCCACTAAGAGGAATATCACTCCGCCGATAATCAACACAATCGCATTCGGTATCCCCGCTATGAGCCCGTTGTAGAGCTTGTCCCAAATATCTTCCAGGAACCCCATATGCATATCTCCCTCTGCCCTGTACCGCGTCGGCTCATGATAACCTTTGCCAGTACCCTGAGGAGGGATGTGAGGCATGCGCTGGGGCGCGGAACCGAAAAGGCTTATGTATGCGCATCCTCATCCGAACGTGCCAGGTGTCTGTCTTGAGCAGGGAGATGTATGTAAGCGATGCCGACGTCGAGATGTCGAAGGACGTCGAGAGTCTCAGGATTGATAGGCACATGGTCTCTGACCTGTCGTCGTTCGTTCCGGGCAGGAGACGCAAGATGCTGGACCGGATCGAGGAGCACGGCAGGAAGAATCCTCTCGCAATAGTCCCTGTACTCCTCAAGCACTACAGCATAGACAATGCCAAGGTGAGGGAGCAGGTCCGAGCTAGCTTAGGGCGTCTGACGCAGTCCGATGCTGGCGAGCTTGCGCTCGTGGAGTGCGTGTTCAGTAGGGACAGGAGCATATCCGACGTAGCTGCCCGGATACTCGAGGGGAGGAACTTCAACAGCGTCAATCTGCTTTCGACCTACAGGGCCGTGAGAGACCTCGTGGTCCAGGCGCGGAAGGCTGCGGTGTTCTGCCAGGACATTGAGGAACTGGTTGTCGATTCGATAGGTGCGTATAGGGAGGGCAGGTTCGATCAGGCGATGACGAACATGATGATGGCCAAGGACCTGCTCGAGGACAGACTCGAGTGGCACGGTCACCTGCGTGGTTATATCAAGGACGTCTTGAAGCTCACGCCCGCGCTCAGCAGGAGTGGGGTGCAGGTCGATCCTATCCAGGATTCTATCCGCAATCTTTCCACAGCTATACAGACGAGGGAGTACTCGGACGCGAGGGCGCTTCTCGATCTCAGGCGCCAGGAGACCCGTCTGTGGAAGCAGCTCTGGAGCTTGGAAGAGTTCATTACAAAACGGATCAAGGTCAAGCCCATCACAGAGCTGCTGGTCCTGCGGGAGGCCGACAAGATGCTCCTCGAGTCCTTCGTCGTAATGGCCGCGAAGGTGGATGACCGGGTACAGGATGGCAGGCCCGTGGAAGCCCTCAGGCTGGTGGAGGAGTACATCGCGAACGACATATCCGCTGGCTACCTGTCAACGGAGGGCAAACGTCTCGACAGCAAGGACGAGGCGTCATGGTATGTCATGTGGTCGACGGGGCTGGGACTTCTCAAGCTAGTCGCACCGGTGGTCCCGAACGTCGCTGAGGAGTTCTATCAGCAGTATTTCCGGGACAGGGAAGGCTCGCCGAGCATTCATACGGTCGATTGGCCGGAGCCGTTCTCGAAGCCTGACACGGCGAAGGCCGCCGCTGCCGAGCCCAAGCCCGCGGGGAAGAAGAAGGCGACTTCGAAAGGCTCGAGATGACCTGGCGTCAGAGCTTCGAGACGGCCAGATGCTTCCCGCTCTTCAACTTGTCCCATGAGATGAGCGT
>JBFYNF010000052.1:0-2613 GCA_041304525.1 Thermoplasmata archaeon | reverse complement strand
CCTGTCCGTGTCCAAGAGCTCGTCCATGAACGTCGTCGTCTCGGCCGATGCGGCGACGGCCATGGCCGTTATGGCGGACAGGACCAGAATTCCTGCAACAAGCACTGACTGAAGGCTTCTGTTCATCATACTCCCCCGATGCTCCGTGTGTGACAATGGACACAAGTGTCCATCGACCACTACTGACTAGGCGTCAATCCAATATTTTGCTATATAATCGTTGTAGTACAAAACTAGAAGGATTCGCCCGAGCGAATGCATCCCGCGTGCCCTGCCGGGGCCCGTGGTCACGGCGGCCTTCGAGGGGTTCTTTCGACATGGGGGGTAAAAGGTTAATACGCACAGGTTCCAGTGGACCGATTAGGATGAACGGCTTCGAGGAGATTGACGGACGGCTCGTGACCCTGCTCCTCAAGAGGGGCATCACAGAGCCGACAGAGGCCCAGAGGAGGGCCATGCCACTGGTCCTGGCAGGACGGCACGTGCTACTTGTGGCCCCGACCGGGATCGGCAAGACGGAGGCGGCCATGCTGCCGGTCCTGAACGAACTCGCGAAGGAGCCGAGGGGAGGGATCCGATGCGTGTATGTCACTCCCCTGAGGGCCCTGAACAGGGATCTTCTCACCAGGATCGAGGAGTACGGCCAGACGCTCGGGTTGCGGATAGCCGTTAGGCACGGCGACACTACTCAGGCGGAGCGCACGGCTCAGTCCAGGGATCCGCCCGACGTGCTCATCACGACGCCAGAGACGCTCCAGGTGCTCTTCACCGGGAGGAACCTCCGGCGCCACCTGACGAGCGTGAGGCACGTCGTGGTGGATGAGATCCACGAGCTGGCGGAGGACGAGCGCGGCGCGCAGCTCGCCGGGGGATTGGAGAGACTGGTCCTCCTGGCGGGCGAGTTCCAGAGGATCGGGCTGTCCGCGACCGTCGGGTCGGTCGAGGAGATCGCCAACTACCTTGCTGGCGTGGACAGGGATGTCGTCACACTCAAGATCTCCGCGGTCAAGGACATGCGGATCGATGTCGTGTCTCCCCCCGAGGACCCGAAGGACAAGACGCTTGCCGACAAGCTCGAGACGGACCTCAAGCACGTCGCATGCATGAGACGTTGCAGGGACCTGATCGAGTCGCACAGGTCGACGCTCTTCTTCGTGAACACCAGGGACTACGCGGAGGCCCTCGGGGTGAGTTACCATGTCTGGGACCAGGCGTTCCCGGTCGGAGTGCATCACGGTTCGCTGTCCAAGGACATCCGGGTACAGATGGAGGACGACTTCAAGTCGGAGAGGCTCAAGGCGATCATATGCACGTCCTCGCTGGAGCTGGGGATAGACGTCGGTTCCGCGGATTTCACCATACAGTTCAACTCGCCTAGGCAGGTGACGCGACTCATCCAGAGGGTGGGGAGGTCAGGGCACCGGCACGACGCGATATCGTTCGGCACCATAGTCACGACCAAGCCGGGTGAGACCGCTGAGAGCCTGGTCATCGCCCGGCGGGCGATGGTCGAGGAGTTGGAGCGGTTCAGGATACGGAGCAACCCGATGAGCGTGCTCGCCAACCAGCTCGTCGCCATGACCCTCACAGAGCCGAGGGTGGACAAGGAGCAGGCGTTCGCGACGGTGAGGCGGACCTACGCCTTCAGGGCGCTGTTCAGGAAGGACTTCGACGATGTCCTCAGGCTCCTCGCGGAGCTGCACCTCGTCTGGGACGACGAGAAGAGCTTCCGGAGGAAGACCGCCGGGATGAGGCACTTCTTCGACAACATCTCGATGATCCCCGACGAGAGGACCTACAGGGTGCGGGAGGTCTCGTCACGCAGCATCATCGGAACACTCGACGAGAGTTTCGTCGCCACCTGCGCCGAGCCTTACGCCACCTTCGTGACCAGGGGCAGGACCTGGAGGGTCATCGAGGTCGAGGAGGACGAGGTCATCGTGGAGGAGGTCCACGAGATAGCCGCGACGCCGTCGTGGGTCGGCGAGGAGATCCCTGTGCCGTACGAGGTCGCCCAGGAGGTCGGGGCGATGAGGCGGCTCAGGATCCTGGACATCTACCCCGGGGACGCCGGGACGAAGGGCGAAGTCGACCGATGGATCCGCTCGCAGGGGGAATCCCCCCTCCCGACGGACAAGCTGGTGACCGTCGAACAAGGGGTCGGGGTCATCGTCATCAACTGCTGCTTCGGGACCAAGGTCAACGAGACCCTGGCCAAGCTGGTCACGACCCTCCTGACCGCAAGGTACGGAGAGAGCATAGGCGTCCAGACCGAACCGTACGCGATAGTCCTCGAGACTCCTCGCGGGCTCGGCGCCAAGGACGTCGTCAGGACGCTGAAGGAGGCCGACCCCGACACGCTGGGGCAGCTCATGAGGCTCATGGTCCGCAACTCCTCGTACCTCAGATGGCAGTTCGTCCATGTAGCCAAGAAGTTCGGGGCCGTCAGGAAGGACGCGGACTACAAGATGCTCAACATCTCCAGGCTGATCGATGTCTTCGAGCACTCGCCCATCCTCGAGGAGGCCCTCGCGAAGACCCTGTGGGAGAACATGGACATCGATGCCGCAGCGCTGGTCCTAAGGAGGATCCAGGACGGCACCGTCGAGGTCA
>JBFYNF010000051.1:0-2948 GCA_041304525.1 Thermoplasmata archaeon | reverse complement strand
ATGGTATCCGGGACGCCGAATGAACGCCGGGGACGCGGGCATACCACCGTATCGACGGTCGAGACACCTTCAGTGTCGCACTCGAGGTCGTCTGCGACCAGCTGACGTGAGCGAGCCCTTGGCGGAATCGGGATGACGGACCACCCTAAGTGGGGTGTTCTCCGATAGCACCCTCGAGCCGGTCCAGCAGCACGTACGCGCACGCGCCCAATAGCGTGAGGAGGATGAACGGGACGAGGAAGTGCGTCTGTGGCCCCGCGAGAAGCGAGAGGGAGTACATCGCGTCGATGAGAATCCCACCCCATGTCGGATACTCTCCCGGCCACGGGTCCACACACATCGCGGCAGTGGTATAGTACATGGCTGCGAGCAGGAGGCCTACCACTACGGCGTACTTCGCGACCCTGAGCGACCTCGAGGCAACCAGCCGCATCGAACGGGTCCACGAGAGCGATCTCGCAGGGACGCCCTCCGCCATGGTCGCCATGGAACTCTTGTACGCCGGCACCGCGACCCACTCCCACGCCCATCCCATGAACAGGGGGGTGAAGAAGAGGGAGTACTCGACCAGGTCCATCCGCCTGGCTACCACGAGATGGTATGCGAGGACGACGAGCCCGACAGACGCGAATGCGTACGTCACTCCTCTGAGGGGCACGCTCAGGGCCCGCACCACGCCCGCAGGCGCCCCCGCAGACGTCGCACCGAGCAGGCCCGCGGCGCATCCGAGCAGGAAGGCCAGCCCAGCGATGAGCCCGACCATGGCCAGCGGACCCCTCGCCCCGTACAGCATCAGCGAGTACAGGTCTCTGCCGAGTTGGTCCGTCCCGAGCAGGTGCACGATCCCCGTATCGGGGGACGGCGTCAGGGACGGGCTGACGAGGAGGTCCACCGTGCAGTTCTCCGTCGATGCCGGGTTGCCGTCCACCATCGACAGCACGGGGGCCAGGGACGCCACTGACACAAGGACGATGAGCACGGTCAGGGAGGCCATCGCCGACCGGTCCCTCCTGATCGACGCCCACAATGGCAGTACGATACACCTCAGCGAGAGGGGACTACGGAATCCCTCAGCGGCCGCGGGCGTCCTCTTCGCCCCGCTCGGCCCCGGCTCCTCGGGGACGATGACCAGGAGGACATCGAACACCGTCGAGGCGACCAGGACGAGGAGGGCGACTATGACGATGCACCCCATCACCAGAACCTGGTCCATGTGTTCGACGGCATCGAGCATCGTCAGCCCGAGACCGCGCGAGGAGAACGTCGCCTCAAGCACGATGGTGCATAGCATGGCCCACGAGACGAGGAAGATGGGGCCGGGCCCGGTCGCCCTCAGTCGCGCGAGGACGCCAACCATCATCCCAGCCCGCCCATCCTGCCCTGTGTCCTCCCGTCCATGGCGGATGAAGAGCCAGATGAGAGGCGAGATGACGCAGACCGATGCCATCAGGGGCAGGGCCATGCTGGCAAGCGCGGCCGGTAGACCGGCCAGGTCCACGTTGCGAAGCCACGAGTTGAACCCGCGGAGAGTCCAGTCGAAGGGGCCGTCCGTCCTGACGTTCCACGCGATCAAAGCGTAACCTAGTCCTGCGATCTGGACCGAGATGAAGAGGGCGGCGAGGGAGCTCCCTAGCCAGTCCCTCAGGCTGCCTTTCGGGGGGGCGAAGAACCTCTCATACAGGATGGCGACCAACGTCGACAGTGCGAAGGATATCACGAACAGGACCACTGTGGACGTGGCATGCTGGAATACGACTTCGGTCACCGGATCATTGCCGTATGAGGTGGATACGTAGAGGTCCCCTCGGAGAGTGTCCCCGAGATAGTCGAAGTACTGCACGATCAGCGGCTCGTCGAGGCTCAGGCCCTCCACAGGCGTCTGGTCCCCGGGCCGGATATCGACCCCTAAGTACTCCTTGTAGGAATCATCTGGGGCGATCCTGAACGCCCAGAAGACGATTGTGAGAATCACGATGAATGCGATGAACGCGACGACCAGACGCTTTGCCGCCTCGAACAGCACAGAACCCTTGCGAACCACCGTATCGCCGACCCCTGCACTTGGATTCGCGATTGCGCTATATGAACGGTCGGTCCTTCATGACGGGGTCATAGGCGGCGTACTCGGCGATAGTGAGTGGCCAGATGCGCACCGTGGAGGATTCGGTCATCGGATGAGATCGAGGGTGTAGAGGTACAGGAAGAATCCCAGTATGATCGCGCCGACGGCGACGAGTGTCCAAGGGTCCCACCTCGCGGTCGCCCCCGAGAAATGGGCTTGGGAGTCCGTGTCCTTCAGTCTTGCCCTTATCGGCAGCGATGGCCCTCCAGAAGCACACATACGCATCGGTCACGACAATGACCACGGCATGGCATCAACCCTTCGACGGGGTTCCGCCCCCGCCCGCGGATGGGCTCTAGCTCAGGTTCATCTCCATCCACTTGACCCCGTGGTCCACGAGCGCCCGCTGCCTCATCAACAGCGCGTGCGCGCACGCGACTTTCCCCGAGAGCACGTCGGCATCTGTCATGATGAACTCGCCGCGGCTCTTGGTCACAGTCTCGCCGCTGAGGGGTTCATCGCCTCCGCGCTCTAAGCCCTTTTCCAAGAATCATCGCCATGATCGTGCAGCTTGCACTCACACGGGCTCATTCCGGAGGCGGCGGGGGAGGCTCCTCGATAGGAGCCGTCTGCGGCTGCTGCACGGGCGCGCCATACGCGGGGTACGCAGGGCTCTGGGCCGGCCCTCGCATCGGCATCGGCCCCACCGGCACGGCCATCATCTCGAGGTTGGGAGGGCACGTGATCCTCGCGCCCTGCCTCAGACCGTAGTTGTTTATCGAGATGGCCGCCTTCATCCTCGGGACGCAGACCACGCTCGTCGGCTGGCCCTCGGAGATCATGCCCTCGAGGCCCCTCGTCGGCATGATGGATATCGGCCCGACGG
>JBFYNF010000050.1:0-22432 GCA_041304525.1 Thermoplasmata archaeon | reverse complement strand
CGCAATTCGAGATGACCACGTCCGCACACGAATCCGGAAGAGGGATGTGCTCGATCTCTCCGAGCCTGAACTCCACGTTATCGAATCCGTTCTCCCGCGCCGTCTTCCTGGCCCGGTGAATCATCTCAGGGGTCGCATCTATCCCGTACACCTTCCCCTTCGGGCCCACGTTCTTCGACGACAGGAACGCGTCGATGCCGCCCCCGCTGCCCAGGTCGACAACGGTCATGCCCGCCTTCAGGTCAGCGATCGCGGTCGGGTTTCCGCAGCCAGCGCTGACGGAGACCGATTCGGACGGCAGAGAGGCCACATCGGACTCTGCATAAAGGCCGCAGCCGCACATGGTGGACGGGCCAGAACCGCAGCATGGGACCTCCTTGAGCGCTAGCTCCTTGTAGTGTTCCCTCACAGCGCGCCTAATCTCATCCTCATTCTTCGCCTCTGTGGGTTTCTTGACCTCGTTCGCCATGACTGACCGCTCCTTCCACTGGGACCAGCCACTGCGACATCTTTATCTCTTTCGCCTGTCGCGTCGCAATGAGATAAATACGATGAACGGGATTAGCAGACAGCGACAGTGTGTGGGTTCGAGGAGAGGAGTGGCCAGGCCATGGTTGGCACGGCTGTGAGAACGGACGTTGGAGGCCTGAAACAACCGCCAGAGATGAAGGAGGAGGTGACGATCCTCCTCTTCGTCGAGGAAGGGACGGCTTCATCGAAAGAGCTGCTCCAGGTCGCCCGGTCGATCGCCGCGCTCAGTCCGAAGATCATCCTCAAGGTGGAGGAGGCTGACAGGGGCAGGAACGAGCGGCTCAAGTCCATGCACATAGAGAACTGGCCGTGCCTCGTACTCATGAAGGATGGCTTCGCCAGGATAAGGTACTACGGGGCGCCGGTCGGATACGAGACTCAGGCACTCGTGGATGCGGTGGTCGAACTATCGAACTCGTCGCCCCATCTGTCCTCGAAGGCGAAAGAGTCACTGTCGAAGGTCCGGCGAAAGGCGGACATCAAGGTGTTCGTGCTCACGACCTGCCCGTTCTGCCCGACCGTCGCCCGCCATGCCTACAGGGCGGCAATAGGATCGCCCAACGTCTCGACGGACGTCATAGACTCATCCGCGTTCCAAGAACTCGCGGCCCGGCACTCTGTCATGGGCGTCCCGAAGATGATCATGAATGGATCCACGGACATCACTGGCGCGGTGGACGAGGTGGCCTTCTTCGAGAAGTTGCACGAGGCGGACATCGCCACGCTGGACAGCATGTTCGGGTGATACTGGCCTGTGGCCATGCATCTCGAGCGACCGAGCCCCACCTACGCAACATTCATGAACGGGCACAGGATTGCAGTAGCTGGTTTCGACCGGCAGACAACTTCAGGCGTGGAATGCCACATGCCGGGCATGTTCATCAGGAAGACGTGACAAGATGAGCGACGGAGAGGGAGTGTCCCCACAGTACGCGGAGGACATACTGGGGAGGATGAAGGGAGAGATAGGCGAGGTCGTCATCGGGTATGAGGAGCAGGTCGAGGACTTCCTCACATGCCTCATAACCGAGGGGCACCTGCTCATGCAGGGGGTACCAGGGGTGGCCAAGACGACCCTGTCGAAGACCTTCACGCAGGTGTCCGGGATATCGTACAGGAGGATACAGTTCACGCAGGACCTGCTGCCGGCTGACATCACCGGCCATTACTTCTACAACCAGAAGACGATGGAGTTCGAGCTCAGGAGGGGGCCGCTGTTCGCGAGCATCGTCCTGGCTGACGAGATAAACAGGGCGCCTCCGAAAACCCAGTCCGCCCTCCTCGAGGCCATGCAGGAGAGGAAGGTCACGATCGAGGGCACGACCTTCGACCTGCCCAACCCGTTCATGGTGGTCGCGACCCTCAACCCTATCGAGACCGAGGGCGTCTACCCGCTTCCAGAAGCGCAGGTGGACAGGTTCATGATCAAGAGCAAGATGGACTACCTCGACTCGGAGGCGGAGCTGGGGCTCCTGAAGCTGAAAGGCATCATCACCGAGGAGCCGAAGGGCGTGCTCACGAGCAAGGACATCGAGCTCATGCAGGACGCGGTCACGGATGTGCACACGCACGAATCCGTCCTCGGATATGTCAGGGACATAATGCGCGCGTCCAGGGGACTGGATCAGCTGGAGCTCGGCCTCAGCCCCAGGGGCGGCATACACCTGATGCTCGCATCGAAGGCACACGCGTTCCTGTCCGGCAGGGACTACATCATCCCGGACGATGTCAAGGCCATGGTCCACAAGGTAGTCGATCACAGGCTCATACTCTCTCCTGAGGCTGAGCTCGATGGCCAGACACAGGCCAGCGTGACCGACTCGCTGATGTCCCAGATCGCGGTGCCGAAAGGGGATTTCAAGGAAGAGAGATGATGACGGCTCAAGAGTGAGTGCCTTGCAGATATCTCCTCTGGGACTTGTGCTTCTGACTGCCTGCGTCACGTTCGCCCTAGCGGGCTTCCTGCTCATGGCAGTCGCATGGGTGATCGTGTGCGCGGCCGTCATCACGATGCTGGTCTATGCCCACGAGCGGTTCGCATGGGAGTTGTCGAGGTCCAGGCTATTGGTCGACCATGAGGTGCTCGACAAGATGGCTTTCGCCCAGGAGCCCGTGGCGGTGAAGCTCCAGATAACGAACCTTGACGATGTCCCTCTCCGCGCGACCCTCGAGGACCTGCTACCTGAGGACAGCATCTTGGGGACTGGGAACAACAAGATCGACGCGAACATCCCGGCGAAGTCCGTCTCCTCGTTCAGATACTCCTTCATCCCCACCAGACGAGGCGCCCACACCGTCGGGAACCTCCTGGTGCACAGGACCGACGCCTTCGGCCTCTACAATCACACCCAGTCCTTCGAGGACAGGCACTCCCTGGATGTGCACACACACAAGGAGAGCTTCGACGTGGCCAGGAAGATCGCTGGCAGGGAACACTTCGAGTACGCGGGGATGTCGAGGACTCCCGCGGTGGTGCTCAGGGAGTTCGAGTTCGACGGTCTCAGGGAGCATGTCCCCGGAGACAAGACCAGGGACATCTACTGGAAGGGTCTGTCGAAGACTGGCAGGCTCATGACCAAGATGTACAAGAAAGAAGGCACCTTGAAGACGATGATATTCGTCGACTGCAGCAGGAGCATGCGGCTCGTGAGAGGAGGGATGGCCAAGGTCGACCACGCAGTGGACCTCGGGCTGCAGCTGTCGAACGTGCTCCTCAGCAGCTTCCATCCAGCAGGCGTAGCCACCTACGACGAGGTGACCGTGACCGGGCAGGTCCCGCCCGCGCTCGGCAAGCACCAGTTCGAACGCATCTCGAAGGCGCTCAGAGGCATCCCCGGGGCCGTCGTCGAGGCGGAGCCCGAGACGCCCGCGCAGCCAGTGACTGAGCGCGAGAGCTTCTCCCCAGCTGCCAACAACGGAGGGGAGGGGGCCGCGTTCCTGGAGGCAGTGCGCGCCGTCAAACTCACAAATGGGAAACGCGGTGCCGTCCTCGGGCTCGAAGGCGTCGCGAGGAGCATCATCGCCCGCAGCAAGGGGCAGGAGCTGCTGTTCATAGTCGTCTCGGACCTCGTGTCATCGCGCGACTCAGTCCTATCGACCGCCAGGCTATGCCAACGGACGGGCAACAGGCTCCTGGTGATACAGACCTACGAGGACTGGTACGCTTCGCCGGACAAGGTCCTGGACATGACCGAGGGGGAGCGGCTGTACATGAGACTCTCGGAGGGAGTGAAGGTCGAGGCCGCCCTGAGAAGGGCCGGGGCCACTTTCCTACGGATAGGGCCTGCTGACACAACAGCCAGGATCGTCAGGAGCGTCAGGAGGGGCATGGCATGACAACTGTCACTAATGCGACGAAGATATCGGTCGTCGTGGCCTCTGGCAGCGTGATGCTACTGTTCTCCATGGTGACCCTCTCGACCCTGATGCCGATGCTCATAGGCATACTGCTGACGATACTCGGTCTGGCGATAGCCTACAGGCCCTCATCGGTCCTGGGACTGTTGATAGTCCTGACAGCGTCCGCGTTGGCCGCCGACTTCGGCACGCTCACAGACATCGGCGCCGTCCTGGCTGCGGCCGCCACGCTGTACATCCCGTCCCTGTTCATTGCATGGGCGGCTCTGTCATGCGAGCCCGGGGACACGTACGAGCTGAGGGTCCTGACCAGGCCGTTCGTGCGGCTCTCGGCGATGGCGGCCATATGCATGCTCAGCGTCCCCGCGTTCGCGCTCGCCATAGGGATCTTCCTCCCCACCGCGTCGATAGGCATGTCGACCATGGCGGAGATGGCCGTCCTGCTCCTGGCCACGATCACCGCGGCACTGTTGCTCGCGCGCTCGCCCCCATCAGCAGCCAGCAATCGAAGCCTCGAGCCCATGTCCGAAGAGTGACGGCCCGAGCCGACTTGCGCGGGCACTCACTGGCCCAGTGACCGATACGCTGGACCTCGACTCGAAGAAGAGTTTAATATGCTTGAGATTGTCTGACGTCAACGTTGATATTGAAGGGTGAGTGGCTCCTGCTCTTAGGGTCGATGCTCGTCGCGGGGGCGTTGTACAACCACTACATGGGGCATTCCGCCCTTCTGGTCGAACTGATCATGGTGGCCGCGGGATGCGCCCTGGCCATCTATTCCGCCAAGCTGCTGGCCGTCCCGGAGGACGAGAACGCCCATGGGCTCCTCGTGGACATCCTCTCCAGGTTCATGTCGAAGGACCGGTGCAGGATGGTCATCCCGATGCTGGGGTTCCTGCTGCTCTTCTCGTGGTCCACCTGGAAGATAATCGTGAACGGGGAGACGAACCTGCAGATGGAGGACTTCATCGTCACCCTGCTGGGCATGTCGCTCGTAGTATACTACTCCGGCCCCAGCGCATTCGCCGACGTCAAGGACTTCGTCGTGCTGTACCTCATGTTCCTGACGGTCGTGTTCGTGGTCATCTGGCGCACGTACTACATCGTCACGGGGGAGTCGCACTACGAGATCACATCCTATACCGAGCACTACTTCGTGACCTTGCCCGTCGTGACCTTCCTAGACCTCCTGGGGTTCCATGTCACCGCAATCCTGGAGCTGGACGGGATCGGCCTTGCGAACATCATCGAGTACGTCCACGACGACAGGCTCCTGAGGCTAGGGATCGGCGTCGGGTGCAGTGGGCTCTATTCCGCCGGACTGTTCTTCTCCGCGTTCCTGGCGTTCGTACTGACGCGATACCGCAAGCTGGACGCGAACATCGGCATCGGCCTGGGCATCGGCCTCCTGGTCACCTGGGCGTCCAACATCATCAGGATGACCATAACGATCATGGTCGGCATCGCCTACGGCCACCCCGCCCTCGCGTTCGTCCACGCGTACATAGGCATACTGATATTCGTCGCGTGCATCACCGTCTTCTGGCTCCTGATCGTCAGGTGGCTGGACAAGAAGGAGAAGACAGGGCCAGGTCAGGAAAGACCTTCCGCGACCGCGGCATAGGCGCACGTGTTGTCAAAAGAGCGTGTCGTCGTCCAGGGCCTCGCCGTCCATGAGCCTCTTCAGCCTCAAGGCGGATATGATCCTCTCCTCTGGAGGGACTGGAGCGACCGTGGACCAGACATGAGTGTCCTTGGCCATGTCCTGGTACGCGGACCTCTTGAACACGCCCTGGATGAGCTCGCGCTCGATCAGCTCGCCGTAGTCCACATCGTCCTCCTCGCGAGGCTGCGGGGCGGGCTCCATGACGGTCCTGCCGATGACGACCGCTCCAGCCACGCCCGCGCTCGAGCTCATGCTCGGCACCTGGTCGAGGATCGCCTGGCGGGCGTATGAGTCTGACCGGACGCGACCTGTTGCGGATGGGCTCGCGGCCTTGCGCTGGGCCTCTGCTGGCACAACGCGGACTACCTGTGCAGGAGCGGAGACGACCCTGGCCTCGGGCACCGAATAGACCGGCCTGCGCGGCCTCTCCGCGGGATGATCGGACACGGTCCCGGACCTGCGCCTTGAGAGCATGAGGACTGCGATCGCAATCACGACGGCGGCCGCACCGATCGATGCCAGGCCGATAGCGGAGGAGTACCATGCGCCCCCGGAGCCATCGGACAACGACGACACCTCGACGGCGACCACGTGGTCGCTCTCGGCCGAGTTGCCCGCCTCGTCCTGGGCCAAGACATAGATCTCCATGCCGTCCCAGAGGAGGGCCGACTGGATTGCGGCCACGAGTTCGGAGCCCGATACTGACATGGCTACGGAACCGTACCCGCCGTCCTCGAGCTCGTAGTACGCGAGCCCGCCCGCGACCGCGAAGTCGTCAGATGCGGCTGTGGTCAGGGTGAGGGGCTCGTCCGCCACGAACTCGACCGGCCCTGTCAGCTGCACTTCCGGCGGAGTCCCGTCCACATATATCGAGAGCTCAGTGACCGTGATGCGTCCCGAGAGGTCGGACGCTGTCAGGACCAGCTCGTGCCACCCGAGCGCGAGCGCGTCCGTGCTGATGGTCATACCAGGGTAGCCCGCCACGGCCCCGCCCCCGTCGAAGGACAGCGACATGTCCATCAGGTGGCTGTCGCTCGCCTCTATCAGGAGGCCTTCGCCCAGAAGGACCGAGTCGCCCGAGGCAACGCCCGCGATCCCTATGAGGGGGTCGTAGAGGTCCATGGTGAACGCTATCGCGTCCTCGGCCGAGTTCCCCGCGAGGTCGTAGGCGTGCACCGTCAAGGAGAACGAGCCGTCGAGTTCGACCGATGAGAGGGATACCGTGAATGTGCCGGATGTGGTCGTTTCAGATATGCCCAAAACGCTCCAAACCGCATAGTCTAGGTAATCATCTGTTACCTGGAACGATACAATATCGTCCGGGGTGACATACGCCCCGGCGAGAGGCCACATGAGGACTATCTCTGGGACGGTGTCGTCGACCGTGACCGTGAACGAGAACGCGACTGATCCCCCGAGGTCGTCGGTGGCCTGCACGGACACATCGTACGCGCCCTCTGCCCAGCCGTCCGTCGGGATGGCGTAGGGGGACGACAACACTGTCCACGAGCCGCCGTTGCTCCACGAGCATGTAGCGGTGCCAGTGCTGTAGACCAGGAGTTGAAGGGGCGTGCCCGAGACTATGTAAGAGCCGTCCTCTGGGTTCGACAGCATCGCGACGATCGTGCTGTTCACGATCTCGAAGTACACTGACTCCGAGCTCTCGTGCCCGACCTCGTCAGCAGCCTCGACCGCGACCACGTGCATCCCCACCGACCACCCGGCCATGTCGACCGTGTACGGGTATAGGATGGGGACGGACGCTGACGAATCGAGAGAGTATGAGACGCCTGACAGGTGCCTGTCGGATACGCTGATGATCATCTCGAACCCGAGCGGGACCTGGCTGGCCAGCGCGGGCTGGACGATCTCCAGCTCAGGGGCTTCCGCGTCGACATCGAATGAATATGATGCTGTCACTGTGAACCCGTCGTCGTCCATGACCGTGACGCCGAGGGCATGCACGCCATCGCTCCACGAGGATGTGGAGATGTCCCACGGCTCCGCGAGCGTGACGAAAGCCCCGCCGTCCAATGAGTACAGCACATCGACTGCGCCATCGTCCGTCACGTCCAGGTCCACGACTGCGCCAGAGGCCATCAGCGAACCGTCCGCGGGAGATACGAGCTCTATGACCGGTGCCACAGCGTCGCTGGGGACGGATGTGAGAGTGAACGAGACTGAGATGCTCTCGTAGACGCCAAGGTCGAACGTGGCCGTGACCTGGACATCCTGACCCGTACCTGTGAACAGGGTCGTCGGGTTGAGCATCCACTGGAACCGTATGTCGCCGTTGTGCGTGTGCGTCGTGCCGAGCACGTACTCGTCCAGGACCATGGCGACCTTCTGGTCGCCCGAGAACAGCTCGATCGGTACTCCGGCGGTCGCGCTCAACGGGTTGCCGGACATGTCCGTCAGCTGGCCCTCGAGGACCACGGACACCGTCGCATCCCTGTACTCGACCGTGGGACTCTCCGGGGCGAGCTCGAACACGACAGGTATCTGCGCGAGCGAGGCAGAGGTCAGCACGGCGGACATGTAGTTGGAGTAGGAGTCCGTGACTGTCACCTCGAGGTCTATCGAGGCCGTAGCCTCAGTCGTGGGTATCGAGACGCTGTACGTGCTGCCAGACGAAGACACGGTAAGGGACTTCCAAGTATCGGCCGGGCCCGCGCGCCATCTGAGCTCGACGGTGATCGATGACATCGAATCGACGACATCGAGAGACACGGGCACGGACGCGCCTGGGACGAACCGCTGGGACATCTCGAGGCCGGTGACCCTGGGCGGGTCGCGGTCAACCGACGGGACTGTGAAGCCGAGTTCCATCGCGACGCTGCTGGTCACCTGGGACGTCGGCATGTAGTTGATGGTTGCCACATAGGTTCCGGAGCCGAACAGGTCGACGACGCGCTTCGCGTCAGGCCTGGCCAGGTACTCGGAGAGTTGGTATATGCCTATGAGGCCTCCGTCCCTGTAAAGGCTCATGGACGGGATGTACGACCCGCCCACGCGTGCGCCCGACTGGTCCCGCAGGAGCGGGTGGTAGAGCACGAGTGAGCCGTCCGTGCTCTCGGTGAATAGGGAGGGGTAGAACGGCCCTGACCCGAGCCTCTGCTCGTCGCTCGACGGCTCGAGCGGCTCCAGGTAGTTCCTGTCTGGCAGGAACACCCCGGCCGCGGTGGACTCGAGGAGGTGGTCGTAGTCGGCCACGAAGAACTGACGCTCCACATAACCTCCCACGACGCTCCTGGGGAAGTACAGCTCGGAGAACGTGCCCGTCACGACGGTCTTCCTGGTCATGCCTGAGAAGAACGGGTTGAGGGATGTGTCGGTGTCCCTGCGGACATAGAAGGTGGCGTCTCCGCCCATGGCCCTGTGAGAGCCCCAGTTGCACCACGGGTCAGTGATCGTGCCGGGTATGTCGTACTCGGTCTCGAACACGGCGGCCGACGACTCGTCCCATGTGAGGACCGAGGGCGCCGAGAAGTCGACACCGTCGAACTCCCACGCGAGCAGGTACTGTAGGTCCGCGCTGGCCTCGACCATGAACGCGGTCGACGAGCCGCTGATGTACTCGTACCAGTGCTGCCAGTTGAGGTTCATGAAGCTCCACATGGCGGGCGTGTACGCGAAGCCAGCGATCGATATGCCGATCTCGGCGGATGTGTCGCTGACATACACATCCATGGAATGGGGTATGGAGAAGACCTCGGCGCCGACGATAGAATAGTCGGAACCTGTGAGGTCGAACGAGATGTTCCTGGCACCCTCGTACCTGCAGTAGACCCTGTAGTCCTTGACATAGATGGGCTGTCCGTCCTCGGTCTCGAGGTCGAGCGTCATCTTGTGCGCATCGGCCATGTAGATGTCCACATCGACCGTCTCGAGCATGCCGACGGTCACGGTGGACGAGAGCACGTATGGATCGGAGTACGTGTACAGCAGCTGGTGCCCCAGCGCGTGGACGGCATATGTGCCTGACGGGAGGAAGAATGTGGCGGGCGGCACGGGGTTCATCTCGCCCCTGAGGCCCATGGCGAAGCTGGCGTCCGGGATGTCGTAGACCCACACGCCGCCGTAGGGGTCGAACACCTCAGCGCCGGATGCGTCGTAGACATGGACGTTGAGCGTGCTGAGTATGACGAACCCGAACGGGATGCTCAGGGTGCCAGAGCTCGACTCGAGCAAGAGGTTCCCGGCGTAGTATCCCTCATCCGATGATACTGGCGGGGTGGCCACTGTCAGCGTCACTGGCCCTGAGCTCCCGGAGATCAGGTACACTGACGATGGCGATGCGCTCGACATGTCCGTGTGCACGGCCTCCGGGAAGGAACCATTCGCCGTGAGTGAGTAGAAGTCGGATGATGACACGCTGTATGTAGCTGTCGTGCCGGTGTTGGTCACCGTCATCGACTGCGAGGAAGAGCCAGCGAGGCCGTATGACAGCATGGGCGTCGAGGAGAACAGGGTCTCTTCGGCGGCGCCGGGGATCCATATCTCGCCCGCGCCAGCGGCCCATAGGGACTCGTTGAGGATCGTGGGGTTGCTGACGACAGCGGATTTCACCATCGTCGGTGTCCAGCTGGGGTGCATCTGCAGGAGGAGCGCGACGGCGCCGCTCACGTGGGGTGTAGCCATCGAAGTGCCGCTGAGGCTTGCGTATCCCGTCGGGGAGCTTATCACGGTCCCCGAGTACGGCACGGTCGACAGGATGTCCACGCCAGGAGCGGATATCTCGGGCTTGATCCCCATCTCAGGGGTCGGTCCGCGGGAGCTGAAGCCGGCCAGAACTCCGTCGTTGTCGACGGCTCCGACCGTCAATGCGCTCGGGGCCAGGCCAGGTGTCGCTACGGTCCCGAGGGACGGGCCCGCGTTGCCTGAAGCGACCACGACGACCACGCCCTCAGCGATCGCGGCTTCGACCGCCTGACATACGGGGTCGTCGGTGGAGCCAGCGCCTCCGAGGCTCATGCTGATTATATCCGCATGGTCGTTTGTGAGGCCATCCCCGTTCGGGTCCAGGGCGGCGTCTATCGCAAGTATGACATCGCTCATGCTGCCCGCGCCACCGGCATTCAATGCCTTGTACGCCAGCAGCTCCGCGTCAGGGGCGACGCCCATTATGACACCGTCAGCCGCGATGATGCCCGCGACATGCGTCCCGTGGCCGTTGTCGTCCATCGGGTCAGTGTCGTCATTGACGAAGTCGTATCCGCCGATGACCTTGTACGAGGGGCCGAAGCCGCCTCCTAGGTCAGGGTGGGTGTAGTCGATACCGGTGTCGATGACCGCGACCACTATCCCCAGGCCCGTCACGTACAAGCCCTCGGGGTCTGTCATTACCCACACCTTGTCCGCGCCGATCCGGCGCACATCGTCCGTGTCAGTCGCGTTGAGAATGATGTCAGGGTATATGCTCAGGCCCGGCTCCGAGAGGAGCAGGGACTCGATCGTGTCGAGGTCGAGCCTCGCGGAGAACCCGTTCAAGCTGCTTCCGAAGGCCTTCGGCGACGCTACGGACTTGAGCAGGCCGTCATCGTCCCCGCGCCCGGCAGCAGCGTCAGAGGCCTCGACATAGGCCTTCTCGATTGGAGAACGGTCCAGGACGCTGGAAGGCATCGAAACGATGACATCGACGAAACCGGCCTCGTCGGCGAGGGCTGCCCAGTCCCACAGGCGGTCCGAGGCGGGGAACTCATAAGCGTCCGATTGCAGAGCACTAGTCTCAAGGTCGGCGCCTGCCGACGAGGCTGACGAAGATGAGATGATTGCGAACGAGGAGAGCGACAGGAGCAGGACCACGGCGAGCGAACAGAGCCGACCGGCTTCCGCACCCCCAAACGGGGAGGTGCTCCGTAGAACGACCCTCTTCCTCCGGGCCTCTGACGGGGACGGGCTCCCTCTATACACTAGAACGCATCTCCGACACCTTATCGGACAAGGAGGCTTATAGAGGGCTATCACTCCGTTATCATTAGCTGTAATGACCCACTGGCGCGACCCACGAAGAGCCCCCTCTTCCCATCCGCAATATGGCGCCATCGGTTAAGAGTGTTTTGCAGGGCGGAGACGCCTCTCAGGTTAACACTCGGGAACCTACTCTTCTGCACGAAACGGGCCTACTTGCGTCTCGGGACAAGCATCGCGACCGCGATAAGGCCGACTGCGCCGCCCGCTACGAGGACCCCTGCGTCAAATCCGAACTCGGGGATCTCATACGAGAAATGAACATCCAGGTCAACGGACATCTCATCAGGCGCGGTCGTGGAGTTGACCGCCTGTCCCGCGGGACCGGTGGCGATGATCTGAACGGTGCATCCGACCTCCCATTCTGCCGCCTCGAAGAGATAGTTGTATTCGCCTCCTCCGTCGGATGTGGTCGAGTGCGTGGAGAGGGTGGTCTCGCCGTCCTTCATATTGATGGTGATCGGGATGCCTTCCACAAGATTCCCTTCGCTGTCATAGACGTGCCCCTCCACGACGATCACATGAGACGCCGCGGCGGAGTCGCCCGGAACCGCGACGGCCAAAACGAAGACTGCGACTATGGGGATCAACGCTAGCGCGACCATCGTACGGACGAGCCTTTTGGACATGTTCCTACCACCCTATCTGCCCGATACGGGCACATACGCGCCATCGACGACTTCTCGTGGCGCGGGAACTAACGCATCGTATGACCTGGATATAGTACTTTCCTCGAACGCCCGGAAAGACAGCCAGTATCCCCAGCGGGGAACAGGCCAGTACTTTGGGTCTACTGAGCGCGCCGTCTCCTCATCGACATCAAGGCCACGGACCCCACGAGGACCGTCGCGATGATGACGCCCGGGAAGCTGCCGAACTCTGGGATGGCGAATGCGAAATTGACATCAATCTGCAAGGTGCCATCTGCATCAGCTATCTCTTCCTCGAACTCCTGTTCCGTGTTGTATGTGGCGGTCGTCCTGATCGTATCGCCGATGTTCCAGTATGACAGGTCGAACTCGACCTGGTAGAATCCGTCCACATCGGTCGTCGAGGCCTCCGAATGGAATACGCCGGCTTGCACCTGCACAACCACATCGGCGCCCTCGATCGGCAGCCCGCCACTGTCGTACACCCATCCGTAGACTGTGAGGTTGAGTGGTCCGGCGGCCGCGGGCCCGGACATCGACATCAGCGAAACGAACACGAGCGCGGTGAACACTGCCACTATTGCCAGGGTCCTTCGAATCTTAGAGACGGAACAATCCATATTGTCACTACCGTTGGTCGGGTTTGAGCTGTATCTCATTCTCGGTGGGGTCTAAAAATGTTTGCTGCAGGCGGCTATAAAAGCGCCGCCTGATGTGCAAAGGTTTTCCTTCCGTCACGCAGCGGCCTGCGCGAAGTACACTGACGCGGCCCCGTCCGTGACCACGAAGTACGCCCTTCCCTGGGTCACGGTGAAGTCATAGATCGAGCCTGGCTTGTTCACACCGGGTATGAAGCTCTTGTACTTGCCCGTCTCGGGGTCGTAGTACGATATCTTCACGACCTTGGCGCCCACGATGCTGCTCGCGAGCGCGCTCGCGTTCGTCGGGGCAAGCTCCGTGTAGCCCATGATGTTCACGCCACCGGCCAGCTGGCCCACTGCGTTCGCAGGCAGCTCACCCGTCAGTGTGAACACCGTATCGGCACTCGTCACGACGAAGTATCCGGCTCCGAGCACTATCGGGAAGTCGTAGATGGATCCAGGCTTGTTCACTCCCGGTATGAAGCTCCTGTAGGCCTGCGTGGCCGTGTCGAACATGCTGACCTTGATCAGCGTCGGCCCTATCGCGGCCGCGAGCCCGGACGCCGTCAGCCCGCCCTCGATCACGAGCGGGGACGACCACATGTTCACGCCTGTCTTCAGCACGAACTTGATCTCGGGGTCGGGCGCGGGCAGCAGGTTGCCGAAGTCTATCCTGATCTGGACCGGCCCGATCGGGAACGGATACACCATGATCAGGTTGCTGATCGGTTTGGTCGCGTAGAAGCCCCACTGGAGCGTCTCGTTGACCCAGTACATGCCTGGCAGGAGCTCGCCGAACTCGTAGTACCCGGTATCCCCGTTGCCGTTCTCGGTGTACTCGACGCGGTCCACGTACACGCCGGTGTTGGTCCAGCCCTGGAGGGTTATCTCCCAGTTGCCCAGGCCCCACTCGTCGTCGTCGAAGAGCCCGTTCGGCCAGTACGGATAGTAGTCCGTGTATGTGTCGAGGAACTTGTAGCCGAACACGGTCGCGTACCTGACATTGCCGATGTTGACCCAGATGTCGAAGTAGACCATCGAGCCTGCGACGCTCACGTGCACCGGTATCAGGGTCGTCGCGGCCCAGTCAGGCCACAGCACCTCGGAGATGTCGTACACTCCGGGCTGCACGTCCTCGAAGACGTACTTGCCCGAGCCGTCCGTGACATCCGTGCGGTACACGTACACTCCCTGGTCCGTGTATCCCTCCAGGATGATGGTCCATCCGGACAGGCCCGGCTCGTCGCCGTCCATCCAGCCGTCCAAGTCCTTGTCGTAGAACTTGTACCCTTCGATCACGCCGAACACCGCGTTGCCGAAGCTGACGCCGGCGGCCGTGCCGCTGCGGACGTCCACTGGCACCGTGGGCGATGTCATCGGGACCCAGCCAAAGGGCGCGTACTCCAGCCTCTCGGACACGACATATGTGCCCGCCGGCAGGCCCGCGACGGAATACAATCCGTTCGAGTCCGTCAGGCGCGTGAAGTTGAGGTACCCGCCTCCGACCAGCGTGCCGTTGATCCATATGACCCAGTTGGCCAGCCCTGGCTCCGCGCCGTCCTTGAGGCCGTTCAGGTTCCAGTCGTAGAACTTCTGCCCGGTTATCTGGCCGAGCATGAAGTTCCCGAACTCGAGCTGCTTGAACATGTCCCCGGACCGGATATCTATGGTAGTGGTGCCGTCGATGGGGATGACATGCATCCAGCCGGCCCTGTCCTCCTCGTCCACGACGTACTCGCCCGCGACCGTCAGGGTCACATACGCCTTTCCGTCGGCATCCGTGAGCACCACGAGGGGCACATCGAAGCACGGCCCGGTCACGACGAACTCCCAGCCCTCGATCGGGTGGTCGCCCGCGTTGAACACGCCGTTCCCGTCCACGTCCTCGTACTTGAACACCGTGATGTCCACGTCCTCGAAGTTGCCGAACGAGGGTATCTCGATGCAGTCGCCTGAGTGGACCGATACGAAGGCCCACTCCTGGGTCGTCGGTGTCCAGCCTTCCCTGGACTCCTCCCAGATAAGGTACCACTCGGACGGCATCAGCCCGTCGAACTCCCAGTAGCCGCCGACCCCGGTCGTCGTGATGTACTCCGTCAGGTCGTTGTCCCAGAGCATGTGGATGGTCCAGCCCTCTATCCCGGGCTCGCCGATGTCCCACACGCCGTTCGAGTTCACATCCTCGAACTTGTAGCCCCAGATCTTGCTCAGCTCCACATTCAGGAAGGTGTGTATCCCGATGCTCGCGCCGGAGGTCATGACGACTGTCTCGGACGGGTCGTTGGTCGGTACCCAGCCTGTCCGCGCCTCCTCGGACACGACATATATGCCGGGCCCGAGGCCGCAGAAGCTGTAGTATCCGTTCGCGTCCGTCGTGGTCATCGCGATGAGCATGATCGCGCTCATCGCGCCCTCCGGGGTCTCGATCACGCCTGTCGTGATGGACAGGGATATGGTCCAACCAGCCAGCGGGATGTCTCCGTCGTCCAGGATGCCGTTCCCGTTCACGTCCTCGTACTTGTAGCCCCAGATGCACCCGAGCTGGAAGTTGAAGAAGTCCACGCGCGCCTCGGTGTGGCCTATGATGACCACTTGGACCTCGGGACACGATGTCGGGATCCAGCCTGCGTGGCCTATCTCCCAGACCCAGTATGTCCCGCTCGGCAGCCCGGTGAACTCGTAGTAGCCGTCCTCGTTCGTGACGGTCCACCCGGTCAGGTAGTACGGCGATACGCACTCGAACCATATGGTCCAGCCGCTCAGGGCGGGCTCTCCCTCGTCCCACTCGCCGTTGCCGTTCAGGTCGTTCCACTTGTAGCCGGATATCTTGCCCAGCTTGAAGTTCCCGAACTCGATCACACGCATCTGCTGGCCGCCTTCGACGAGGAAGTCCGTAGAGCCGTCCTCGTGCGTGATGCAGCTCCAGCCGACCTGCAGCTCCTCCTGTATCTTGTAGTAGCCGGCGCGGTCGATGAGGAAGCTCGCGTAGCCGAACTCATCTGTGTAGTTCTCCGCGACATACACCCACTCATCGTCGATCTGGATGTACAGTGTGAACTTCCAGCCCTCGAGCGGGATATCGCCATCGCCGGGGCCGTACCAGCCGTTCGCGAGGATGTCGTCGTACTTGAAGACCCAGACCCTCACGAGCTCGAAGTTGCCGAACAACAGCGGCATGGGGATGTCTCCGGACACCACCGTCACGTCCGAGGTCCCGGACAGCGGGTTCACATGGACCCAGCCTTCGCGGTCCTCCTCGGTGACAGTGTACGTCCCCGCCCTGTTGACGAGGAAGTACGCGTATCCGTAGGAATCCGTGTACGCCACCGCGTTCGTCACGCCAGGACCTGATATGGTGAACATCCATCCCCCGATCGGCAGGTCGCTGCCTGGGTAGATGCCCTCGTCGTAGACCCCGTCGCTGTCCCTGTCGTGGTACTTCTGCACCACGATCCAGACATCGCGGAAGTTCCCGAACATCAGTGTCGCCGGGTCAGCGCTCGACGGCGTCTCCACCGTCATGCTGCCACTCGCCGGGCTGATGTGCGTCCAGCCCTCGCGGTCCTCCTCGACGACGGTCCAGACATCGTACTGGCAGACCTGGAAGTACAGGTGCCCGCTCGGGTCCGTGCAGCCGTAATCGTAGACCGCGCCCGAGGATGACAGCAGCCAGAAGAACCAGCCCGGGATAGGCGAGTCGCCGGCGTCGTAGACGCCGTTCGAGTTCGCGTCCTCGTACTTGAACACGTCTATCAGGACGCACCTGAAGTTGCCGAACTCGAACACGTCGGGCGTGTCGCCAGACGATGCGACGTACCAGTACCCGCCCTCGACGGGCGTGATCTGGCACCAACCGGACTGACCGTACTCTTGGATGATCCACGCGCCGCCGGCCTGCAGCACGAAGGTCGCGTAGCCGTCTGGGCCCGTCCCCTCCAACAGGAGGAAGCCGTAGTCCATCGAGTACATCTCTATGGTCCAGCCTTCCAGCGGCCTGTCACCGGCGTCGTAGACGCCGTTGGAGTTCACGTCCTCGTACTTGAACACGCGGACGATGACGTCCTCGAAGTTGCCGAACACCGCCGTGTTCGGCTGGCATCCAGAGTATACCGAGACATCGGCCTGCGTGTCCGTCGTGGGCGTCCAGCCAGGCTGGACGACCTCCTCGACATGGTACATGCCCGCGCGGTCGACCACAATCGACGCGCATCCGTCCAGACCGGTCACGATGACCGTGCCTGAGCCGGACCATGGGCCTGTCACAATGAACGACCAGCCTGCTAGCGGCATGTCCTCATCGTCGTAGTACCCGTCCCCGTCCATGTCCTCGAACTTGAACACGGTTATGGTCACATCGTGGAAGTTGCCGAACTCCTGCACGAGCACCTCTGTGCCGGACACGACGTTGACCAGCCTCATACCGCTCGCCGGGTATATCGGGGTCCAGCCGTCGCGCATCTCCTCGTAGAGGGTGTACATGCCGGACCTGTTCACGATGAGCACCAGCATGCCGTCCTCGTCCGTGTATCCGGAGTAGACGGTGCCGTCGTCCCTGACCAGCTCGAAGTACCAAAGGCCGAGGGGCACATCGCCGTCGTCGTACTCGCCGTTCGAGTTCACGTCCTCGTACTTGAATATCGGGACCTCGACGTCCAGGTAGTTGCCGAACCATGTCTGCATCTGCCTGTCGCCGGACAGCACCTCGACCTCGTAGTACCCGCTCAGAGGCGTTATGTGGGACCAGCCGCACCGGTCCTCCTCTATCACGATGTACGTGCCAGCCGCGCAGACGGTCCAGTTGATGTATCCGTACTCGTCCGTGTAGCCAGATTCGAGGAGCTTACCGTCCGGGCCATACAGCTCCATGTACCAGCCCTCGAGCGGCACATCGCCGAAGGCGGGGTCGTACCAGCCGTTGCTGCACTGGTCCCAGTACTTGAACACGACGATCTCGACGCATCTGAAGTTGCCGAACTCGTAGCGGTACTGCTCCTCCATCGACGGGTATCCGAGCGCGACGCCGGAGTATACCAAGAAGGTATAGTAGCCGTCCTCTGGGGTGATCACGCACCAGCCCTCACGGTCCTCCTCTTGGACCATCCAGAGGTCCGCCTCGCAGAAGGTCACTTGGGCCGTGCCGTCCAGGCCTGTGACGACCTCCATGTACTCGCCCATCATGCTCATGAGGTAGAATGTCCAGCCCGAGAGCGGGATGTCGTCACCGTCGAAGACACCGTTGCTGTCGACGTCCTCGTACTTGAATATCGTTATGGTGACGCATCTGAAGTTGCCGAATTCGACCACTTCAGGGTCGACATACCCGGACAGGACTGAGGCGTACTGGACCAGTGGCGATATGTTGCACCAGCCGGCCTGCATCTGCTCCGTCACGGTGTATGTCCCAGCGGCAGTCACCTCGACCGACGCGTGGCCCGTGTCGTCGGTGATCAGCACGGCCGAGCCTCCGGGGATGCCCGGGCCGGACACGATTATGGACCAGCCCGGCAGCGCGGTATCTCCCTCGTCGAACTCGCCGTTAGAGTTGGCGTCCTCGTACTTGAACACCGTGATGTCCACGTTCTCGAAGTTGCCGAACGAGGGTATCTCGATGCAGTCGCCTGAGTGGACCGATACGACGGCCCAGTCCTGGGTCGTCGGCGTCCAGCCTTCGCGGGACTCCTCCCAGATCAGGTACCACTCATCGGGCATCAGCCCGTCGAACTCCCAGTAGCCACCAGGGCCAGTCATCGTGGAGTATTCGGTCAGGTCGTTGTCCCAGAGCATGTAGATGGTCCAGCCGGATATCCCTGGCTCGCCATCGTCCCACACACCGTTCGAGTTCACATCCTCGAACTTGTAGCCCCAGATCTTGCTCAGCTCCACATTCAGGAACGGATCGAGGCACACGCACGAGCCTGACGATATCTGCACCGTGTATGACGACGGAGTCATGTGCACCCAGTTCTCGCGGTCCTCCTCGGTGACAGTGTATGTCCCGTACGTCAGACCGTCGAACTCGAAGTATCCAGTGTCTTCGGTGGTCGTCGTGCCTGAGACCGGCCCTGACAGTGTGATGACCCAGCCCTCGATGGGCGTGTCGCCATCGTCCAGGATGCCGTTCCCGTTCATGTCCTCGTACTTGTAGCCGCAGATCTCGCCCAGCTCGAAGTTGAGGAACACGAACTCGTATGCCATCGGTTCCAGCGCCATCGGCGGGACCATGCATATCTCGGCCGGGCTCGTGGCGATCCATCCGTCTGGCACGAGCTCATAGACCCAGTATGTCCCTGGCAGGATGTTGTAGCATGTCTCCCAGTAGCCCTTCTCATCCGTCACGTACTCCTGGTAGAACGGCACGCCGTCGTTCCGGACGCCTTCCACGACGATGGTCCAGCCGGGGATGCCCAGCTCGCCATCGTCCCAGCGGCCGTTGCCGTTCATGTCCTCTACCTTGTAACCGTAGAAGCACGTGTACGGCACGTTGCCGAACTTGATGTCATAGATGTAACTCCCGGAGCAGACCATCAGCGTGACGCTCGTCGGAGTGGTGTGATACCATCCATCCACGATAGCCTCGCTCACGGTGTATATGCCGGGCAACAGGTGGTCGAACATCCAGTAGCCGTCCGCGCCTGTCGTGATGGTGGTCGGGCCTATGTGCGTGCACCCGTCCAAGGACAGCGGCAGCGGCATCGTGCCGTCGTTGAGCCAGCCCTCGATGGTGATCTCCCACCCGAGTATGCCCGGCTCATCGCCGTCCTTCGTGGTGTCCATGTCCCAGTCAAGGAACTTCCAGCCGTCGATCTTGCCGTACTCGACATTGCCGAACTTGACGCACGTGATGTCCGATCCTTCGATCACGGTGACGGTCCTGCTGGCAGGAGTCACATTGTACCAACCAGCCTGGAGGACCTCCGCGACCGTGTACACGCCGGGCTTCAGGTTGTCGAACGAGTAGTACCCGCTCGCGTCAGTGACCGCGTACAGCGGACCGATGTGGGTCCCGTCGTCCGCAACGCCCTCGAGCACGATGGTCCAGCCAGGCAGGAGCGGCTCGTTGCCGTCCCTGTAGCCGTTCATGTACTCGTCGAGCCACTTGAACCCGGTTATGCGCCCGTACTCCGCGTTCCCGAAGTTGATGTCGTTCACGTCGAACGGCACCAGCGCGCTCACGTCGATATGCACCGTCGTCAGCGTGGACGCGAACCATCCGTCCTGCATCTCCTCGGACACATCGTATATGCCGGGCAGCAGGCCGGTGAACTCATAGTACCCGCTCGCGTCCGTCGTCGTCTCCAGGTACACGTACAAGTCGTCGACGCCGTAGCCGTACAGGTATATGGTCCAGTCCTCGACGCCCAGCTCTCCAGCGTCCCAGTACCCGTCGATATCGACATCGTGCCACTTGTATCCGGATACGGACCCGGTGGGCAGGTTGCCGAAGTCGCACGAGAACGTGGTCCCGCTGCCGACGGAGAACGCGCCGGACGATATGGGCGCGATGTTGATCCATCCCGTGAGCATGACCTCGCTCACGGTGTACACGCCCGCGTCCACCGTCTTGAACTCGTAGTATCCGTACGAGTCCGTGAGGCGCGTCCTGTAGACGCTCTCGCCGGAGTCGGTCGTGCCGCTCAGTACGATGAGCCACGATGACACGCCTGGCTCGTAGTCGTCCATGAACGCGTCCTGGTTGATGTCGGCGAACTTGTAGCCCGTCACGACGCCGTACTTGAACACCGTCCAATCGGCCGTGTCATCGACCCAGAAGTGCTCCTTGTCCTCGCCATAGGCGATCACGATGTTGTCCAGCGTGCCCGTGCCTGCGGGGACGACATACGTGTATGTGATGTACTTCGTCTCACCCACGGCGATCATCGCGTAGGTCGCGAGGGTGCCCATGAGCGTGTCATACACTGTGACGTTGAGCAGGGGCGTGTCGCCCGTGTTCGTCACGTTGACGTAGTACGTTATCGTCTGGCCGATATCTGCCTTCTCGGGCCCGATCTTGGTCACGAGTATGTCAGGCTTGAGTATCTCCACCGTCCACGAGTCATCGTCCGTGACGAGGTGGTCCTGGTGGTCGTAGGCATCGACATGCGCGGTGTTGGTGAACGGGTCCGCGGTGTCCTCAGTCACGAGGTACGGGATCGTCCAGCTCACCGAGCCGCCGGGCATGATGTCGAAGAACGACTCGACCCAACCCAGCTCCGGGTCGGATACGGTCCCGTTCATCCAGACATCGCATTCCTTCGGCACCGAGACGGTGATGGTGTACCAGATGGTCTCACCGACATGTTCGCAGGTCACGTCGGCCGTCTTCGTGACCTCGATCATCGGGTGGACCACGTCCACGCTCCACGACGCTCTCGCGCCGACCTCGTGCAGCTGGTGGTCCATCGCCTCGACCACGACCGTGTTCTCGAACGGGTCGACATCGGGCATCGCCATCGTGTACGTGAAGTACAGGGTGACGCCGGGCTCGAGGTTCGTGAATGTCCATGTCTGGCCGAGCACATCGTCCGTGACGCTGCCGTTCAGCCACACATCGGCCGTATCCGGGTTCGTCACGTTGATCCAGTATCTGACCAGCTCACCGACAGCGGCGCATGTCTTGTCCGCCTCCTTGGTCACGAGGACATCTGGGTGGACGACGTCCACGCTCCAGGACGCATCGTCCGAGACGAGGTGTTCCTGGTGGTCATAGGCCACGACCGTCACCGTGTTCTTGAACGGGTCGACGTCACGCATGCCCATCGTGTACGTGTAGGGTATCGTCTGGCCAGGCATCAGGTTCGTGAAGTACCAGGTCTGACCGAGCATGTCGTCAGTGACAGACCCGTTGAGCCATACATCTGCCCAAGAGGGGTTGGTCACGTTGATCCAGTAGGTGACCAGTTCACCGACTGCGGCGCACGTCTTGTCCGCCTCCTTGGTGATCTGCACCTCGGGGTGAACCACATCGACGCTCCATGAGTCGGTCGCGGTCACTTCGTGCAGCTGATGGTCATAGGCCACGACCTCGACCGTGTTCTTGAACGGGTCGACATCGGGCATGCCCATCGTGTATGTGTATTCCAGTGTCTGGCCAGGCTTCAGGTTCGTGAAGTACCAGGTCTGGCCGAGCATGTCGTCAGTGACAGACCCGTTGAGCCATACATCGGCGCTCTGCGGGTTCGTCACGTAGATCGTATATGCGACCAGCTCGCCCACGGCGGCGCAAACCTTGTCGGCCACCTTGTCCACGAGGACATCCGGGTGCACGACATCGATGCTCCAAGACGATGACGCGCGCTCGTCATGCCCCTGTGTGTCCAGGGCGTATACGTACGCCGTGTTCGGGAGCGGGTCCGGGTCGTCGGGCATGACCGTGTACGTCAACAGCGGCATGTCCAACGTGACATGCGCCAACGGCGCCAGGCTGCCTGTCCATATTACGCCTCCGAACATATCATCGGTGACCTGGACGAACGACATGGTGGTGTCGGCGCTCGGGTTCGTCACGGTTATCGTGTAGTGGATATCCTCGCCGACGGCCGCGCAGGCCACGTCCGCGGACTTCACGATCTCGATCGCGGGGTGGAGTATGTCCACTTCCCAGAAGTCCTCAGCATACG
>JBFYNF010000049.1:0-8177 GCA_041304525.1 Thermoplasmata archaeon | reverse complement strand
GTCCTGATACTGGTGGACAGGCTCTACGAGCCTGCGTATCTGTACTGCATCGAGGACAACGAGATGGTGGAGCTGGAGAGCCTGGGGGAGATCAACATGGGGGACCCCGCCACATTGTCGTGGTTCGTCGAGTACAGTGACACCGACTTCCCGGCGGAGCACATGTTGCTGTTCTTCTGGGACCACGGGACGCCGACCGCGGGCGTCGGTGTGGACACGACCCTGGATGGCAGCGAGCCCGGGACCGACTGGGACTGGCTCTCGCACCACGAGGTGATAGACGCCCTCGATGGACACCACGTCGACATCATCGCGACCGACGAGTGCTCGATAGGCCAGATGGAGACCCTGTACGAGTACGCAGCCAAGGGGCTGAGCGTCGATTACATGGTCGCGAGCGAGAGCTACATCGGGTGGCGGGGATTCTCATACGACATGATCGTCCAGAGGCTCGTCCTGGACCCAGACATGGACGCCCGCGAGCTGAGCCTGGTCATAGTCGAGGAGTTCACGAACCTGTTCAGCGTGCCGCCATACCAGAGCGAGATACTGACGACGCAGTCCGTGTTCGACATGTCCAAGATCGTCGCGCTCGGGGACGCCGTCACGGCCATGGCCGATGTCCTTGCTGCGGACATCGATCCCTACACGACAGCCATCGCCGCCGCGCAGGCTGGTTCTACGATGCCCTGGGGAGCGCGCGCCGAGGGCTGGATAGACCTTCCCACCTTCGTACAGCTCCTGATGAGCGCCGTCGGCGAGGCCGACCCGGCCTTCAGCTCCTGCGAGGGGTTCCTGGAGCTGTACTCCGAGACGATGCTCGGCATGGGGACCACCATGAACAGCGAGATGTACGGGTACCAGGGACTGGGCATCCTGTTCCCTGCGAGCTACAGCGCGTGCACGGTCGGCCATGCGGAGTCGGACTGGGGCGGGTTCAACACGTACATCACGTTCGAGTTCCCGAACATGGGCTGGTGGCCTTTCCTGGAGACCTACTGGGGCGTCGCCTGATCCGGGATATGGCCCCCGAAACCACTTCTCATTTTCCAGCCTCCTCTCCGCGGGGATGTGTCCAGTGACACTCTGCGCGTAGCCATCGTCTGCCGGAGATATACGGTGGGAGGATCGGCTTCGGGCGCCTTCTGGATGCGTCGGGGCACTGGCTAGTCGTCTCGGTCCAGACCCTTCGCCAAGACTATTCCGCGAGTCTTCGATCCCGAGTAGTGCGAGGTTATGTTGTCATGGAAGGTCGCCACCCTTCTGAAGCCGCGGTTCTCGTAGAACCGCCAGTTGCTCATCATCTCATCGGTGTACACTGTCACGAGCTTCGCCCCTGACCCTTTCGCGGCCGCCAGGAACCTGCCCAAGAGCTGGCTCCCGACCCCCATCCCCCTGAACCTCGAATCGACTATGAACATCTCTATCGCGGCATCGGACCTCGGGGTGTTCAACTTGAGCTTGAACTCCGTTAGGGCGACGCTCAGGCCGAACGTGAGCAGCTTGAGGTTTCTGTGCTCGCGGTCCATGATCGACCTCAGCAGGCTCGGGACCTCCCCAAGGACGGACCTCTTCGGCGGTTCCTTGTCAGGGAATCTGTCGATTCTCCCGAAGAGGAACCCGATGACTTCGTTAGGCGTGTATGCGATGTCCGTCCAGTTGGATGCCTCCAGAGAGTACTCCATGTATCCTTCCATCCCGGACAGCTCGATCTCCTTCGAAGCCATCGCTGGCCCGGCGGGCCACGCGTCCCTGGCCAGGCGGGCGCATTCTGGGATGTCGCCTGGCTGGTAACCCCGGAAGCGGATGTCGGGGGCTCGTCCGGTCCCAGAGGCCGGCTGACCACTGCTCATCACAACTCCAGAACGAGGCGCTGATACATCAAAGTGGTCCGGGGACTGCTCTATCCGGCCGGTTGCGGGTGCAAGTGCCCAGACTTGGGATACTGTTAACCTGTCGCAATCGTATATGGAATACTAGTGTGAGCGTTGATAGTGGGAAACCTGGTCGACGTACGTAACGAATGCGTGTTCCCAGCTAGCATATCCGAGGAAGACGGAGTCATAACCCGGGTCGAGGAGATCGAGGGCAAGTATGAAGGGTTCCTCATCCCAGGTCTGATAGACTCGCACATACACACCGAATCATCCCTCCTGTGCCCGTCCAGGTTCGCAGAGGCGGCGGTCCCGCGCGGCACGACGGCAGTCGTTGCCAACCCGCACGAGATCGCGAACGTGCTGGGACTCGCGGGCATCGAGTACATGGTCAAGGACTCGAGCACGACCCCTCTCAGGATGTACTTCACAGCCCCATCATGCGTCCCGACGACAAGGTTCGAGACTTCTGGAGCGTCCTTCGGCCCAGCGGAGATCGAGTCGATGCTCTCCAGGGACGGATTCATCGCCCTCGGGGAGCTTACGGACTACCACAGCGCGGTAGCTCAGGACCCCGATGTGATGGCGAGGGTGGAGGTCGCGAAACGCCTCGGCAAACCCATAGACGGCCACGCGCCGCTCCTGAGCGGCGAGGACCTCAGGAAGTACGTGGAACTCGGCATATCGAACGACCATGAATGCACATCATCCGAGGAGGCGTCTGAGAAGGCATCGCTTGGCATGACCATCATGGTCCGGCAGGGGAGCGTGTCCAAGGACCTCGAGGCGCTCGCGCCATTTGCGAAGGGGCACGAGTTCCTGCTGGTGTCGGACGATGTGGGCGTGTCCGAGCTGATGCGTGGTCACATGAACAATGCCCTGGCCAAGGCAGTCTCGCTCGGGATCGAGCCGATGCACGCTCTCAGGGCCGCGACGATCAACCCCGCCCTCCACTACGGCCTCCCTATCGGGGTCATAGAGCCCGGCAGGAAGGCCGACCTCGTCAAGGTGAGGGACCTCGAGACCTTCGTGGCCGAGGAGGTGTACGTGGGCGGTAGGCTGGTCGCTCGGTACGGCGCGCCCCTGTTCGACGTGCGGCCAAAGGAGATGGTCTCTGAGCTGTTGCTCCAGCGGAGGACCCCTTCGGACTTCGAGATAGGTGCGAGCGGGCAGTCGGCCGAGGTCCGCGTCATCGGCCTCGTCAAGGACGAGATCGGCACGGAGAGCCTGACATCCGAGCTCAGGGTGGAGGTCGGGAAGGTCATGCCGGATGTCGCTCAGGACGTCCTCAGGATAGCTGTCGTGAACAGGTACAAGGACGCACCTGTCAGCAACGCATTCGTGAAAGGGTTCGGGCTCAGGGAGGGTGCGATGGCCTCGAGCGTCTCACACGACTCGCACAACATCATCGTCGTCGGGGTCAGCTCCGCTGACATGGCGACCGCGGTCAACACCCTCATAAACCAGGGCGGAGGGTTCTGCATCTGCTCCCGAGGTAAGTGCTCGACGTTGAGCCTGCACGTGGCCGGGCTGATGTCCACGAGGCACGCCCTCGAGGTCAAGCACGCGGTGGACGCGATGCAGGAGGCCGCCCGGGCCCTGGGGTCTGCCCTTGAGAACCCGTTCATGACGATGTCGTTCCTCAGCCTCCTGGTCATTCCGAAACTCAAGCTCAGCGACAGGGGGCTGTTCGATGTGGAGGGCTTCAGGTTCGTGGATGTCGTGGTCCGGCCGGCAGCTTAGTGAGATAATAACGCGCGCGCGGAAGGACCCTGACATTATTATGAACTGAGCAAGTCTTTAATATCGTTTCACGGCCTTCTTCTCGTCCGGACCTAGTGCGTTGAGATTGATCATGAACAAGAGGCAGAAGCTGTTTCTGGTCGCGGTGGCGGTCACGTGCTCCGTCATTCTCGCTAGCCTTACCTTCGATGCCCTGACCGGCGAGCCTGAAGATGAGGCTGGGACGGCGATAGTCGCCACATTCTACCCACTGGCCTACGTGGCGGAATCCATTGGAGGGGAGAAGGTCTCGGTGCAGGCCCTGATACCCCAGAACACAGAGGTACACACGTGGGAGCCCTCCACCGCGGACATACTCCAGGCGCAGGACGCGGACATACTGCTGTACAACGGGGCGGGCCTCGAGCCATGGTTCGAGGAGGACATCCTCCCCGCCCTGGACGTCGGGCAGAAGGTCGTCGTCGACACGACGGAGGGGCTGCCACTCATCCCAGGAGGGGAGTCAGAGTCGTACGACCCTCACACCTGGCTCAGCCCGTACATGCTGAGGCTGCAGGCAGAGAAGGTCCTGTCCGCCCTGGTCGACTCCGACCCCGCGAACGAGACCTATTATTCCGAGCGCTGGGCATCCCTTGACGACACGCTCGGGTCCATGGACGATTCATACGATGACACGCTCTCGTCGAGGACGAAGGACGCGGTGTTCGTGAGCCACGCAGCGTACGGGTATCTCGCGGAGAGGTACGGTTTCACCCAGTACGGTATCATAGGCCTGTCGGCGGACGAGGAGCCGAGCACATCCACTATCGCCGCTCTCGTGGAGCAGATGACCGAGAGCGACACGTATGTGGTCTTCGTCGACCCTGTCTACAGAGATGACTACGCATCGACCTTGGAGAGCAGCCTCGAGGAGCAGTCGGGCCAGGAAGTGACGGTCCTGCATCTGTATCTGCTGGTCGGCACCGTGGATGATCTAGACCTTCTCGGACAGATGGAGCAGAACCTCGAGAACCTCGCGGTCGGCCTGGGGGCGGGCGTGCCATGACATCCACGGCAGCCCAGCCGGGCATGGAGTCCGTCCGGGACCGGATGAATACGGCGAGGCGGCCCGTCCTGGAGGCCAGGAACGTGAACGTCTCGAGGTCGAACGCGCTCGTCGTGGAGGATGCCAGCTTCGCGATATACGAGGGTGACTACGTCGGCATCGTGGGGCCCAACGGCGGAGGCAAGACCACCCTTCTCATGGCCCTGCTGGGCGTGCTCCCGCGGGACAGCGGCGAGGTCAGGATATTCGGCGAGCCCTTGGAGCGGTTCCGGGACTGGCACCTGGTCGCCTATGTGTCCCAGGACGCCGTCTCGTTCGACGCGGACTTCCCCCTCTCCGTGCGGGAACTGGTCGCTCTCGGGATGGCCAACAGGGGGAACCTCACGAGAAGGCTGAAAGAGGCGGATTGGAGGGTGGTGGACGACATGCTGAGCGAGGTCGGAATGGCCGACCTGGCGGACCACCGAATAGGCCAGCTCTCAGGCGGACAGAAGCAGAGGATGTTCGTCGCGAAGGCCCTCGTGCGGGACCCGAAGATTCTGCTGCTCGACGAGCCCGTGGCGGGCGTGGACGCTGTCACGCAGGAGAAGTTCTACAAGATGCTCAACGACCTGAACATCGCGAGGGGCATCACGATATGCACGGTGTCGCACGACCTGGCGGCGGTCTTCTGCAGGATGTCCAAGGTCATGTGCGTCAACAAGCGCGTGAACGTCGCTGATGTCAGGGATATAGACGAGCCAGGGGAGTTCCTAAAGAAGGCGTACGGAGAACACTTCCACTTCGTCTTCCACAGGCACGAGTGCGGAGGTGTGTTCGGAAATGACCGACCTGTCGCTCCTTGACATCCCGCGCCTCCTCGGGTTCCAGTTCTTCCAGTATGCCCTCCTGGGCGGTGTCATAGCGGCCTTCGCGTGCGCGTGGGTCGGCCTGTTCTTGATACTCAGGAAGGAGGCCATGCTCGGGGACGGCGTTGCCCACACTTCCTTCGGCGGGATAGCCCTCGGGCTGCTCCTCGGTATCTCACCGATACTGGTAGCGCTCGTTGTATCGATCCTCGCGGTCATCGGCATACACGTCATGAGGACCAAAGGCCTCGCCCGGTCGGACTCCGCGATAGCCGTGATGCTCGCGACCGGTTTCTCGGGCGGCCTGATAATAATCAGCCTCGCCGGCGGTTTCAGCGTGGAGCTGTTCAGCTACCTGTTCGGGTCAATACTGACGATCGATACGTCCGACCTCATCATAGTCACGGTCCTGGGACTCGTCACAGTGGGTTTCCTGGGGGTATTCTACAAGGAGATGCTCGCGATCACGTTCGACGAGGGCGCAGCCAAGCTCTCGGGCATACCGGTCGAGACGCTCGCGATATCGTTCGACGTCCTCGTCGCGACCACGATCGTCCTGTCGATAAAGGTCGTCGGGATAATCCTCGTGGTCGCGTTGCTTGTCCTGCCGGGCCTCTCGGCGCTCCAGCTGAACCTCTCGTTCAAAGGGACCGCCGCTGCCGCCGTGTGCTTCGGGACCGTCAGCATGCTGCTCGGGATCATCCTGTCGGCGGTGTACGATGTGGCCGCGAGCGGCGTGATCGTGTTCATGGCAGTGGGCATCTTCGGCGTTGTCGCCGTGTACAAACGTCTCGGCTAGCATGGAGCCAGTGATCCCTCGCTGCTTGTCTCCCTCATGGGGCGGCGGGAAGCCCCCTGCCAGTTGGACGAGACCACAAGTGGGGCGCACAAGAAGATTGATATTGACATGCCATCATCTCGTCATCGTCCCTGAGGACCGTGCCTCTCCTCCGATCCACAGGTTCGGGGTCGATCCGGCGCGGCCTGAGGGCGGACTGTGGATGCCATGAACACACCATACGACCAGCTGATGGCGAAGTATCGCGAGATCGCGCTCACGGACTCGACGTACATGATGCTGCTTTGGGACATGGATACATACATGCCCCCAGGCGGCATCGACCTCAGGGGCGAGCAGCTCGGCCTTCTCAAACGCCTGTCGCACAGGATGCTCACGAGCGATGAGCTGGGCGCTCTCATGGGCGAGTCGGAGAAGGTCAAGGGCTCCTTCGACGAGTTGCAGGCGAGGAACCATTACCTCTTCAAGAGGGAACGGGAGATCGCCGTCAGCGTCCCGGAGGACCTCGTGGCCGCGCACGCGAAGCAGGGGGCCGTCTGCAGAGACGCGTGGGCGAAGGCCAGGACTGCCAAGGACTGGCGCGTGTTCGAGCCCGAGCTGGAGAAGATGGTCGACCTCAGCATCAAGATGGCCGAGGCGACCATGGATGCCAGGGGTGCCAAGACGGTCTTCGACGCGATGATCGACGACTATGAGCGGGGCATGACGAACGAGCAGGCCGCGGACCTTCTGACGGACCTCAGGAAGGCCCTGGTCCCCTTGGCGGACAGGTTGAGCGAGAAGTCCAAGGACGCAGATGTCTCGATCCTCTCGCGCCGCGTCCCCCAGAAGGCGCAGCGCGATGTCGTGAGGGACGTGGTCAACCTCCTCGGCTTCGATACGGTCTCGGACAAGGCCAGGGGACGCATCGACGATACGGTGCACCCGTTCACGATCGGACACATCGACGATGTCAGGATCGCCCTCAAGTTCACTGAGAACGGACTCTTCGACTCGCTGCTGGGCGGCATGCACGAGGCCGGACACGCCCTGTACGACCAGAACATGAACCACGATTGGATGTACATGCCAGTCGCGGCCGGCGCGAGCATGGGCGTGCACGAGTCGTGCTCCAGGTTCGCGGAGAACATGATCGGGACATCGAGGAGCTTCTGGAGCTTCTATCTGCCCAAGCTCAAGGCGCTGACGGGCACGGTGTTCTCGGACGTCGGGCTCGACGACCTCATGAGGGCCGTGAACAGGGTGGAGCGCTCCAAGATACGCACGAAGGCAGACGAGGTCACATATGGTCTCCATATCGCGATCAGGTTCGAGATCGAGCGGGCGCTGTTCTCGGGCAAGGTGACGGTCAAGGAGCTCCCGCACATGTGGAACGAGCTGTACGACCGCTACCTGCAGGTCAAGATAGATGACGATGTCGAGGGCGTGATGCAGGACGTCCACTGGGGCATGGGCGCGTTCGGATATTTCCAGAGCTACGCCATGGGGAACCTCTACGACGGCATGTACGTGAAGACGCTCGACAAGACCATGCCAGAGTGGCGGCACGAGATCGAGATGGGCAGGCCGCAGGTGGTCCTCGGTTGGCTCAAGGAGAATGTCCATCGCTGGGCCTCGCTGTACGACCCGGCGAAGCTGGTCGAGAAGGTCACGGGCGCATCGCTGTCGTCAGGACCGTTCGTGGAGTACCTGGAACGGAAATACTCGTCGTTGTGAGAGCGGGGCCAGCTTGCCCTGATCGGTCATCTCTCGAGAGCGGCTGCCAGCTTCGCCACTCGTTCCCCGAGCTCCTTGCAGGAATCGATCTCCTTCTTGTTCGGCGCTTCGACGGCGGTCGGGCCGTAGTGCTTGTTGTCGTACCTGCCCTG
>JBFYNF010000048.1:0-8289 GCA_041304525.1 Thermoplasmata archaeon | reverse complement strand
ATCTAGCTGTGGCGGGAACCCCTTCTTGGGGAAATCGAACGCCGAGAACCTCCCCTTATCGGAGAGTTGGATGAGGTACTCGCCATCCTCGCCAATCGTCGTCGTGGTCGAGACCCATCTGGCAATCTCCGCGGGCGTGGACAGGTCCTTGTCGTAGGGGAAGCCGAATGTCGCGAGGTTGCAGTCGAAGGCGAGCGCCAGCGGCCCGGCCCTCGCGAGAACGCGTCTGTGGGCCTCGCGGAACTTCACGGGATCGTATGAGTTGTACAGTCCAATCGTGACTCTGCCGGGCATGTGACAACCGCTCACGACCGCATGGCCCTCAAGATATTAGTAACAGGATGGGGCCGGAGACTACGGAGACGCGTTCCTTGGCCTCGCGCATATGGCGTATTCGTCCCCGTCGAAGAACACGTCCTCGTCGGGGTTCAGATCCTGCAGCTCCTTGATCTTGTCCAGGACCTCCCTTAGGCTGAGTTCGGAGCCGTCTTTCTTTATCTTGACGAGAATCTTCTTCTGCACGCCGGACACCTGCTCTCGATAAGGAGCTAGACAGAGGTTCCTATGGAAAATCTGGATATAAATACGTTTACAGGAGGCACAGCCACACATGTGCGGGCACGTGTGAGCGCGCAGGCACTACTGCGCGCGTATCAGCCCTTCGGTGCGAACACGGGGTCGCTGGTCTTCCGAGCCGCTTCACGGGCGCCCGACCGAGCCGACTCACTCAGCTTCCCTAGCTGACGGATCTTCTTCTCGAACGTGTCGACGAATTTGGGGAGCACCTTGTAGATCGGGAGGAGCATCGGGACAAACGTCACGCGCTCCTTGCCGATCCCAAGCTGGTCGAGTTCTGGCCAGAGAGCCTTGAGACGCTCCTCGACTATGTGTGCGATCTCGCCCCCCTCCTCGTCGGAGAGCATGATGCCATCCGCTCCGTCCGCGAACGCGGATAGGACCTCCTTCCTCGCGAACCTGGCAGCGGACGGCAGCCGCATGATCCTGATGGCCGAAGGATATTCCAGCCTGGCGGTGCCTGCGGAGTCCGCAGCTACATACGCGAGCACATCGCCAAACACGCCAAGGATGCGCACATCATCCGATGGATCTGACAGCAAACCCTCGACCGCTGCCGCCACCTGCTGGTCAGTGTAGTGCGCGAGGTCGAAGACCTTGACTGGGCATTCGGAGACGCATGCACCGCACCCGATGCAGGCGATCTGGTCCACCTGGGGCAGGTCGCCGACAGTGATAGCATTCACGGGGCAGACCGCCTCGCACGCCATGCACTTGATGCACCTGGTGGCGTCCACTATCTGCGCCTTGATAGGGTCCAGGAGCATCCTCCCGGACCCGAGGAACTCGATCACGTGCGCGGCCGCGCTCCGGCCGTCCACGACGCTGTCACGTACATCCTTCGGCCCCAATGCCGCCCCCGCCGCGAACACACCACTCCTGTGCGAGGAGACCGGGTCGAGCTTGGGATGTCTCTCCGAGACGAATCCGTCCTCGCCTAGAGGGACCTTGAGCACCTTCGCGAGCGCGTCCGTACCAGCGGACGGGACCATGGCCGTGCACAGCACGACAGTGTCGAACTCGTTCTCGATGATCTCACCGAGGGTCACGTCCTCCGCCCGGACCAATATCCCAGCGTCGCCCTTCTGGATGTCGGAGACCTTGCCGTGGATGTACGTGACACCGAACTCCTCCATCGAACGGACATAGAATTCCTCGAAGCCTCTTCCAGCGGACCTGATATCGATATAGTACACGTAGACCTGCATGTACGGGAAGGTCTTGCGAAGAATGACCGCCTGCTTGATCGCGTAGTTGCAGCAGATCTTGCTGCAGTAAGGCATGCCGACCTTCCTCGTCCTCGAGCCGGCGCACAGGACATAAGCGACCTTCTTCACCCTGTTCCCGTCCGCCTTCCTCTTCAAGACCATGCCCGCGCCGCACTCGTTTATCATCAGCCTCTCCATCTGGGTCGCCGTGATGACATCTGGGAGAGATGTGTCGTATTCGTGCAACCGCGTGACGTCGAACAGGTCGAACCCAGTGGCGACGATGATGGCGCCGACCTCTAGGTCCTCGAACCTATCCGGCTCGTCCATGTTGATCGCCTTGGCGGTGCAGACCTTGAGGCAGGCACCGCACTCCTTGCAGTTCTCGAAATCCACCACGTACGAAGCCGGGACCGCCTGCGGGAACGGCTTGAATATCGCCTTTCGCTCGTAAAGGCACTCCTCGAACTCGTTGGGGACCTTCACCGGGCAGACCTTCTCGCACTTGGCGCACCCGATGCATTTCTCCGGGTCCACGCCCCTCGGGGCGACCTTCACCCTGACCTTGTAGTTCCCTGGGGAGCCTTCGACGGAGACCACCTCCGCCCTCGTGTAGAGCTTGACATTAGGGTGAGAGGCGACCTCCACCATCCTGGGGCTCAGGATGCACGGGGCACAGTCCAGGGTGGGGAATGTCTTGCTCAGTTGGGCCATCCTGCCACCGATCGAGGCGCTCTTCTCGACCATGTGCACTTTGTACCCGGAATTTGCGAGCTGCAGAGATGCGGATATGCCAGCGATCCCACCGCCGATGACCAGAGCGTCCTTCGACATAGGTATTTCGACCGGGGCCAGCTCCTCCAGGAGCTCCGCCCGCCTGACACCGCCTCTGACGAGGTCCTTGGCCTTCCTGGTCGCCTCAGTCTTGTCCTTGTGCACCCAAGAGCATTGCTCCCTCAGGTTGACCATCTCAAGCACATAAGGATTGAGCCCGGCATCCTGCAGTGTCTTCCTGAAGGTCCTCTCATGCATCTTCGGAGAGCACGACGCGACGACGACCTTGGTGAGGCCCAGCGCCTTTATGTCCTCGGCGATCTGGTTCTGGCCAGGTTCGGAACATGTATAGATGTTGTCTCTGCTGACAACCACTCCCTCCAAGGATTGAGCGTACTCTGCCACGGCCTTGCAGTCGACCGTGCCCGCGATGTTCGTCCCGCAGTGGCAGATGTACACCCCTATGCGTTCGTCCTTCGCCTTCTTCTTGTCCTCGGGCATCTTGACAAGTGGAATCGGCTCGGTGGTTATTGGTGCTTTGGGTCAATGGATGCTAGGTCGGGGCAGAGGTCACCCGACGACCATGGTCGATCAATGACAGAGGGATGTGTCACGGCCGCGCCGAGCGTTCCGGAGGCACTGGCGGCGATTCCGTTGTCACGCAACTATATATATGCCGGCCAGGTTATTTAGAAACGCTGAGAGGACGTGCCTGGCCCTGAGCGGCAACTGCGCGCGACCCGGGACAGCGCCCCCCAAGAAATCCAAGGCTTTGTGACCATCCAGAAGGAGAGGCAGGATGCCGAAGAAGGAACCGACGGAGAATGTGAAGTGTCCGCAGTGCGGGCACGAGTCGCCACCGGACTCCCAGGTGTGCACCAACTGCTCGGCGCCGTTGTCCGGACAGCCAACGCCCACCGAGAGCCTCAGAGTGGAGGAACTCATGTCGGTCCCTGGAATCGGCGATGCGAAGGCACATGTTTTGTACAAGGCCGGTTACAGGACAGTGAACGACCTGCAGCAGGCGAACCCGAACGAGCTGGCGGGAGTCAAGGGGATTGGGGACAAACTGGCGGCGAAGATCATCGAAGGGGCACAATCCGTGTCCAAACCGAAGGACGAAGAGCTCGCGAATTGGCTCTCGGGAGAGGGGGACGGACTATCATCATGGCTCTCCGGGCGCGAGGGGGAGGCGAAGCAGACGGCGGAGAGCGCGAGCCCCGAACCGATCCACGACGATGTCCTCGCCAAGTGGCTATCAGGTACCGAGGACGGGTTGGATTCCTGGCTTACCGAGACGCCGACCGGACGCGCCGACCAGAAGGCCGTCGCGCACCCTCAAGAGATACTCAAGCGCGAGGCTGAGCTGATAGAACTACGCGAATCCATGAGGGACCTGCTCAAGAGATACGAGGGGGAGGGGTTCGACCCAGGTGCGGTCGTCGAGGAACTCGCAAAGGCGAGGGCCGAGGTCGAGGCCGAGAAGACCCGTAGGAAACAGCTCGAGGAAGAGCTGGAGAACGTGAAACGAGGCAGTATCGCAGTCATCAAATTCATCAAGAAACAGCAGGGGGGCGGGGCAGAGGCCGGGAACATCGCGGACCAGCTGGCGACGGAGATGTCCATCAGGGAGAACCTCGAGCTCAAGGTCATGGAGCTCGAGACCATGGTCGCCGGCCTGAGGGACAAGGCGGAGAAGAACATCTCAGCGATGCCACCCGACGCACAGGAGCTGAAGAAGCAGGAGCTCGAGCTGACCGAGAAGAAGGCCAAGGTCGACGCCCTCGAACACCAGCTCAGGGCGAAGGAGGAGGCGCTCAAGGAAGGGTTCATATCCTACACCCAGCCGCCAACGGAGTCAGGCGCATCCTTGGAGCAGGTCGAGGCGACGGCCGCGAAAGAGAAACAGATGATGGACGAGATCTACGCGCTCCAGGCCAGGCTGTCGCAATCGGACATGGACCTGAAGCACATGGAAGAGAGGATGAAGATCGCGGAGAGCGGCAAGATGGGCATGGACCCCGACCTAGTCAAGAAGTTGGACCATGTCCAGAGCATCGAGAAGTCGGTCGGCATACGCGAGCAGGAGATCGAGCGACTGAGGGAGGAGCTCCGCATGAGAGAGGACGAGATGACCAAGCTGAAGGAACCTCTCGCGTACAAGGAACAGGAGATGAACAGGCGCGAGGACGACCTGATGTACAGGGAGAGGCTGCTCCAGGAAGAGCTGAAGAGGGTCTCCCAGCAGAAGGCCGAGTTCGGGTCAACTGACGAGGTCGTGCTCAAGAAGAGGCTCGAAGAGCTCCAGGTCGAGGTCAACCAGAAGGAGGAGGAGATCAGAAACAAGGAGAAGTACCTCTCGATGAAGGAGGAGGAGCTCAGGGCCAGGGAACAGGGGCTCATAGGAGAGGAGATAGAGAAGCGCGAGCAGGACCGGCTCCTCGAGCTCAAGCAGGAGAAGGTAAAGACTGGCACGGCCAGGCTGGACGATCTGCTCCTGGGAGGCATCCCGTTCGGGTCGAACGTGCTCATATACGGCCCTCCGTTCACCGGTAAGGAGGTCCTCATGAACGTGTTCATAGCCGACGGGTTGAAGAAGGGCGTGCCCGCCATCTGGGTCATTACGGAGAAGTCGCCCAAGGAGATCAGGGACGAGATGATGTTCGTCATCTCGGGCTACGAGGAGTACGAGAAGCGCGGGCTGGTCAAGTACATAGATACCTACTCGAGGAGCATGGGTGATGAGTCGCAGGACCCGTATACCGAGTATGTCGAAGCGCCCACGGACTACGAATCCATACAGAAAGCCATCGAGACGGCGGCGAAGGACTTCAAGTCGAAGAACGAGTACTACAGGCTGGGGTTCAGGTCCATATCGACGCTCATAGCGTATCTGGACCCGAACACGGCATTCAGGTTCCTGAGCCCGGTCGTGGGCAGGAGGAAGAGGGACAAGGCGGTCTCGATGTATACCATCGAGAAGGGCGTTCACGGCGAACAGGAGATCCAGATGCTCGGTTCCCTCATGGACGGTATGATCGAGTTCAAGATCGAGAACCTGAACACCTTCATCAGCATCAAGGGCATCTCCGAGGTCCAGTCCCGCGCGTTCATCAGATACTCCGCGACGAAGTCCGGCCTCAACATCGGGTCCTTCTCGCTGGACCACATCAGATGATGGGGTTCACGCGACTTCCATCGAGGACTTGTGGTCCTTCGCTTGGTCCCTCGCCTTCGGCATCTTCATGTCCTTCTTCATCGCAATCTGGGGAGGAGGCAGCGGCGGCGGGAGGCCGAGGTCGCGCGCGACGACGACGGATGCGGGCATGCAGTTCGCGAATATCGCTCCCAGGATCGGGTTGAAGACCTCCGGGGGGAGCTCCTTCTTGTTGGCCCACTGCGATGCGACCGCCTTCGCGTCGCCGTCCCAGACGACCTTCCCCTCGATCTTTATCAGCCCGACGCCGACGTAGCTGACCGTGAAAGTGAAATCGATCAGCGCGTCCTTCTCGGACAGCGCGGAAATGCTGGTGACCGAGGTGTTGTGATCGACCCTCAACTGCGGAGGACGCTCCCCCAGCTTCGCGAACCTCTTTGCATCCATTGAGACGAGTTCGAAAGACTTGATGGGCATGTTACATCCCTCTCCGGGACTCGAAGCATGTGCACCGACATGAAGCTATTCCATGAACCAGTGCGACTGGGCAGTGGAAGAACCGAGTGCCGTGGGCCGGACTTGAACCAGCGACTTCAAGATCTTCAGTCTTGCACTCTCCCAGCTGAGTTACCACGGCAGTCAGGCGGGAATGGGCAGTTAGGCTGAACTCGGTATTAAACCTTCCTTGGTCGTCGGAGCGGTTGTGCCCTCGACCTCGGCGCGACGGACATATCGATGACATGTCGCGGGCTCGTTCCGAGACCAGGACCGCACCACCACCTGGCATGGTCCGTGGCACGTGTATTCGGGACGATAGCAAAGACGACACCTTTAAATACGTACCAGACCCTGATTAGGTTGCTTCAGAAACCCCCTTCGGTGGTAGGATGGATTTGTTAAATCTGCGAGTCCGCTATTGTAGAAACTCTGCGGTTGGAAGGATTAAGAAGTCACCGAAGTGGGACGATGAGGGCGTCGCCGCGACGATAGGTACAATCATGTCGCTCCTCGTGTTCCTCACGTTCATGGGGATGTTCACGAATCAGTTCGTCCCCGTATGGATGAGCGACAACGAGAGCACACACATGGCCAATGCGATTACGCAGATGATCGGGTTCAAGGCGGACATCGATGGCCTCGTAGCTGATTACGCCAACAGCCTACTGGCGCCCGCCCCCATTGTGGCGCCGATAACCCTCCATGCCACCGGAATCCCCATATTCGCGGAACCCACGGCGGGCATACTCAAGTTCACCCACGAGACCACATATGCGATGCCGGCCCTCAACGTCACATACGTCGATGATGACTACACGCTGAGCCCGACAACCGGCGGACACGCTGGCGGGTATGTGTACCTTTACTCTCCCAACAGATATTACGTCGAACAGTATCTCATATACGAAGCTGGCGCAGTGATACTGAATCAGACGGACGGGGAGTTCATAATCTCTGGCCCACAGTTCTCCGTCAGTGACGTGTCGGGCAGCAGGGTCGTGAAACTCACACAAGTGTCCCTGTACGGCCCGAACAAGACCGTGGGCGGCACCGGGACCAAGAGCATCAACGCCGAGATGATGTACGCGGACACAACGACATTCCGAGCCGATGCTGGAGCCGACCTGACCATATCCATACTTACGCCGCACGGCACCGCGTGGGAATCATACTTCAACCGCGCACTGAACTCATCTCTGGCCGACCTCACCTGGACGAGCAATCCACTGACCACCGACTACTCGATTTCCTCCGACGCTTACCCGTATGTGTACTACGGCAGGACCATCAGCTACTATGTCGTGACCATACAAATCATGGATGTCCACGTATTCGACCACACTCATGCGACCATCCAGATGTCGTTAGGCGAGGTGTCGTTGTAGGAGGCGATGAAACTGGCCGAAGCGGAACCCCAGACCAAGCACGACGTATCCTTCAGGGGACCGAAACAACCCTTGGGCTCGAAGATCTGGCGCGGGTACATCAGCGCCCTGAGCAGACTCAGGTCCGAACCCATGAAAAAGAAGCAGGCGAAGGGGGCCGAAGCCAGACGCCGCCAGTGGAAGCACGGCAAGGGTTCGCCGTACACAGAGGTGCCGCCCATCACCGACACGAACGTCCAGGAGATGGCGTTCTACAGCGTCGTCGAGCCGTTCAGTTACATCAGAATCACTTATAACAACGCCGTCAGCGACTATCTCATGACAGTCATCGAGCCCAAGCTCAACGAGTTCGAGCAGGAGCTGCTCGACAAAATCAAATCGACCTTCGAGATGACCCTCGACTACGAATGGGAGAAGCTCGATGTCATGGACAAGAAGACCTACCTCGAGAAGAGCGTCGACAGCTACATCAGGTCCAGAGGAATAAGGCTCGAGCCCATCTCCGAGGACAAGATCAAGTATTACATCTCGAGGGACTTCGTCGGGTACGGGCCTATCGACACGCTCATACGAGACCCGCATGTCGAGGATGTTTCGTGCGACGGTGTCGACATACCGCTGTTCTTATTCCACAGCAAATTCGAATCCATCAAGACCAGCATCGTGTTCAACGACGAGGACGACCTCAACT
>JBFYNF010000047.1:0-5777 GCA_041304525.1 Thermoplasmata archaeon | reverse complement strand
TCCGATCTTTGAGCCCGTCCTCGAACCTCACCTTCGGCTTCCACCCGAGCTCCTTCAGCCGTCCCCACTCGAGTGAGTACCTGAAGTCGTGCCCGGGCCGGTCTTTGACATATGTGATGAGGCTCTCGGGCTTCATCATGTGCCTCAGTATGAGCTTCGCGACATCGATGTTCGGCACCTCGTTCCCGGAGCCGATGTTGACGATGTCCCCCGCCTTGGCCTTCCGGAGCACGAGGTCTATCGCCCCGCAGTTGTCCTCTACATGGAGCCAGTCGCGGACGTTCATGCCCTTGCCGTAGATCGGCAGGGGCTGGTCCCTGAGGGCTTTGACCACGAGCACGGGTATCAGTTTCTCGGGGTATTGGAACGGCCCGTAGTTGTTCGAAGAGCGGGTGACGACCACATCCAGCCCGTAGGTCCTGACATACGACCTCGCGAGCAGCTCCCCGCCCGCCTTGCTGGCGGAATAGGGCGACGACGGGTCGAGTATGTCCTTCTCGGAGAACGAGCCCGACACGGTCGAGCCGTACACCTCGTCCGTGGATATCTGCACGAATCTCTTCACGTCCCGTCTCCTGGCCTCCTCGAGGAGCGTGAACACGCCTATGACGTCGGTCGTGACGAAGTCCTCAGGGGATGTGATGCTCCTGTCGACATGGCTCTCGGCGGCGAAGTTGACCACGGCGTCGCACCCGTCCATGGCCTTCTTCACGACGTCCTTGTCGCAGATGTCCCCCTTGACGAACGTGATGCGGTCCATGACTGTCTCGAGGTTCTCCATCCTTCCAGCGTAGGTCAGTTTGTCGAGGACGACGAGCCTGTCCTCAGGATGTTCCTTGAGCATGTGACGTACGAAGTTGCAGCCGATGAAACCTGCTCCGCCCGTGACCAGATACCGCATTCCGCATCCCCCTACCTTATGCCGCGTCAAGGACGCTATCCGATACTGAAAGAAAAAGCTTCTGAGTGCGGAGACAGCCCTCTCCAATCAGGGGAATCTGAAGGCGAACCGCTCTGCCACGCGCTGGGCGTTCCCAGTACCCAGGAGATCATACCGAAAGGTATTATACCATTTAGTGAAACACTAGGCGAGTGACGCATCCGACAAGGTCACGCCTTGCGCCACATGTACCCTATCTCGGGGTCGTCCCACTCCTTCCTGTGCTCATCCGGGTCCTTGTAGTTGTAGAGCTCGGTCGGCGTGTTCACTACCCATATCTCGTTGTCGTCCAGCGGCGTGAAGCCGTGATACACCAGGGGCGGTATCTTGACGAACTTCGGCTCCTTCTCCCAGACCTCGACCTCCTGCACCATCCCCTTCGTCGGAGAGCCCTCCCTCGCGTCGTAGAGGCCCACGAGGGCGTTCCCTTTGATCGGGGCGAAGTGGTCCCACTGGAGCTTGTGGTAGTGCCAGCCCTTGACGATGCCTGGCTTGCACGTGGTCATGTAGGTCTGGCCGAACTTCTGGAACTCCGGCCAGTCACTCCTGAATATCTCCATGAGGAAGCCGCGGTCGTCGTGGATGCGGCGAAGGTTCCTGATCGAGACGTCCTTGATGGTCCCAAGTCTGAGGGTCATGGCGGTTCAAGTAATCGGTCGGCAGGTATTAAGAAGTTGACCGCGACGGCCCAGATGTCGTGGGGAGACGCCATCCGTGCCTCTGCCCGGGCTCGGCTATGTCGATGTACGCAATCCTCCTCGCGAAATCCCAGTGGAGAATGAACCCGTGGTCCTCCATGAACTTCCTTCCGAGCAGGCTGGGGATTCGCAGAGGCAGTCCCCGGCCCGATGTCAGTCCCGAATCGTCCAGGACGTTGACATCGCCTAGACGGAACACGGCATCCTGGATGCCGCTCCCGACGAATGCAATCGACACCCCTTTCATCACGAAGGTGTCTGCGGCCCCTCCGATCCCTGAGACTGGAAACTGAGATGATTCGAGACGGCCTCGTGCCACCTCGAGAGCCTGCACATCCCACATGGAGAGGGTGATATCGAATGCACCGGTGTCCACCACGAGGTTGACTGAAGCGGAGGCTCCGGTCATGTCCCATCTGACCTGTGCTTTGACATACGGGGGGCGTGACCTGTCGTACATGATTGGGATTCTCAGAACGGCCACCCGCCAGTCACACGATCAGGTTGTACTTGACGCGGGAGATGAAGTGAATGTACGATGCATCTATGCCATCCGGACGATCCCGGAGCATATTCAGTATCTTGGCGTGGTCGGCGTCCGCCATGATGACCTTTCCGTTCTCTACGACGACCCACTGGTCCGGATACTTCTTGCGGAGCCTCTCCTCGTGACGGTAACACCAGTCGGTGTTCTCGCCGAAGCGTCTCAGCTTCTCGTGCAGCTGCTCGCGAGTCATCCCCCATTCCTTCTCATCGAAGGGTCGTGCACCGAAGTCCTTCATGGTCCGTCGGGAGGTCTTGCGCGGCATTTCTGGCCTACCGCTACAAGTAGTGTACACGACCGTATTTCAGCCTATCCCGCGGATGTAGCGTCCAGCTCACGGGTGGATGTCCCCCGGCCCCCCATGCTCGAAAACCTCATAACCTGCGACGCTCTCAGCGGTACCGCAGGAGCGCGTTGCGTTGGTAGGGTCCGATAAGAAGAGGCTTCTCGTCATAGGCGCGTCCGGTCTGCTCGGGAGCAAGCTCATGGAGCAGACCAGGGGCAGGTACGATGCGATGGGCACGTACAACCCGGTGGTGGACGGCAAGGACCTGTGGAGGCTCGAAGCGCTCGACATCGGCTCCAAGGACGAGGTCGAGGCCCTGTTCAAGAAGGCGTCCCCTGACGTCGTCATACTCACAGCCGCCATGACCAACGTGGACGCGTGCGAGAAGCAGCACGTGGTCGCGAACAGGGTCAACGCGTCCGGGCCGGCACTGGTCGCGCGGGCGTGCAAGACGAACGGCACGAGGCTCGTCCACGTGTCCACGGACTACGTCTTCGACGGAAGGAAGGACCGGAGATACACCGAGAAGGACATGCCCAGGCCGATATCGGTCTACGGCTCGAGCAAGCTCGCGGGCGAGAAGGCGGTCCTGTCCAGTCTCCCGGCTGCGGCCATCGCCAGGACCGCGGTGCTGTACGGCTGGAACCCCATCGAGGGGAAGGAGAACTTCGTGACATGGTCCCTGAAGAAGCTCAGAGCTGGGGAGAAGGTCACCATGTTCAAGGACCAGCGGATATCCCCCGACGTTGGCGGACGACCTCGCGTCCGCGCTGCTCGGGATCGCGGACAGCGACGCGTCCGGCATATTCCATGTATCGGGCCCGGACTGCCTCGACAGAGTCGAATGCGGGAAACTCATCGCCCGGGTCTTCGGCCTCGACGAGGGACTGGTCGTCCCTGTCAGGTCGGACTCGCTCTCACTACCGGCGAAGAGGCCCGCGTACTCATGCCTCGACGTCACGAAGGTCGAGAAGCTGCTGGATAGGAAGATGATGCCATTCGAGGCAGGACTCAGGAAGATGAAGGAGCAGGAGGGGAAGAAGAGATGAAGGGACTGGTACTCGCAGGCGGATACGGCACTAGGCTCAGGCCTCTGACGCACACGGGCCCGAAACAGCTCATACCAATCGCGAACAAGCCGAACATACAGTACTGCATCGAGGACCTGAGGGACGCAGGCATCACCGACATAGCGATCATACTCGGCAACGTCATGCAGGAGAAGGTCCAGGAGTTCCTGGGGGACGGCAAGGAGTTCGGCGTCAGATTCACTTACATCACTCAAGGCGAGCCGAAGGGCATCGCCCACGCGATCAACTGCGCCAAGGAGTTCATGGGGGACGATGAGTTCATCGTGTACCTCGGCGACAACCTGCTCAAGAACGGCATCAAGGCCATCCCCGAGCTGATGGTCCAGGAGAAGGCGGACTGCGTCATATCGCTCATGCCGGTGAAGGAACCGCAGAGGTACGGCATCGCGGAGCTGTCCGAGGACGGGGACCACGTGGTCAGGACCGTCGAGAAGCCCAAGGAGCCGAAGTCGGACCTGGCGGTCATAGGCGTCTACGCATTCAACAAGCGATTCTTCGAGGTGTACCCGAAGCTCAAGCCCTCCTGGAGGAACGAGATGGAGGTCACCGACGCGATATCGCTGCTGATAGACTCGAAGTTCAAGGTCGTTCCGCACAGGGTCGACGGCTGGTGGAAGGACACGGGCAAGCCCGAGGACATACTCGAGGCGAACCACCTGATACTGGACGGCATCGAGTCCTCCAACGAGGGCACGGTCGAGGCCGGCGCCACCGTCATGGGCAGGGTCAGGATAGGCAAGGGCGCGGTCATCACGGGCAAATCCGTCGTCAAGGGGCCGTGCATCATCGGCGAGAACACCAGGATAGGCCCGAACGCGTACATCGGCCCCTACACCGCGGTCGGCGACAGGTGCACGGTCGCGAACGCAGAGGTCGACGATTCCATAGTCATGGACGAGGCCGTCATCGACGTCGAGACGAAGATCATCAGGAGCATGGTCGGCAAGGGGTCCAGGATACTGAGCTCCGCGGGCCTGCTGCCCAAGGGCAAGAGGTTCGTCATCGGCGAGAACACGACGATATACACCTGACGAAGTTCCAGAAACAATTATTACCTCAGGCGGGGGTAGCTGCTCCGATATGGCTCCCCCCACGATAGAGGTCAAGGACCTCGTCAAGAGGTACAACGGCAGGGAAGCGGTCCTCGACAGCGTCACCTTCTCGGTCGAGGACAAGGAGTTCGTTACTGTCTACGGCAGATCAGGCTGCGGGAAGACGACCCTTCTGAACATCATCGGCGGGCTAGACCGGCCGTCATCGGGGGATGTCGCGATAGACGGCGAGAGCCTCGTAGGCCTGACCGAGGACGAACTCGCAAGACTCAGGCTCGAGAAGATAGGCTTCGTGTTCCAGGACTACAACCTCCTCATGGACCTCACGGTCAAGGAGAACGTCGAGCTCCCGACGAGGTTCTCCAGACGGAAGGACGGCCCCGGCGTGGGCGAGCTGCTGAGGAAGTTCGACATAGAGGGCATCGCGGGCGAGAAGGCGAACAGGATCAGCGGCGGGGAGGCCCAGAGGACGGCCATCGCGAGGGCCATGACCAACAGGCCGAGGATCATACTGGCGGACGAGCCCACGGGGAACCTCGATGAGGAGAACACCGAGAACGTCATCTCGATGCTCCAGGTCGCGAGGGAGGAGTATGGGACGACCATCGTGCTAGCGACCCACGACGTGGACCTCGCGAAGCACGCAACGAGGAAAGTGCTCATAGAAGGGGGCAAGGCGGTTTCCGAGGACGTCAGGCCTGATGAGCGCAGATATAGCCCCATCAGTGTACGGTTTTAGACAATCACGTTGGAAATCTAATTATACATCAGCCTTATGACAGACCCGGTTCCAGTGGCGGATACGCTAGCGTTCATCGGGGCATTCGCGGCAGCCTTCCTGATGACATTCCTGATCATCCCATGGCTCATCCCCAAACTCAGGGCGAAGGGGATAACAGGCAAGGACCTCAACAAGCCGGACCATCCCGAGATCGCGGAGATGGGGGGCATAGCGGTCGTCATAGGGTTCTTCGCCGGGGTGAGCATACTCCTAGCTCTGGACGGCGTCGAGGACGAGAAGCTGCTGAACGTGTCGCTGTCTGTCGTGCTCGGAGCAGCCTTCATTGGCATGGTCGATGACTTGTTCGATCTCCGGCAGAGTCAAAAAGCCTTCTTCCCGTTTCTGCTGGCACTTCCGTTCGGGGCAGCGCTGGACCCTACAGTGT
>JBFYNF010000046.1:0-11911 GCA_041304525.1 Thermoplasmata archaeon | reverse complement strand
CGCGATGTCGCACTGGTAGATGTAGTAGGGCCTGCACCTGATGTACACCAGGTCCTGGACCAGCTTCTTCATGATGACCGGGCAGTCGTTCACACCCTTCAGGAGGACGCTCTGGTTGCCCACGGGTATGCCGGCGTCGACGAGCATCTCGACCGCCCTCCTCGATTCGGGAGTGACCTCGTTCGGGTGGTTGAAGTGCGTGTTGAGCCAGATCGGGTGGTACTTGCGGAGCATCCGGACCAGCGCGGGGGTTATCCTCTGCGGCATCACGACAGGGGTCCTTGAGCCTATCCTGATGATCTGCACGTGCTTGATCTTCCTGAGCTCGCGTATGACCTTCTCCAGCAAGGCGTCCGAGACGAGCAGGCCGTCGCCGCCCGACAGGAGCACGTCCCTGATCTGGGGCGTGTTCCTGATGTAGTCGATGCCCTCTTCGATCTCGTCCCAGCCGCGCGCGTGGTCCGTGGTGCCGACGATCCTGCGCCTGCAACAGTGCCGGCAGTACATGCTGCACTGGTCAGTGAGCAGGAACAGGACCCTGTCGGGGTACCTGTGCGTCAGGCCCTCGTGGGGCGCGTCTGTCGTCTCGCCGACCGTGTCCTCCATGTCGTCCTTCGATATGTGGAGCTCATGGGACGTGGGGACGGCCTGCTTCCTCACAGGGTCCTCGGGGTCGTCGGGGTCCATGAGCGATGCGTAGTACGGCGTGATGGCCATCCGGAGGTACTTCACGGAGTTGCGTATCTCCTCCTTCTCCTTGTCCGAGAGGTTGATGACCTTCGCGAGTGTGTCGACATCCGTGATGCGGTTCTTGACCTGCCATTTCCAGTCTGACCACTGCTTCGCAGTGACATTCCTGTACAGAGGTATTTCCTTCCACTTTCTCATCGCCAGGCCCCCTTTGGCCTATACCCTTGAAAAAGGGTATAGGTTCCCCCTATTTAGATTGCATGCAGTCCAGCGAGGACGTGGGAAAAGAGAAGCCTGGCCGAGCGATATCCATGGATCTGGTGCGGGCCACGAAAGTGCGCGTCGAAGATGGAGGAGGAGTCCGGGCGAGGCCGAATTCATGGACTCATCCCTCATCCTGACCACCGCCCTGGGACGCCCGGGCGACTCAGGTCCTTTCCGAGGCAATCCGACCTGTCCGATTAATATCTAGGCACGGCTATATCGGTTTCGGAAGGATGGCAGGGGAACCGAACACGGGTGCACCAGGAGAGACGACCAGGACCGACGACACCGCCCTCGCTAGCAGGGTCCTTGACATAGCCTTGGCGGTGTTGTACAACAAGGACCAAGACAGGATACTCGAAGTCGTCGGCCGGTCAGTGATGACGCTCTTTCCAATCAAGAAGTTCGTGATATATGTCACGGACAAGAAGACCGGGGAGTGGAGGATCAAGTTCATCGTCGGATACCCGGAGGACCAAGCGAAGGAAATCACGGGGGTCGTGTACTCCAGGGATGCCTGGGATGAATCGCTCCAGGTCTACAGGAAGCTCGGAGCGCTCACTTATCTCGCGCCTGGGGAGAACGTGAAGATAGACGATTTTGACACCGCGTTCTACAGGGGCTTCCCCAAGGAGATGCCCCCGAGGAAGTCCCCGGAACACTGGCACATGATGGATTTCATCGACACTATCCTGTTCGACAAGGACGGCAAGGAACTCGGCGCGTTCGAGATACTCGAGACGACAGACGGGATGATCCCGTCGAAGGAGGTCATTTCCAAGATAGAGGTCCTGGCATCCATCTCGTCCATCGCACTGGACCTTGCCAACCTGTCGCGGTCCCAGGAGGCCCTGATCGGAGCCAACAGCAACAGGGCCAGGATATTCGCCAAGATGCTCAACATCGCGAACAGGATGGTCTCGCTCAGAAAGGGGGAGCTCATCCTGGTCACGGCCACTGACTTCCTCAATTCCGAGCTCGGATTCAGGAACGCGAGGGCGGCCATCTGGAACCAGAGGCACAACAGGTACATGTTCGTCTCACCCACCGGGTTGCCTGACAAGGACGAGACACTCACGAAGGACACGGTGTACGATGATTGCGAGGACACTTACCGGTTCACTGAGGACCTCTACTGGATACCGGCCAGACAGCTGACCGAAAAGCGGGTCGCGCTCATGCCATTCTCGGCCGCGGAGGCCGATGGGATAATGGCCGCGCGCGAGTCGCAAGGAGAATCAACCTCCCATGAAGACAGGTTCGATCTGTTCACGGTGCCTCTGAGGGACAGGACGAACGACGTCGTCGGCGTGCTCTACGGGACCGACAGGGACAGGGACAACATGTTCGAGAAGGACCTCCTTGAGCTCATGGGGGTCTTCAGCTCGATGGTGTCTCTTGCGTTCAGGAACAGCCAACTCATCAGGGAGACGATACAAACGAGCGAGGACCTGGACATGATGAACCGGTTGCTGTTCCATGACATATCCAACTACAACACGGGCATCGGAAGCTACCTGGATGTCGCCGCGAGGCCCGAAGCGTCCCCCGAGCTGGAGGAGAAGGCGCTCGGTCTTGCGATGAAGCAGCTCGAGCTGAGCAACGATCTCATCAACAGGATCAGGAAGCTCATATACATCCGCGAGAAGGGCACGGAGAAGATGCTCACGATAGACCTCGTCTCCACCATCGCGAGCCTCGCGGAGGAGATGAGGGCGGCCAGGATGGACAAGAAGCTGGACATCACACTGAAGTCTGAGGAGAGCCAGTGCCTCATCCGCGGCAACGAGCTCATCCACGACCTCTTCCAGAACCTGCTCAACAACTCGATCAAGTACGACCGGAGCGAGACGGTCAAGATAGACATCTCGATCAGGAAGACCGTCGAGGACGGGAAGGAATCCTGGGACATATCCGTCGCCGACAGGGGTGTGGGCGTCCCAGACGACAAGAAGGAGCAGATATTCGACAGGTTCGCCCCTAGGATATCCGGAGGGAAGGGGATCGGCCTCGGCCTGTCGATCGTGCGCACGATCGTGGACAAGTACGGCGGGATCATATGGGTAGAAGACAGGGTCGAGGACGACTCATCCCAGGGCGCCGTGTTCCATGTCCTCCTGCCAGCTGCGTGAGAGTGGAGTGGGGTAGGTCGGATTTGAACCGACGACCTCATGCTCCCAAAGCACGAATCATACCAAGCTAAACCACTACCCCGTTGCTGGACGGTCCGCTCTACCCGATTATGCCGGACCCGGATAAAATGCTTCGCTCAGGTCCGCACCAGCCGTGGGAGTTCCTCCAGGAACTTGGCCACCGCCCTGCCTCTGTGGGACATCGTGTTCTTCTCGACCACGTCTATCTGCGCGTACGTGCGCGTGTGCCCCTCGGGAACGAATATCGGATCGTAGCCGAACCCGCCTGAACCAGCCAGCTCGTGCGATATGGTCCCGTGCGCGACGCCTTTCGCGATGAACGGCTCTCCCCCTGGCGCCATGTACCCTATGCAACACTCGAACCGTGCATTCCTATCCTCGGTTCCGCGCATGAGCCTGAGGATGCCGTCGCATCCGACGGTCTTGAAGACGTACGAAGAGTACACTCCGGGGAACCCCTTCAGTGCGTCGACGAACAAGCCTGAATCGTCTATGAACAGGGGCCGGTCGTACCTCTTGATCAACCACTGCAACCCTGGAACAATGGTATCCTCGAGCGTTTCGGCCTGGATCTCGGGGTACTTGGTCTTGATGTGCTCGACCTCGTATCCGTGTGCCCTCATCTGCTCGGAGATCTCCCTGAACTTGCCGTCGTTGCTCGTGGCGAAGGCTATTCTTTTCGTGTGTAACGCCCCCTCTTCTCTATCTCCTTGACCTTCTTCAGGACCTGCTCTCCATGCGGGTCGGTCCTGACATACGCATCCTTCACGACATCATGGAGCCCGCTCCGCTGATGGTGCGCCGAGTGGAACGCCTCCTCCAGGAGATGCATATCGACCCCTTTGTCCTCCAGCTCTGAGGTCTTGGAGCCCAAGGAGAAGTCTATGAGCACAATCCTGCCGTCTTCGAGGAGCATGTTGCTGGTCGTGAGGTCGCCGTGGACGATATCGTTCGCGTGCAGCCGAGCTGCGATCTCACCAATCTTCACGCAGACCGCCCTGGCCTTAGGCTCGGGCAGCTCGTTGAGCGCGTCCTTGACCCTAACGCCCTTGACCTCCTCCATCACGATCCGGTTATTCGCGTAATCGACCGAGTATATGATGGGTACCGCGATGCCAGCCCTTCTAGCCTCGAGAATAAGCCTGACCTCGTTCCTGATCCTGGAGGTCTGGAGGGATCTGTCGAGCGAGGGGTGTCGGTAACCCTTCACGACGCGCTGCTTGATAACGACATCTCGTCCCATCCACTTGGATGAGTCGAGCCTGGCCTCCGCGCCTACCCTATGGACAACCACGGCGGATGGAAAGCGCTCGGCCGTAATAAAGGATACCCGAAGCGGAGTCTGCCGGGAGACACTCCACCGACGACTCGGTCATCCAAGAGAGGACGGACAGACGGGCACTCTCGCCATCGTCACCCGTCCATGAAGCAATTGGAGCCATAAATTACATGCTACTGCACTGCGATTAACAGGCTAGGAAGGATGGAATCCTTCTGGGTGGAATGGAATGTCTCTGGTAGAAATAATGCTGATATTGGGTGGCTTGGTGTTGCTCATGGGAGTCCTATACCTGATACCCGTGCTCGGCAAGTACATCGCGAAACTTGCCAAGTGGCTGGGGGGCTTCCAGGCGTTGATCGGCGTGATTGCGATACTAGTCGCGATCTGGCACTTCGTGGACAAAAGCATCGACCTCGACTCGGTGGTCCTGTTGGTCGTCGGCCTGATCCTTGCGGTCAGCATCGTATCCGCACTCCCTGCGGTGGGCAAGTACATCGCAAAGCTCGTGAAGGCCCTCGGAGCCTTCCAGGTGCTCATTGGCATAATCGCCATAATACTGGCTTTCGTGTAGCCATAGGGAGACAGTCAGGGCGGACCCCGCCAAACCTCTTCACGTCCGATGAACCGGACCGCTGCGGAGCGCACTGGTCCGTTCTGAATTTCATGCATTAGCAACGCTTATCATCACCCAGCCCGATGGCGGCATGTGTCGTATGTGGCCATAGGCTCCGCGGGCCTGGACGGGCTCCTCGATGGGGGAATCGAGGGAGGAGCGATAACACTTCTGTTCGGCGAGGCGGGCACGGGCAAGACCAACATCTGCCTCCAGGTCGCGAGGAATGTCGCGTCCCAAGGCAAGAAGGTCATATACATCGACACCGAGGGCGTGTCCCTCGAGAGGTTGAAGCAGATCGCGGGCGAGGAGTACGAGGAGGTCATGAAGAACATCCTCTTCTTCGAGCCGCACAACTTCGACGACCAGGAGAAGATAGTCGATAAGGCTGTCAGGCTCGCGGAGAGCTCGCTCGAGGTCGGAGTCATCATACTCGATTCAACCACGATACACTACAGGCTCACCCGGAACGACGAAGAGAAAGGCACGAGGAGGTCCCTGAGCACGCAGCTCACGAAGCTCCTCGGAGTCGCGAGGAACAAGGGCATGCCTATACTGCTCACGTCCCAGGTCTACACCGACATAGAGAAAGGGACTTTCGAGCCGCTCGGAGGACATGTGCTACTCCACAACGCCAAGGCCATCATAAGGTTGGACAAGGTCGGTGCCAGCACAAGGAGAGCGGTCATAATCAAGCATCGGCACCTCGAAGAGGGCAGAAGGGCCGACTTCAAGCTGACCAGGGCCGGCGTGACCTAGGTCTTGCGCGCGATCATGTAGTCCGCGAACGCCTTGAGTGCGTCCTTGTGGACGGAGTCCTTGAGCACCCCGAGCCTGTCCTTCGCCTTGGCCACGTACTCCATGGATACCCTGCTCGCGTGGTCTATCGAGCCGACATCCTCGAGGATGGCCTTCGCCTTCAGAAGCTCCTTCTCAGACGCGGTCTTCTTTCCGAGGACCGTCAGGAACTCCTCGCGCTTCCTCCCCTTGAGGTTCTCGAGCGCGTGCACGGCTATGAGCGTCTTCTTGCCGTTCCTGATGTCGTTCAGGACCGGCTTCCCGAAGGTCTGCTGGTCCGAGCGCAGGTCCAGCACGTCGTCCCAGATCTGGAACCCGAGCCCAATGAGCCTGCCGTACTCGAACAGCGACTCCTGCTGCGCCTCCGATCCCCCGCCCACGATAGCGCCCCCCTGGGCAGCAGCGGAGTACAGGACCGCGGTCTTGCGCTCAATCATCTTGAGGTACTCCTCGGACGACACATCCGTCCTGGATTCGAAGTCCATGTCCATCTGCTGGCCCTCGGCCAGCAGGCGCACCGAGCGCGCGAGTATGTCCGTCAGCGCGACCAGGTCCGAGGCTTGCGCATCCGATTCGAGGACTATCTCGAACGCGCGCGCGAACATGGCGTCCCCCGCGAGTATCGCCTCAGGAACCCCGTACAACGAATGCACGGTCTTGAGGCCCCTCCTGGTGTCGTCCTCGTCCATGACATCATCGTGCACGAGCGTGAAGTTGTGGACCAGCTCGAGGGCGATCCCGAACGGGACCGCAGCGTCCGCCTTGCCCCCGACCGCCTCGGAGACGATCGTGACTAGCAGCGGTCTGAGGCGCTTGCCGCCAGCTGCGGGATAGTGGACCATGGCGGCCTTGAGCTTCTTCTCCTCCATCACTTCGAGGCTGCCTACCAGCCGCTCGTTGATGAGCTTGACTCTGTCCTTGTAGTCCTCGGGGAATCCCATCAGGCTCACTCCATGACATTATCTAGCCATTCCCTCGACCGGCCGGTCACCAGGGCGTTGGCCGCGCCCAGGGCCTCCATGTCCTTCGCTCCGACGAGGAACATGGCTGCCTTGAGCTCCTGGATTATTGTGTCGACCTCAGCCATGAGGACGTCCTCGCCCTCGAGCGCGGCCGGCAACAGGCGTCCAGCGAGTCCCGCCGCTGACGCACCCACTGAGACGGCGCGAGCCACATCCAGACCCGACCTTACACCGCCCGTGGCCACAACCGGGAGCCCCACGGAAGACAGGACCACGGACACGGGTGTCGGTATGCCCCAGTCCCAGAATGTCTCGCCTAGGTTCGCCCGGGTCATGTCGCCTGCGGACCTGGCCCTGTAGCATTCCACGGCCGAGAAGCTCGTGCCACCCAGGCCGCCCACGTCTATCCCCTTCACACCGCTCCTCTTGAGCCTGGTCGCGACGGACCTGGACATGCCAGCGCCTGTCTCCTTCGCCATGACAGGCAGGGACGACGCGAACCGCTCGATGGCCTTGAGGCCGCCCTGGGCTCTGGTGTCGCCTTCGGGCTGGACGACCTCCTGGAGATAGTTCAGGTGGATTGCGAGCACATGGGCGTCGACCATCTCCATTGCCGCCCTGCCATCATCGACCGTCAGCGGAGCCCTCAGGCCCTGCTTGACAAGTTGCGGGACGCCAAGGTTCCCTATCCTCAGTGGTATCTCGAACTCCTTGATGACCGAATAAGTGCATGTGAGCTCCGGGTTCTCGAGCGCCGCCCTCTGGCTGCCCACGCCCATGCCGAGGCCGTATCGCTCGGCGACCGACGCGAGCGTCCTGTTGATCTCCTCGGCCTTGCCATAACCCCCCGTGATGGCCGATATGACGATCGGGGCCCCGAGCTTCCTGCCGAAGAGTGTCGCGGACGTGTCTATGTCGTCGAGGTCGACCTCGGGGAGCGCGTTGTGCAAGAGCTTGATATCGTCCCAGTAGGAGTATCCCACCCCGAGGTCCTCCTTCGCGCAGATCTCGACGTGGTCACTCTTCCGCACCTCAATGAGCCGCCTTTCGCCATCGCCTGCCATGAGTGGACACCTACCTGGACACGACTGCTGTAGAGACGACCTTCCTGCCCCTGACTGCGCTCTCCAGCCTGCCACGCACATTGCCGTTCACTATCATACACTTTTCGCAGTGCGAGGATATGGCCAGCATGCGCTCCAGTTTGCCCCTCATGCTGCCTGTGACATCGGCGTTCACCGAGCGCCCGGAGAACCGGGCGAGAGCGGTCGAGTCGACCTCGCGCAGGAGCCCGGCGTCCTTGCGGATCTTGGGGTCCTTGTCGAACACTCCGTCCACGTCGGCGCAGAACACCGCTAGGCGAGGCTTGAATGCCTTTGCGAGTTCGAGCATCATGAGGTCGCCTGAACATATCGAAAAGCCCATCGACTCGTCGGGGACGACATCGCCGAAGGTGACGGGCGTGAGGCCTAGCTCTAGGAGCGACGAGAACGCCTCCTCGCAGAACGAGGTGACGGCACCGTCCCGGAAGCTCGACGAAGCCGCAGGCGCCACCGATACCGCGCTCACTCCATTGTCTATGAGGGCCTCCAGAACCCTGAGGTTCAGCTCCCGCACATCCCTCTGGACCCCGGCCACATGCTCCAACTGGGACTTCCTCTTGAAGCCTCTGTGAAGCTCGTGCTTCTTGGCCATTATGTGCCCGAACGACCCCGCGCCGTGGACGACCACGAGCCCTTCCCGAAGAGCGGGTGCGAGCTCGCCAGCCAGCCTCTCGCACGCATCCTTCCTGAATGTCCGGAGGCGCGATTTGTCCGTGATGACGCTGCCCCCGAGCTTTATCAGTATCAAGGTATCATCCTGGGTCCCTAGGCTCCCCTGGCCGATTATGTTATCCGATGATAAAACCGACGGATGGTCCAGCGTGACCACTGGCCCCATCCGATGCCTATCAGACCACGACCGGGCAACGCGCCCTACCGTTCCATGTAGATCTCTATCGAGGAGACATTAGCGCTTTCGCCGTGCTCGCCTGGCAGGACCTCGGTCTCAATCTTGACGTCCTTGTACCCGAGGTCCTTGACGAACCTGTGCCGAACGATCTCCGCGACGTCTACCGCCCTGCTGATGGCCCTGCCCCTGGCCTTGATGCAAACATCGTTGCATCCGCCGTTGATCTGGGACACGACCGCGAGGACATAGTTCATCGTTGCCTTCTTTCCGATGTAGATGACGTTCTCCTCGGCCATCGATTTCCTCCGGAAGCCCAGCCCAGTTTCTCTAGCTAGCCGGTCGCTATATATAATGTTCCCTTGTGGTCCCGAACTGGCGCACCCGACACGAGAATCCAGACGCGGCCTGCATCTATACAGTCCTGCGTGGAGGTGACTCTCCCTGCGGAAAGATTGATAAACATGGGCGGCATGTGCGATATGCTTTTCGAAGCATAACGGTATGATATCATGGACATGGCACTGCTCCAACAGAAGGACGACGACGCTGGACTGACGAACTCGGGCTCGAAGAGGACTTATGTTACGATCGCTTCAGACGAATCCGCCTCGAAGAAGTTCGCGAAGGCGGTCGCGGACGTCAGACGCGGACTGGGCGACACCCACCCGATGCACATAGACGACCGGGAGGTGTTCTCCAGGGCTGGCGAGTTCGAGGTTCGCAGCCCGGTGGACGAGCGCGTGCTGGTGGGCAGGTTCCAGAATGCAGCGAGCACGGACATCCGCGACGCCATCGACGTAGCCGAGAAGGCGTTCGACGAGTGGCGCGACACGAGCTACTCCGGCCGCGCAAGGATATTCAGGAGAGTCGCCAGGATCATCGAGGACCGGGTCTTCGAATTATCTGCCTATGCGTACCACGAAGTCGGCAAGGGCAAGGCTGAGGCCCTCGCCGAGACATATGAGGTCGTCGATTGGCTCGAGTACTACTGCGACCAGCTCGAACGCGAGAGGGGTTTCGTCAAGGTCATGAAATCCCCCGTAGCGAGCGAGCGTTGCATGAGCGTCCTCAAGCCCTACGGCCCTTGGTGCTGCATCTCGCCCTTCAACTTCCCGTACGCGCTCTCGAACAACATGTGCGCGGGCGCGCTCATGATGGGCAACACGGTCGTGTACAAGCCCACGAGTGCGGCGCCCCTGACAGGGTTGAAGCTGTTCGAAATATACAGAGAGGCCGGGGTCCCCCCCGGCGTCGTCAACTTCGTGACCGGTTCCGGAAGAGTCTTCGGGGACGAGATCGCCGGTAACCCGAAGGTCGCGGGCCTGGCATTCGTTGGGTCGATGGAAGTCGGCAAGGGGCTCGTGAAGCGGTTCATGAACGAGCAACCTTACCCCAAGCCCAGCATAATCGAGACCGGGAGCAAGAACCCGTGCATCGTCACCGCGAAGGCCGACCTGGACAAGGCGGTCCGAGGAGTGGTCGCCGCAGCGTTCGGGTTCCAGGGGCAGAAGTGCAGCGCCACGTCGAGGGTGTACGTCGAACGGCCCGTGGCGAATAAGTTCACGGATGCGCTGGTCAAGAGGACGAAGCAACTTGTGGTCGGGGACCCAGCCAGGGACGGGGTGTTCATCGGGCCTGTGATAGACGACGGCGCCAAGAGGACCTTCGAGCAGTGGGTCTCGGTCGCGAAGGAGTCCGGAGGCAAGGTGCTTGCTGGCGGGCGCTCCATAACGGCCGGGGATTGCGCCAACGGTCACTACGTGCAACCGACCATCATCGGAGGGCTCCCGTGTGACCACGTCCTATTCAAGCAGGAGCTCTTCCTTCCGATCCTTGCCCTCGCCGAGGTCGACGGCCTGGAAGAGGCGCTCGCGCAGGCGAACGATACCGACTACGGACTGACATCGGGGATATACTCCGAGGACCCCGCTGAGATCGAGAGGTTCTTCAACAGGATAGAGTTCGGCGTCTGCTACGCGAATAGGCCTGGTGGGGCGACGACCGGGGCATGGCCAGGCGCGCAGTCCTTCGTCGGGTGGAAGGCGAGCGGGAACTCGGGAAAGGGAGTGCTCGGACCATATTATCTCCAGGGATTCGGCAGGGAACAATCGTACACGCTGGTGCATTGAGCAACGGGACGTGACGAGCAGCGATGGAGAGGCGGGACGTTGTCCTGGCCAAACTAGAAATAAACGCCGGCTGTTCACAATGGTCACATGGTTTCAACCGGCCCGAAGCTCGAGAAGTTGCGGTCGATTATCCGCTCGGCTGGCTCCGCAGCCGTGGCTTTCTCCGGCGGTTCGGATTCGACGCTCGTGGCGAAGATAGCCAAGGACGAACTCGGCGAGCGTGCGGTGGCTCTCACAATCGACACCCCTCTGTTTCCCCGAAGCGAGTTGAAGGGTGCCAGGGCCGTCGCGAAGACGATCGGGATCAGGCACGTCATCGTGAAATCTGACGTCCTCGACGACCCGTCATTCAACCGGAACCCTCCGGGCAGGTGCTACACATGCAAGCTCGCGGGCTTCAAGGAGGTCCGGAGGATCGCTGACAGCCTCTCCCTCAGACACGTGCTCGACGGCTCCAACTCGGACGACGAGAGGGCATACAGACCGGGCTCGAGGGCGAAGTCGGAGCTGGGCGTGAGAAGTCCCCTGGCGGAGGCGGGGCTGAGCAAAGAGGATGTCACCAAGATATCCAAGAGGCTGCGGCTGCCGACGCACGGGAAGGACCCCAGTCCGTGCCTGGCCACGAGGGTACCCTACGGGGACAAGCTGACCGTCGAGCTCCTCGCGAGGGTGGAGAAGGCGGAGGAGCATCTCGCCAAGAGAGGCTTCCGACAGGTCAGGGTCAGGGCGCACGGAGGGACAGCCAGGATCGAAGTCTCGAAGGACCAGGTGCGCAGGCTCCTCCAGCCGCAGGTCAGGGACGAAACGGTCAGAAGACTGAAGAGCCTGGGATTCGCATACGTCACGGTCGACCTGGAAGGATACAGGAGCGGCAGCATGGACGAGGTGCTCGGCAGATGAACAGAGAGAGGATGGAGAAGACGCTCTCCGCCCTGGCGAAGGGAGAGATCACTGTCGTCGAGGCGCTGGAGCAGCTCAAGGGCATGCCATACGAGGACCTCGAGTTCGCCAAACTGGACCACCACAGGGAGCTCAGGAGGGGCATACCCGAGGTGATATATTCTCCA
>JBFYNF010000045.1:0-86038 GCA_041304525.1 Thermoplasmata archaeon | reverse complement strand
CTATGGATGCCCCTCAGGTCGGAGGTCTGGGCGGCACCTTCGGCGGCAACCCGGTCGCATGCTCCGCGGCCCTGGCACAGTGGCCCATCATCGAGAAGGCGCTCAAGAACGTCCCCAAGGTCAACGCCTACATGACTCGGAGGCTCACTGAGTTGCAGAAGCGTTTCCCGATCATAGGTGACGTCAGGGGGATGGGCGCTATGATGGCGATCGAGCTCGTCAGCGACCCGAAGGCCAAGACCCCCGCCGTGAAGGAGACCAAGGACATCAAGGCGGCGGCGCTGAAGAGAGGGATGGTATTGCTGACATGCGGCACCTATGACAACGTCATAAGGATGCACCCGTCGATGGTCATGCCCCCGGAGATCCTGGAACAGGCAATGGATATCTTGGAGGCTAGCATGGTTGAGGCTGTGAAGGGCTAGCGAAGCGAGTCCCTTCCTCTACCGCGATGCCGAGCCCGAGGCGCAACGCTCACAGCCCGCGCTCCCGCGCGATGCGATCGGCCAGCTCGAGGCTCTCGTCGTCGTTGACGTTGATGCACAGCAGCCCATCGTCGATCACGACCAACCCTGTGTCAGCATCGTCCGAGACGATGTTCAGCCCGGCCCAGACCATCATCCGTCCGTCAGGGCCTATCATGACGGACCCCGGTTCAGGGGGGACGAACGAGAGTTCGTGGGGCACTACCGCGGCCGCGCTCCTGGTCGTCGAACATGCCATCATGGATGCCACATGAGCACTCGTCGCGAACGGGACGTCGACGTTCAGGCCAACATATCGGTCGTGGTTCCTGAGAAGTTCCAGCGTGTCCTCGTGATAGTTCTTTCCAGAGGTCATCGCGGCCTCCATCCCCAGGTCTCTGGCAAGTCTATCGGTCTCTGGCGTCTTGTGCGTGACAGCGACGACCACTGAGCGGATTCCCGGGACGGAGAGCGCAGATGCGGCTCGCTCCAGGAGGGTCCTCCCTCCGACCTTGAGCACCCCTTTCTCGACCTTCCGGCCGAACCTGGACGCTGAGCCACCTGCCATTATGATGCCCTTCAAAGCAACAACACCCATCCGAACAACGCGGTGAGCCTTCCGAGTTCGTTCGCAGCCCCGAAGACATCCCCGGAGACACCGCCAAGGTCCTTGCGCGCCCTCAAAGCGATCCATGTACCGACAACAACACCAATCAGTACGATCGGGAACAAGAGTCCTGTGAGGATGGCCGCGGCAACGACTGAGATCCCTATCGCCGCCAGGACCTTCGCCTGGCTCGACTCCTGGACGAAGAGCGAGCCCATGCCAGGGTGCGAACTTGGCCCGATGTATATCGCAGTGACGACAGCAAGCTTTCCGGACATCTCGGCGATTACGAAACCCACAGCTGCGGTGACGGACCACGGGAGCAACGTCGGTACGTCTGACGACGCTCTTTCGCACAGAGTGACGACGAGGCCGTAGAACACGACCATGTACAGAACGATGGCGAACACTCCTCCCGCGCCGCAGTGGACATCCTTCATGGCGGCCCTCTTCTGCTCCTGCGTCCCGCTGGCCATGGCCCCATCTGCGAAGTCCGCCAGTCCCTCGGTGTGGAGCATGCCGTTGATGAGATACAGCAGGCACAGGACGACCCCGCCCACGACCAGCGCCATGCCGTTTCCCAATAGGTCGTCCAGAAGGACCGCGGCTAGGGCTGCGATGAGTCCGACCACGAGCCCCACGAGGGGGAAAAGGTGCTGCTGTCGCGCGGCCTTCCTCAGGTCCATCGAGGCACCTGGTATCCTGATCCTCGTCAGGAGCGCGAACATCTCAGCGGTCATGTCATTCCTCGAAGAGTCTGGTCATGGTCGCGGCCACGAGAGCTCCGACGGCGTCGTCCATGAAAGGGGGGAGTCTAGCCAGGATGCCAGGTTTGGCCCTGTCGTATCTCACGTAGTTGAACAGAGCGCGCTTTCCCCCTATGTACTCCGCTATGGACATTCCTATGAGTTCGTCGGCTACGAGAGCTTCGGGGTCCTCGGTCCCATGGAAGATGCAGTTCGGGTCAGACTGAAGGACCTCGTCCAGGTGCGAGGCAGCTTCGAGCAGCAGGGCGATGTTCGGGTCTCGCAGGTTCCGTTCCAGGAGTCCCTTGCATTTGTGCCTGAGTTCCTGAACTGCTTCGTCCCTGGCATCGCCCACATACAGCTCGAAGGCGGCATCGACCAGGTCGTCCATCGTCGCTCCGTGCTTACGAATCAACTCGACAGGATCCATCTCGGTCGCCCCCGTGGCGGCGTGTGAGTCAAATAGACTTTAAATATTTTAAGCTTGCTTTAGGGGCCGCATGAGGCGGATAGAGGGCTGCATAGCCGGGATCGTCGGAGCCGACGCGCGCGCGAAGGAGGAGGCTCAGAGGTTGCAGGATATCCTCACGAAGCCGCAGGGCAGCCTGGGCAAGCTCGAGACCCTTTCGGTCAGGCTCGCAGGCATCTATGGTGCATCCAAGCCGTCGGTCGGAAGGAAGGTAGTGTTCACGATGGCCGCGGACCACGGCGTGACCCGTGAAGGCGTGAGCGCATACCCGGCCGAGGTGACTCGTCAGATGGTCCTCAACTTCGCTCAGGGTGGTGCCGCCATCAACGTCCTCGCAAGGCACGTGGGGGCGGAGGTCAGGGTAGTCGACATGGGTGTGTCCTGCGACGAGGACTGGCCTCCATGCATCATCCGCAGGAAGGTCGGGAAGGGCACTAGGAGCATGGCTCGAGGCCCTGCGATGACCGTCGATGAGGCCCGTAGGTGCGTAGAAGTCGGTATCGAACTCGCCGCGAGAGCGGTCGACGAGGGCTTCTCCGCGCTCGCGATCGGCGACATGGGCATAGGGAACACGACGGCCGCGAGTGCAGTGACGTCAGTGATTACCGGGAAACCCGTCCGAGATGTCACTGGCAGAGGCACGGGCATAGATGACACGAAGCTCAACGCCAAAGTCTCGGTGATAGAGGCGGCGATAGGCGCGAACTCGCCTGACCCGAGGGACGGGCTCGATGTCTTGGCGAAGGTCGGCGGGTTCGAGATCGGCGGCATGGCCGGGGTCATACTGGGAGGGGCCTTCCGGAAGGTCCCCGTGTTCATCGACGGTTTCGTGAGCGGCTCCGCCGCCCTCGTGGCAGGAACCATGTGCCCAAGGTCTGTCGATTACATGATAGCGTCGCACCTTTCCGTCGAGCCGGGTCACGCGCACGCGCTCGCACACCTGGGGTTGGTACCGGTTCTCGACCTTGGCCTGAGGCTCGGCGAGGGGACGGGCGCGGCCTTGGCGTTCAGCGTCGCCGACGCCTCGTGTAAGATATTGTCCGAGATGGCGACCTTCGAGGGCGCCGGTGTGTCACAATCATCAGAGAAGGGATCATGAAGAGATAGGGACGGATGGATGAGAACATGCAGATGAAGACAGGGAAGACATACATGATGTGGGTCGCAATCGCGGTCGTCGTGACCTCGGTAATTGCATTCACTGGCGGGTACATTGCAGGCACCAGTGTGTCATCGACAGACGAGGGGATTCTACTCGTGGATGACTACGGAAGGACGATCAAGCTCGACACCATACCCGAGAGAATAGTGTCCGTGGCACCTACGCCGACCGAGATACTCTTCGCCGTCGGAGCGGGGGATTTGGTCGTGGGCGTAGACGACTACAGCGACTATCCCGCAGAAGCCGCCAACTTGACCAAAGTCGGATCTTACACCTTGAGCACCGAGGTCATCATCGGACTTCAGCCTGACCTGGTCGTTTCGAGCGATCTAGTGCCGCTGGCTCAGTTGGAGCTTCTTGAGGACCGCGGTATCCCGTTCGTCATACTCGCGACAAGGACCCTCGATGATGTCATGAAGGACATCAGGCTCGTCGGGATCCTGACTGGCCATGTCGAAGAGGCCAATGAGCTCGCAGACGACCTTGAGGACAGGATCGGGGCCGTTGAGGCGAAGACCCTCGCGGATGGGGTCGTGAGGCCCCGCGTGTACATCGAGTATTACCCGTACTGGACATATGGTCCAGGGTCGTTCGGGAACGACCTGATCGCGCTAGCAGGCGGCATCAACATCGCAGAGAACACGAGCAGCGAGTATCCGATGATCACGAGCGAGTTCGTCATCGCCCAGGACCCTGAGATCATCGTGTACACGCTCGGCTACATGACCACGACGACGGCGGAGGAGATAGCTTCGCGGCCTGGCTGGGACGGGATTTCGGCCGTGTCCAGCGAGAGCATCTACTCCATGGATGATAACCTCGTGAGCAGGTACGGACCACGGATCGTAGACGGGTTGGAGCAGCTGGCAGCCCTCCTACATCCCGCGCTGTTCGAGTGATGACGGGGAGATGGATCTGGAATCAGGACGCGCGGCGGACAGGTCAGGGAAACAGCCTCGATTCTCATATCTCAGGCGGAACCCTGGCCTTTTCGTCGCGTCACTGGCCATCCTGCTCTTCGCTTCCGCGCTCGTCGCGGTACTGATAGGCACCCTCGGTCCGATTGGCCCGGGTGACCCGGAGATGATATCTTTCGACGACGCAATCGACGCCATTCTGGGTCTCGACGGCGATGCGCCCAGCTACTACTCCTCCGTGTTCTGGGACGTCAGGATACCGAGGGTCCTGCTCGCAGGCCTGGTGGGTGCGTCGCTCGCATGCGCCGGCACCGCTATGCAGGCAGTGTTCAGGAACCCGATGGCGGACCCGTTCATCGTCGGAGTCTCGTCCGGGGCGGCCGTTGGTGCGGCCTCAGCCGGCCTGCTCGGCCTCACAGTTGCGATTGGGGCGTTCGCTGCGCCTGCGCTCGCGTTCGCCGCTGCGATCGTCACGGTGTTCATCGTGTACTGGATGGGCACGGTCAGGGGCAGAGTGTATGTCGACACGCTCCTTCTATCTGGCGTGGCAGTTGCATCGTTCCTAGGTGCCGTGGTCTCGTTCCTCATCTATTTTGCAGGAGAGGACTACCACCAGATCATACCGTGGCTGCTGGGCTCTCTGGCGGTCGCGCGCTGGGAATATGTCTGGACGCTTGTGCTCCCAGTCGTGGTCGGCTGTTTCGTCATCTTCCTGTACGGTCGCGAGCTGAACGCTCTCCTGTTGGGCGAGGAGACGGCGCATAACCTGGGCGCGGATCCCGAGTTCCTGAAGAAACTCATGCTCGCAGTGGCTGCGCTCCTGGCTGCAGGAGCCGTCGCGTTCACTGGCATCATCGGTTTCGTCGGCCTCATCGTACCTCACATGATGAGGATAGTCGTTGGCGCGAACCACAGGATCCTCGTGCCGGCTGCGACCCTGTTCGGGGCGAGTTTCCTCATATGGGCGGACGCGATATCGCGAACTATCATCCCCGGTGAGGAACTGCCCGTCGGGATCATAACCGCCCTCTGTGGAGGACCGTTCTTCCTCTACCTGCTCCGTAGGAGCAGGACCGGGGGCGTGATGGGATGAAGATTGAGATATCGGACCTGTCGTTCTCATTCGGAGAGACCCGGATACTCAAGGGCATCTCGTTCGAAGTGGGAGAGGGGGAGTTCTTGGGTCTCATGGGCCCGAACGGTTCTGGCAAGACCACCCTCTTGAGATGTCTGACCAGGTACCTTCCGACCGACGCACGTGCGGTCCTCGTTGACATGAAGCCCTTACATACACTGACGGACAGGGAGGTGGCATCCACTTTCGCGGTCGTGCCTCAGAGTTCGACGACCGACTTTCCGTTCACTGTTCGGGACGTGGTGATGATGGGCCGCATACCGCACGCTCACAGCAGGTTCTCAGGCACTCGCAGGGAGGATGCCGAGGTCGTGGCACGTTCCATGGATGCTGCCGGCTGCACTCGTCTGGCAGACCGGCCGTTCTCAGAGTTGAGCGGGGGTGAGCGGCAGAGGGCGGTCATCGCCAGGGCATTGGCCCAGGAACCACGTGCGCTGCTGCTCGACGAGCCGACAGTGTACCTGGACATCAGCGGGCAGCTGGAGATGATGGATCTCGTCAAGAGGTTGAACAGAGAGAGGGGACTTACAGTCGTGGCGGTCCTGCATGACATCAACCTCGCCGCGAGGTACTGCGACAGGATAGCGCTCCTGAGTCAGGGCAGGCTTGAGGCGATAGGCCAACCATCGGAAGTACTGAACCCGGAGACGATCCAGGGTGTGTACGGGGTCGATGTGGCCGTAAGGCGGGACCCCTTCACGAACGCGGTGTACATCATGCCCAAGGCGTCGGGAGCCAGGGTCGCCAGGCACGGCGCGAAGGTGCACCTTCTCTGCGGCGGTGGTACAGGCGGTCCCCTGATGAAATCGCTACTCGACCTCGGGTACTCGGTGTCTGCAGGCGTGCTCAACGTGCTCGACTCCGACTACGAGTGCGCCAAGGACCTACACATACCCGTGGCCGCTGAGATCCCATTCTCCCAGATAAGCGCCGAGTCCCATTCCGAGAATCTCAGGATGGCCGACGAGGCATCCGTCGTCGTGGTCTCGCAGTTCCCTGTCGGGCCTGGGAACTTCCGGAACCTCGAGGCGGCCAGACATGCGCTGGACTCAGGGAAAAAGGTGATCGTGCTCGTGCGCGAGGACCCTTCGACGGTCGATTTCGTTGGTGGGAAAGCGATGGAATTCATCAAGGGTTTGATAAGCTCGGGGGCGATTGAGGTGAAGAACCTCGATGAGGTAGTTGAACGCCTCCGAGGGCCAGGTGGGTGACAGGTTGAAGGAGATGCCGCTCAGGGACCTGAAGCGCAACACAGAACTGCTCATCCTCGTCGAGCTCATACGGTCGCCTTCGACCAGGCTGAAAGCTGTGAGCGAGCGGCTCGGCGTAACCGTCCAAGCGGTGAGTCAGTATGCTGCAGCCATGCGCAAGGAGGGTCTGGTGAGGGCGCAGAAAGGGACTCTCAGGCCAACCAGGAAGGGCATGCAGCTCCTTCAGGAGCACTTCTCGCGCATCAAACAGGACGTGGACGAGATCCTCAGGAGCATCAGCGTCGTGGACAGATGTGTCGCAGTCGCGGGGAGCTCTGTCAGAAAGGGGAGGACAGTCGGACTCGTGATGGAGGACGGCATGATGATGGCCTTCGACGGAGTCAATAGTTCCTCCACCGGGGTCGCGCTCGAGGACGCGGAAGAGGGTGACGACGTGCTGATAGGCGGACTCGAGGGAATCCTGGATATGGAGCTCGGCAAGCTGCTGGTGCTCGAGGCCCCGTCAGAGCTGGATGGTGGTTCAAAAGCTGCGAACATAGAGCAGGCGCGCCAGAGGGTAGAGGATTTCTCCCCGGGTATGCTCGCGGCCGGGGACACGGTCGGCGCGGCGTTGCTGATGAAAGCCAGTGGTGAGATGCTGACCCTTCATGCCCCAATCGAGTCGTCCATGAGCGCTCTCAGCAAGGGTGTGGATGTGGTCTACTGTGGCACCAGGGAGTCCACGGAGCTGCTGATTGATGCCGTCGCGAAGTTGAAGGCGGAGACGGGTTATGACATCAAGTGGCGCTCGTTCAAGCTGTGATTTTGAGGTGCCAAGGCTAAATCCTGCGAATCAGATTCCTGCTCGGTGATTGGTTTGGACGTGTCCGAGGCAGTGGATGTCCGGAGGGCCAGGAGGGTACTCTCGGAGAGGATGGTGGAGGACGAGACGGTTAGGACTCTAGTGAGAGCCGTCCGTATGTCTGCATCATGTTTCAACAACCAGCCGTGGAGGCTGGTGTTCTGCACAGGTCAGGAGTCGTTGGAAGCTGTGAAAGGTGCTCTCGCGAAAGGGAACGTGTGGGCGACGAGGTCATCCATGATAGTCGCCGTCGCGGCGAATGTCCAGGATGACTGTCATCTGAGCGACGAGAGGAACTATTTCCTGTTCGACTGTGGACTCGCGATTGGCCAGTTGGAACTGCAGGCCACAGAACTCGGTCTCATAGCCCACCCGATTGCCGGGTTCGACCCTCTGAAGGTGAAGGCCGTTCTCGGGATACCGCAGGGCTACACGGTCATAACCCTCGTGATATGCGGATATCCGGGGACAGACGATTCCCTGCTATCGGACAAGCAGAAGGAGGCCGAGATACGGCGTCCAGAGAGGAGACCACAAGGAGAGAACATCTTCCTCGACCGCTGGGGTTCACCCCTGACATGACGGTCAGACTCTTACAATGAGGGCATCGGGCCAGACAAGACATATATCCCGCCTGTGACCATCAGGAGCCAGTCAGGGAGATGTCCAGATGATCAGACTCTACGTTGCGGAAGCCGGCGACCTTAAGAAGGTCGAGAAGGCAGAGTTGAGCGAGGTCCTCTGGATTGATCTCGTCGCCCCATCTCCTGAGGAGGTTGAGCGACTCCATGGCGAGTTCGGAATAGACCTCCAGGACATTGCTGACTGCCTCGACCCGAACGAACGGTCTAGGATAGAGGTTGAGGAACGGTACGACCTCCTGGTTCTGAGGAGCCTCCTGATCGACGAGCGCTCCCCTGAACGCATCCAGACGATGCCAATAGGCATCATGTCCACACCGAAACAGATCATCACCGTGCGTATTGGCGCTGCGTTCGATGCCGAGGATCTGTGCTCCGACCTCAAGAGGAGGCCGAAGATCGAGACCAAAGAGGATCTCTTCCTGGCCCTCATGAGGCGCGTGCACAGAGATATTGAACGGACCGTCAGGCCGATGGAGCGGAAGATAGGCGCCATTCAGGAGGTCATCCTCCACGCCAAGAGTGCGGAGGTCGCCCACAGCGCATTCGCACTCAGCAACGGCCTCATCCTTCTCAACACGGCCCTGTTGTCGAACATGAACGCGATTTCGCTCATGTCGCGTTTGCGGCAACTGCACATGACCAAGGAAAAGCTCGACCTGGCCGAGGACATAGAGAACGATGTCGCGCAGCTGTACGAGATGACGACGATCTACAGGGAGATCATGTCTAACATCCTGAACGCGTACGAGACGGCGGTCTCGAACAACCTCTCCTTCATCATGAAGACCCTGACGACCATCAGCCTCATACTGATACTCCCAACGCTCGTCGCGAGCCTGTATGGTATGAACGTCGACCTGCCGTTCCAGGAGGATCCGAACGCGTTCTGGTTCGTGATTGGCATCTCAGCAGTGTGCGTTGTCGGCCTGTGGGCCCTCTTTAGGGTGAAGAGGATTCTCTGACGATGTCTCGGTTGGATAAACGAGGTGGCAGCACCATGGGCCCAGGTCTATCCTGTGTACACAGCATGGCTTGTGCCAGCACATGTATTTAACACCGGGATGACATATCCAAAACTGAGCACCTATGGTATCGATGATTGACATCGCGATGGGCCTCCTGCTGGGAGTCTCATGTTTCCTGCTGGTCCTGTCGTTGGTCTCTTACAGGAGGAGCGGGGTGTGGTCGATGCGCCTCCTGTCCGAGGGTCTGTCGGTCCATGTGGCCATCACGACCCTGCTAATTTGTGCCGCGTATGCCACTGAGTGGTTCGACAGGGTCGACGGGACAATGATCGTCGTCGTTGATGCCATTATACTAGCTGCCGTAGTATTCCTCGGTCACTTCGGAGGTAGGACAGGTGCCGGACCCTCTTGAGCTCGAGAGCCGCAAGAGGATATACGAGTGCGTCAGGAACAATCCTGGCGTCCACTTCAGGGAGATTCAGCGCAGGACGAACATGCCAATTGGCGTGCTGGAGTACCACCTGAACTACCTCGTCGACAGGAACCTCCTCACGGTTGACAAACAGGAGAGCTTCTCGAGGTACTTCCCGAGCGGCCAGGTGAGCGCCGACAAGCAGCGTATCCTATCCGCGCTCAGGCAGGAGATACCTCGCGGCGTAATGCTCTTCCTGATGAGTCATCCGGGCGCGACCCATGGTGAGGTTCTAGCCAATTTCAGCATATCCGGCGGGACGCTCTCGTACCATGTGAAGAAACTTGTGACGAAGGGTGTCGTGAGTCTTGAGAGAGCCGGTCGCGAGTCTCGTCTGACTGTCATAGATCCCGACAAGGTGGCGGACCTGCTGATTGTCTACCGGCGCACTTTCCTGGACAAGCTGGTGGACGACTTCGTCGCGATGTACATCGAGAACAAGGGAAAAGTCTCGACGCCCAGGCCGACCCCCGACATCGGCGCTGATAGGCATGAATGAGTATTCCTCACTTGCCTTTGTAGTATCTGTTCTTCTCGAGAATCACAAGGTCGCTCTGGTCATCTGCAGCTGCTCTCCTGACGGCGATTGCTATCCCTGTGCCGCCAGCTACAGCAAGACCGATGAGTATGCCCGCAGCGGTAGACATTGCAGATGAACCGATTATGCTGCCATCAGGCAGGTCGATGTAACCTCCACCGTTGCTGGTGCTTGGGAATATGCCGAGGCTGGGATCATGTGTAATCTGAACAGTCTCCGGAGTGACAGGCGAGGAGATGTAGATCTTCAGAGCCTCCCCGTCGGTCCGATAATATGTCGTGAGCCTCTCCATTTCATCTCCGTCTTCGGATGTCCGTAGCATCGACTCGGCCGCCCACGAGAAGAAGCTGGTCTCATTGGTCTCCACGAACTCGAAGAGCTGCTTGAACTGACTCCTGTGCTGGAAGGTGTGCATGATGAGTTCGTCGTCGATGGTCTCGTTCACGTCGGGGTCACTGATGCTTATCCCGTCGCTCTGATAGCCTTCGAAGACGTACTGCTCATCCATCGCCGTTGGCGTGAAGTTGCCGAAGTGCATCATCATCAGGCCGATGTCCAAGGCCAGGTGGTCCGCGTATATCGGGACGTTGACATCGATTGTGATATCGAATTTCAGCTCTGTGGAGCCATTCACCGGGTACAGCCCCTCATCGATCGCGCCGTCAAATGTGGATGAGAAGTCGGATGAGGATATGACGAAATCCACGGTGACCACGGCCCAGTTCTCGATGATCTCGATACCTGGTATCCCGGGTTCGGGGTTTCCGTCGGTGAATGCGATTCTCCTATTCATGCTAACAGACGAATGCATCGAGAAGTGCGCCGTGGAGCTGCCATCCTCCTCGTCGACAACGCTCGGCACCTCAGATATCCAGGTCGCATGCTCCATAGATGCGTGGTAAGGCACGGTGTCAAGCACAAGCCCGTCACTCGCGCTCTCGTTGTATCCGAGTATGGATGAGAAGACGAACCCATATGCGCTGTCGTTGCTGGCACCGGCCTCCTTCACTGCGGCGGCTGGGAACAGCGTCGAGATTGCGACGCTCATATTGTCTGTCAGGATGGTCACGCTGCCGTCACCCTGGGTCACGGTGATTGCTCCTCCGTCGGCGGCGGACTGTGCAGTAGCACCGGCGAAAAAGAACCATGTGATTGCGAGAGCTGTCGCAATGGATGCAACGTAGCGTGATCTTTTGTGCATGTTGATAACAACATCATGTTGGACTTTATTAAGCCATTTGGTACACTGCTCGAAATGCCACGACAGGTGCAGGTGGGTCTGCGTGGTCTTGGCGGTGGGGCGATGGTCCCTTCGTGTGATAAACGCCGTTAATATGCTGCACCAACTATGGGCACAAAGGCTTCCTGCGGTGACGATGTTGAACCGCATGGGGTCTGACGGTGGCAACCTTAACGAGGGTCATCCTGGGTGTCAGTGGTGCATTATGGATGATGTTGACCACAAGTGAGGCTCGTCATGGATGAGTGTGCGGGCTAGATGGAACGATAAGATCCGGTGACAGAGACGTGTTACAACCTCATCTCGAACGATGCTATCCATATCTGGTCCGAAACGCTGATTACGAGGGGCAGCAGCAACTCGAGCGGTGAAGGTAGCAGTTCCAGAGGCGGAAGCCTCGGGCAGTCATGCGGCGAACAGATGAATCTACCGGGCGTTCCCCTGTCCTGAGGACTCCTTAGCCCGCAGTCTGCAGCGAATTGATTCTCTTCATTCTCTCTCTGCAATCGGTAACATCTGGCTATGATGCAAAGAGGCTTGTGCTAGCCTTTGATTCTTGTACCACAAACCACTTATCAAGTGCGTTTTGTTGGTCGATTCAGAAACGGCAAGACCGTTTCCGAAGAGAAGGTGAATTAAATGATTGCGAATGTATGGATCGCGCTGGCACTCGGTGCTGCTTTCATGGTCGGCGGCGTAGCGACTGTGTCGGCCGTCGGTAGCATGAATGGCGACTCGGACCAGATTCAGGACAAGCTGCAGCTCAAGGACGGTACTGGTGACAACTGTACCAACACCACCGTCGAGGACGACGCATGCGACTCGTGCATCGACTACGACTGGGACTTCCTCTACGGTGAGACCGAGCTGGAGTCTCCTTATCAGTCTGCATGTGGACAGGTATAACCGCATTAGATACTGACAAAGGGTCTCCCCCAAGTCTCCTTTGTGTCGAAGGCCGCGGTTACCTGCCCACCCTTAACCTTTTTCCAATCCCCGCTCTAATATGAGCGGATGCTGGCTCAGGGCCAGCGCAAATCCCCTGACCAGCTCAGTTTTTATCATCTTCCTCGCCATACACCTCCATCATGAGGATTGATTCCAGATTCGTCAAGAAGATCCGCAAGGAGTTCCCTGCAGCAGAGACGGACCCTATGGGGCGCGAGCGCGCGTTCCTCGACAATGGCGCCGGAACCCTTGTCGCCTTGAGGAGCGCCGAGAGAGAGGCGTTCGCGAGGATTGACTGGAGCGCGAATGTGGGCAACCTATTCCCCGAGTCTATTGGCGCGGAGGAGACGATTCTTGAAGGCCGGCAGGCAGTCACAGACCTGTTGGGTGCTGGCAACCCAGAGACTATTGTGTCGGGCGAATCTGCGACGTCCCTGCTCTTCAACCTGAGCTATGCTCTGGGTCGTGAATTCACTGGCGCGGAGAATGTCGTTACCACTGGCTACGAACACTACACGAACATCAACCCGTGGGTAGAGTTGGGCACGGCGGGAAAGATACACGAGTTGAGATTCGCGGAGTTCGACCTCGAGACCGGGATTCTGGACCTCGACAAGCTGTCCGCGCTAGTAGACAAGAACACCAAGGTCGTGACCGTGAGCGCCGCGTCGAATGGCCTCTGGACTAGGACTTATCTCAAGGCGGAGGGGAAGATTGCCAGGGATGCGGGAGCGCACTTCGTCGTGGATGCGGTGCATCATATCGCCCACGGAGCGACGGATGTCAAGGCGTGCAAATGCGATGCGCTCGTATTCTCGGGCTACAAGCTGTTTTCGAGGCATGGCAGTTTCATGTACCTGCGGCCGGAGCTGATGGAGCGGTTGACCCCTTACAAGGTCATGCCTTCTCCCAAGCATGGTCCCGAGAAGTGGGAATGGGGCACGAGGGATCAGGCGATGTTCGCAGCCGCCACGGGTGCGATCGATTATGTCTCGTGGATCGCGAATCCATCTGCGAAGAGGCCCCCGAGACCTGGCCAGCAGAGACGGTCCAGGCTCCTGGCGTCGTTCGAGGCCATTGAGGACTATGAGAAGCGCCTCTCGACCCTCGTGCTGGAAGGTAGGGGTCGCCTGAAAGGCCTTCTGGACATCCCCGGCCTGACACTCTACGGCCCGAAGGGCACCGGAGGCAAAGTCGGCAGGGATCCCACGTTCTCGTTCAAGCTCCAGGGTTGGGACGACAGGAAGCTCTCGAAGGTCCTGTGGGACAGGTATTCGATAGCAGTCGGCGCTGAGGACTACTTCTCGCGAGTACCTGCTCTATACAAGACAGACACGATGCTCAGAGCGACCTTCGTGCACTACAACACCGAGCAGGAGGCCATTGCGATGCTCAAGGCTCTGAACGAGGTCGTGAAGAGGAAGCGGTGAGAAGACGAGTGCGGCCGGCCGGAAGATACTGGCGGGAGTCTGCGCTATAAATGCCTGACGGTGTCTGGCATGTCGAACAAACCCTTCTAAATCCGTTCCATTTTTCGATTCTTGCACCACAACAGGTAAAGCCCGTTAAGGCCGGTCAACGGCCGAGGCGCAGTTGGGAACAGTGAGGGGACTCCGAGCCTTTTCGGCTCACAGCATATTGTTCCGTGACTGCGCGAGCGAACCACGCCCAGTGTGCGCGCAGGAATCTCCTGCGCCACCTGGGCGAACAGGAGAAGTGAAAAAATGGAGAGGAAGTTTGAGAGTGAGCTGGCAGGGCAGGTCGCCCGGCGCCACAACAACCCAATCAAGGGCAGGGCAAAGGTCCTGTTCATGACCATGGTTTCGTGCGCAGTCATGGTCGGTGCGGCAGCTGCAGTCCTGTCGATGAAGGCGAGCGCTGCAGAGGGTTTGCCAACGGAATATACGAGCGTTTTCACGGGAGAGGACTACCTCGTCAACGTAGATGGTACGATAACCTACGCGGTCACACCCGAGATTGACGACGGTTACCTGGTGAAGAGGACGTCCAATCTCAAGTGGACGACGTTCGATACCCCTGGCAACGCGCCGATTGACTACACCAAGGTCGCGTATACGGTCAACGTGAAGCTGAATCATACAATCGCGTTCACGGACGGAGTGACCGGGATGTTTGTTTCGGACTTGATTATCGGCGGCTTCGATGCGATTGAGCCGACAATGGTCTCCGCGAGCATATCGATAAACGACGCCCCGGTCGTCCTGTCGTTGGACGGTTCCCCGTTGGTCGCCTCAACCTACATCACATCGGTGTACGCAGATGGGTCCTTGTCGATCCAGGTGACGCTTCCGAGCCTCGATTTGACCAGCGTGTCGTACGAGGACGGAGACATGGTCTCGATATTCGTGATGTTCAAGACCCCTGAGACTCTCTTGACACTCGATGGAAGCGAGATTGGGTTCCCGGACTACCAAGTCCCTGAAGTGTTGTGAGCACTATTCATGTGCGTCGACGGACTCTGAAACCCGAACGGGTCCTGAGAGTGGATTCGACTCTCTCAGGACCTCGAGCATTTTCCATGTAGCTGTCGTTGCGATAAGTCGTTGAGTAGAAAGCATGAAATGGAGGCGTTCTCGGCCTCCGTTTTCTGGGGTTTGCACCTACTTCTTGCCGTAGTACTTGGACCAGTCACCTGGCTGGGAGCTCTTGCTCCTCTCGTATGAGCCCTGGTCTCCCTTGCCGGCCTTCTTCCCAGTGGTCGTCACGGCTGCAATCGCGACCACGATTAACACTATGACCACTGCACCTATCAAGAGCAGGAACACTGGCAGTCTCGTAGTGTCCTCCGTCGATATCTCGACGAGCGCCTCGGACGAGAAGACTGGGTCGTGCACGATGCTGGTTCCGCCGGGGAACACCAACGCGCCAAGGGCGACGAACCCTGTGAACGGTGCCCACTCGCCGCCGATCTTCGCCATGGCGACAATCCTATGGCCCGCCATGATCTGAGCCTTCACAAGCTCGGGTTCGCCGTCAACGGTCACGTTGTCGACCCATGTCAGTGCGCCGATGCTTGTCCAGTCGCTCCCGAAGGACAGTCTGGTCCTGATCAGCTCCTTGGGCTGTGTCAGGGTACCGGTGGTTTCGTCCACATCGAGTTCACCCTCGGTCGATTCGCAGTTCATGACACCGACGGCGTTCATGTATGTCAGGGTGTTCATCTGCATCCAAGTTGCCATGAGTGGGGAGATGAAGTTGCCCACAAGGCTGTGAAACTCTATGAGCACGGCCGGGTTCGTGTTGTTTGGGTCGTAGTCCCAGCCCGTTATCTCCTGGTCCCACTTGACATCGTACTTGAGGATCTTCCCGGTGACCTGCATGTTCTCTAGCCTGTCAGCGGTCATGAAGACCATCTTGCCGAGGGGGCCTGTCGTGACGGTTATCCTCCACTGTGGCAGGGACACATTGTCGTACTGCACGAGGTCCGCAGTCAGGTGGAACGTCAGCTTGAGCTCGTTGAGGACGTTGTCCCCGACGGTCGGCTCAGCGGACTCGTTCACGATATCGTAAGGCAGGTCGGTCGCTGTCAGGCTGAACTCCCATGACCTGTTGTCATCGCCATCGGTCTCGATGACCTCAGAAGCGTTCCACGCGGTGGTCAGGTCGACCCTCTTGTATACCGTCTCGTCGTAGGTGTAGTCAAGGAAAGCGTCGCCATCGTAGCTCCTTGTGTAGTTCAGCAGACCGTTGTCATCAGAGTCGTTGAACTCCAACATAGAGTCGAGCTTCACTGCGTACATCGTGTATACCTTGACGGTGCGGTTCTCCTCGATCATCTCGCCATCGCTGTTGTAGACCTGCGCGAGTCCGAGATACCTCGCTTTTATTGCGACGAAGTACACGCAGTTCTCGTCCCCTTCGGTCCCCCACACGATGCCGAATGCAGCGTCAGTTCCGAACTTGACGAAGAAGTGGTCACCGCCGCCGAGTATGTCGGTGACACCATCCTCCGTCGCAATCTGCTCGTCCAATGTGACCGTCTCTGCGGATACCTGTGCGGGTACCGCAAGCATGCCCATTACCATCATGAGAATGGCCGACACCGCGAAAGCCGTCTTCACTCTGAAGTCCTTCATGTTCTTCCTACCTCCTGTTTGAGGCGTCTCTGCCCTCACGAGGTATCCCCGGGGTATTTGAACCCTGAGGATTGTTTTGCACCTGATTTGCACCCTCCCATGCCTCATCCAGGTGCTTTCGGAATCGGATATTTCATGCGAAAGGGGTATTAGGAACCAATCTCGTTCGAGGTTGCGAGATGCCCCGCCCAGTTGTATCCCAGAACGAACGACTAATGCTCCATCTGCTGGAGATGGATGGCCACAGGGCGGAACCGGAGGTACCCCTGGGCGCAAGTCAGGAGGGCATTGCCAACCGCCTGGGAACTCAGGTCCATAACGTATCAAGGGCCTTGTCCGTGCTGGAGTCGGATGGTGTTGTCATGGATAGGCTGGCGCACATACGCGGCGCCCCCAAAAGGCGGAGGGCATACTTTCTGACGGAGAAGGGGCACAAGGTTGCCAATGATGTTAAGGACAACCTCCTGAAGTCCCGGGTGGTCTACGAGGAGAGGGGACGGGCGGAGGAGATGACCCTTGCCGAGGCGTTCAAGCATTTCAGCGCACTCACTGGCTACACGCCCAGTTTTCTCGACCTCGTGGACATAGCTCGTGGCATCGATGTGGTGAGATCGGACGAGCTCTCCAAGAAGCTCGTGCCGTCGGTCAGGAAGGAGAGATACGTCGAGGCTGAGCTTGGCAGACCGAAGATGCCGATTCTGTACGGGCGCGAGAACGAGCGGAAGGCTATCATGAACCACGTCAGCGGCGATTCGTCAGTCATGCTGATATGGGGCATCCCTGGCATCGGCAAGACCTCACTCGCATCCAAGGCGTTTGACGAGCTCTCAGGGCGGAAACACCTGTTCTGGTACTCCTTCCATTCGTGGGACACAGAGGAGCACTTCGTGTCAGTGCTGTCGAAGTTTCTGGAGTCTGCGAACCGCCGATCTACCGCTGAGGAACGGGAAAGAGGGGCCGTGGTGGGCGGCCTGTACGCTCCACTGTTGAGTGACCTTGCCGGATTTGACGCGGTACTGTTCCTGGATGATGTCCAGAAGATTTCGGAGAGACTCGGCCTGACGTTGGCGGTGGTTCTCGAAGCGGTCAGAGCCTCCGGGACCTGTAAGGCGGTGCTGATTTCCCGTGAGCTGCCTCAGTTCTTCTCGAAGACGGGGGACGGAAACGTCACGTTGGAGTTGTCGGGGCTGGACAACGCTTCCGCAAGGAAGTTCGCCGAGAGCGCGAAGGCGAAAGACCCCGCTGTGACTGCGGATGCCAGCCGTGGTCACCCATTGCTACTGAGCCTCATGTCCCGGAGTGGCGTGGGCGAGTCCAGGGGCGACATCTTGTCGTTTATGGACCGGGAGATCAGCATGTCTCTGACTCCAGAGGAGCGTGGCATGCTCGAACTCCTGTCCGTCTATCGCCATCCAGTCCCGCTGGAGGCAATCGTTGACAGAGAGGCCACAGCCTTCATCGGCCTGAAGGATAAGGCCCTCGTGGTCGAACAGGAGAACGGTGTGTGGACCCACGACGTTCTTCGCGAATTCTTCATCTCTCGACTGGGCGCTGATTCACGGGCGATGCTTCACAGGAGGGCCGCAGGGTACTGCGAGGGCAGGGAAGGAGCCGACTGGATGATCGAGAGCCTCCATCACTATATCCAGGCTGGAGATATCGCCTCAGCCAGGCGAGTGGCAACAGATGCCTTCGAGGATTTGTCGCTCGAGTTCCCTCACGAGACGCTCGAGTATCTCGAACTGATCAATGCTGAGCCGGCCTCTGTTGCCGAGTCAGTCGGAACGCTCTTCCACATGGGTCAACTGAGCGAGATGCTCGGAGATGACGCCTCCGCAGCGAGGCATTACGAATCCTGTCTGGACCTGCTCCAGGAGGACGAGGGCAGTGAGGAACGAGCACAGGTGCTTGAGTCGCTTGGGAAGTTGAAGACGCGAGTCGAGCAGTTTGCGGAATCGTTCGAAGCTCACGAGAAGGCTCTGAGAATCTACGAGAAGACCGGAGATGTGAGCGGGCAGACACGCGAGTGGCTGAACATAGGGGGTGCGCACAGGAAACGCGGGGACTTCGCAAAGGCGAGGGCGGCGTATACCGAGGCCCTGTCACTCGCTAGCAAGAGTGAGGATAGGGGCGCCCAGTCCGCATGTATGAACAACCTGGCGTTGCTCGATTGGGACGAGGGCAGGCTCAAGGACGCCGAGACTCGGCTGAGGGAATCTGTCAGGCTCGCACATGCGGTGAAGAACCATGCAGGTGAGGCCAGGGGGTTGGAGAATCTCGCAGAACTGTTCAGGATACAGGCGCGTCTGAATGAGATGACTGCCCTACTGCGTGAATCGTCCGAGGCATTCAGGCGTGCTGGCGAGCTCGAGGAGTTCAAGAGGCTCCAGGCCGTGTGTTCGGAGTCCATCGGAGCTCAGGGCGGGACGGGTGAGGCAATCGAGATTGCCATCGACGCCTTGTCGAGGCCCGAGCTTAGGAAGAGGACAGGCCTGCTCAAGAGGACTGCGCGATACGATCGCGGTGATGTCGCCTTGTCCATCACGCTCATCGGCCTGCTCAGGTCTTCTGGGAACCTGAAGGGTGCCGAGGCCGAGATCGAACGTTTGACGAACATGGCAGAGTCACTGGATGACTCGGTGCTCCGCTCCAAGGCCAAGGTCGAGTTCGCCCTGGTGAAGGAGCGTTCAGGCGACTTGGATGGGGCTTCGGACAAGCTCAGGGACGCCGAGAGACTGTTGAGGGCAGCAGGAGACAAGGCCGGGCTTGTGGCGGTCCATCTCATGCTTGGCAACATCGAGGAGAAACGTGGGGATTACACAGCCGCGAGATCGCGGTATGTCGAAGCCGTCGGACAGGCAGAGTTGCTGGGCGATGATGCGGCTCTGGCCGCGGCCAAGAGGAACTTGGAATCGCTCGACGAAACACCGGACTGACCCTCCCCGTTCGGGCAGCGGTCAGTCAGTCTTGCTCAAGAGCTCCGCGATGCCGTATCCGTTCCTTCCCGCTATCGTGTATCTCGTAAGGGTCTCGTTCAAGGCGAACACCGGGCCGCCGTCGGAGGACTTGAGATGGATTCCCACTCTCTTCACCGCGGATCCAAACACCTTGTGGACATCCCCCTCATCATCGTGCAGGGTCAAGTCGAATGACTTCGGGTTCCTGTCGAAGTCCACGTTCACGTTGAGCTCGGCCATTTTGATGGACATGTTCCTTCCGTCCTGGAACACGAATCCCGCGTCAGTGGTTCCCTCCTCCGTCACGAGCCTGGTCAGGACCAGCGCGTGAGATTCCGAGAACTGGCATGTGAGCCTTGTCCACCCTTTGGGGGCGGCCCAGTCAGTCACTCCCCATGAATGTCTGCGCTCACCTAGGGCGTCGATCTCGAATTCGTCCAGTCCTGTGGAGAGCCTTCCCCTCAATCTCCCGACCTGCGCTAGGTCGCCCGGGGTGACCTCCTCGGATGCCTGTTGCCCGTGTCTGTATGCGCGCGGACCGCAATCGAAGGCTTCGTTGAGCGCGGTGAACTCGAGGGACAGTTCCACGTGACTCTTCTTCATCTTCCTTTCAGTGGTCCTCTCCATCCCACCGACGAAGTGGACCTTCCATCTCTTCTCTGGTTCGAGCATGTCGAACCTGAGCCCCTTCGCTTCCATGGTCGGCCTGTCCAAAGGTATCGAATCCTTGAGGCTCACGACAGAACCATCTGGCATCATGAAGTAGCAGAACATCTCCTTGACGGACGCGTTCGGTCTAAGTCCGATGCTCATCAGACCGCACATGTCTCTCGCTCTGTCGTAGAAGTTGAATTGGAGGCTCTCGCTCCAGTGAATATGCTTCCCGAACGGGTGTATTAGGTCTTCGTGCGTGTGTCAACCTCCTGTTCCATGATGGCCTCATCGTCGTGGTCTGGCCTATTGCGGATGTTGGCCAGGATCAGTCGCGGGCTTCGCGGACGCTTGCAGAGCCGGTTCCGCTGGACCGGCTACAGTGGGATCAACTGTTCCGTCCGACCTGGTGAATGGCGCGTTATTTCCCGCGGCGGATACTGAGTCTCAGTATGTCGATGCCGTTCAGCTCCGCCACGAGCCGGTCGTCCTCATCCACGACTGGAAGGTCGTTCAGGTGGTGCTCCACCATGAGCTTCGTGGCATTGACCAGGAGCTCGTCCTTCGAGACCCTTATCGGCTTGGTCATGACTTCCCTGACGCTGTCATCTGTGACTTCCGCCAGCATCCTCAGGAATGACGTCATCCCAACTGATCGCACACCGAATTTGTATCCTGCGTGCCTCAGGAGTACTTCGAGCGTGATGGTCCCTGCGAGCTTGCCATCGTCTGTGAGGACATACACCTTCCTTGTCCCACTGTCCACGATGATCGCATCGACCGCGTCGCGCAAGGTCGCGTCCGTGCGCACGGTAGCCGGGCTCACGGTCTTGGCCGCTCTGTCGAGCACATCCGACACCCTAATGTCGCTTATTGGCTTGTCCTCTGCCATCCGGTTTCCCTCCTTCGGGCTTTCATTCCTTCTTGATTGTGACAACCGTCTGCGGGAACGGTATCTCGATACCCGCCTCTGTGAGTTTAAGGTATACCTCTTCGACGAGATTGTCCTTCGCTTCCACGCGTTTGGCGTTGTCGTTGACCCAGCATATGATCTTGAAGAGCAGGGCAGAATCGCCCATGCTGTCGAACAGTATGATCGGCTTGCGCGCCTCGTCCTTCAGGAGGGAGTAGGGACACGCCTCGATGGCCTTCGTTATGGCGTTCCTGACCTTCTTCGGGTCAGAGCCGTATGCCACCCCGACGTCGACGTTGACCCTTGCGGGGTCTGTCACGTTGCTCACCCGGACGATCTTGTCGTTGACGAGCCTGTTGTTCGGTAGCGAGATCATAGTCGCATCCGAGAACCTGTACAACCGAGTGGTCCTCAGGCCTATCCTGCGAACCTCGCACCAGTCGCCGTCAGAGAGTATGATCATGTCCTCTTCAGCAAACGGCCTGTCCAACAGGAGGAATATGCCACTGAAGAAGTTGGATATGGTCTCCTGAGCGGCGAAGGCGAGCACCATAGAGATGACCACGCCGCCCGCCACGAACATCGTCAGGTCGACGCTCATGATGTCCAGCACATATCCGAGTGCTGCTATGCCTATGACTACCACACCGACCTTCTCCACGACTGGTATGAGGACATCGTCGATGTTGCTCGTGGTCTTCTTGGCGATCATCTTGCCGTAGTAGACCAGGATCTGCTTGAACAGCTTGTACGCCAGGTAGAATATGACCATCACGACTACGACGCTGTAAGATGACAGGACTAAATCCCGGATGTCGAGTGGTATGTGCTCGTGGAGAGCATCCAGGGAGTTGACTACCCCGTATGCGAACACCAGCAGGAGCATGGGCGTGCGGACGATCCCGAGGATGATGTCGTCGAGCATGGTCGTCGTCCTGCGGGTGAACCCGTACGCGACCGCATCCATGAGATACGCGATGCCGAACGCGATGCCAAGCCAGAGGGCAACGTCGAGAAGGAATATGCCCCACTCGTTGTCCAGCGGCGACGGCAGAGGGTTATCGAAGAGCCCGAGGACCTTGTTGGCGCTCCCGAACGCGCCCAGGATCTCCGTAGAGGCACTCACGGACGCCACCTGCACAAGGTATCCGTCCTCGAAGACGTCGAACACGACCGTGAGGTTCGAAATGGCGTCACCCTTCTCGAACGGCGCGTGCACGGTCGCAGTGACCGAAGTGAGTTCCCCCGGCGTCAGTGCGAACTCGTACGTGCTGAGGTCCGCGGTCCATCCGTCATTGGCCAAGCGCACCTCGGCCGATACTGTAAGGTTCGCGGCGGAATCTATGTTGCGTATCGTCCAGTTGTAGGTGACAGACTCGCCCGCACGCAGCGTCTTCTCGTAGGTGTCAACGTCGATTATCTGGATGAACTCCGGCTGCTCAGCGGCTACCGAGGTGCAAGCAATCGAGAGCGCTAGGATGGCTATAAGCAGGATACTGGTCCACTTGTCCCGTCTCATGTGGTCGTCTCCATGACTGGCACGTGTTTCTACGATGGTCAATATTCATGCAGCACTTAACGGTTTTGGAGCATCTGCTGGACTCCATGAGGGCGCCGGCATGGTCCATCCAAGGACGAGATGTTGGTCGGGGTCGATTACGGTTTGCACGCGAGTCGTACAATATGGCGCACGCACCTCGCGCGCTCACGTGGAGAACTCGCGAAACAGGGTGCACCAAGCCTTCCCGTCTCTGACATCGCTCCTGTAATCGCCACAGAGATGCCTGAAGGGGCAGTTGTCCGTGCACTCCATTCCTGCCGATGCACCGTCATGCGTGTGTTGGGAGCCCCCCTCCGCAGGCGGGTTCCAGGCAACTGCGCGGTCTCTTCCGGGCGTGACCGTCTCGCCCGAGACACAGTTGAGCACCATCCTCTCTTCGACGGTCCTGGCGGTATCGGGACTCACTTTCAGTTCCTTGATGAACACATCCATCGGACGGACCCCCATCTCCCTCAGTCTTGAGGAGTGCCTCAACCTGACGAGCACCGCCCTGCCGACAGCCGGCTCTCTGCCGATGATGCTCTCCACCCTCATCCGCGAGACCTCGTCCCTGACCAGGTCCCTTGTGATGGATATGACCGCTCTGCGGAGCGAGGCCGGTCCGTCTGATATGTGATCGCTGGTCTTCGGGTCGACCGAGAAATCGAAGTTCGAGGCCGCCCTTGATGGGGACACGACCTTGTAGACCAGGTCTCCATCGATCCCGACCGGCTGCATGTCCGAGCTTCTTGCGGGAAAGCTAATGCGAGCGGTCAGGCACGCACCTGGTATGGCCAGTATATGGCGACGTCTTGTCACGAGGCAGTTCAGGGCACGACCCTGCATGACTACCTTCCCGTTTTGTACGACCATCGTGTGCTCTTCAGGCCTGCCTCTGTAGCAGGTGATCATCTGACTCCCCTCCGTAACCGGCGAACACAGACGGTCATACCACTGACACTGTCATCCCTTCTGCGACAGGACATAATCGTCCCTCCCCCTCGGCCCGTCAGTGCGCTTACTGACTAGGCCCGAGAGGCATATCTCCGAAGGCTCGCATAAAGCTTGTCAGGGGACGATGTAGGATTCGGCGCGTCTTGAAGGCACTTGCGGAAACATATAATGCCGTGATATTCAGTACCACCATTCCATGGTCGGACCTGTTGTGGAGGTCGTGGACCTCCAGAAGAGATATCCTCCGGACACGATGGCTGTGGATGGCGTGAGCTTCTCGATCCAGAGAGGAACAGTGTTCTCCCTCTTGGGCCCGAATGGGGCCGGGAAGACAACCACGGTAGAGATCCTCGAAGGCCTGCGTGCGCCCACATCCGGCAGCGTGACGGTTCTCGGGACTGACATCTCCAAGGGTTACGGCCAGATCAGGAAGCGCGTCGGCGTGTTGCCGCAGAACTTCGAACCCTTCGACCTGCTCAGTCCGTTCGAAGCGGTCGGCTACTGGGCCGATCTGTTCGAGGTGAAGTTGGATAGGAAGGAGATTGCGGCGACTCTTGAACTCGTCGGATTGGGTGAGAGGCAGAAGGTCATGTCAAAGACCCTGTCGGGCGGGGAGAAGAGGAAGCTCGGGATCGCCCTCTCGATGGTGAACAGCCCGGAACTCCTCTTCCTGGACGAACCGACGACAGGACTCGACCCCCGGGCAAGACGTGACCTCTGGAGACTCATCGAGGAGACGAAGAAGAGGGGCACCACGGTGGTCCTGACAACACACTATCTCGACGAGGCGGAGAAGTTAGCGGACGACGTCGCCATAATGCACAAAGGCAGGATCATCGCCCAGGGCGCTCCAGAGCAACTGGTCTCGGAACACGGGAAGAAGACATCGATCGTGCTGGTCGGAGCCGGTCCCGAAGGGCTCAGAGAGCTCTCTAGGCGAGGAATACCCGCTTTGGACAGGAACGGCGACGTGGTCGTAACCGTGGAGGACCCGGCCGAGCTGAGGAAGATGTTCGCGAAGCTCTCATCTATCGAGGTCAGCTACAAGGAGATGTATACCCGGCGTGAGACACTGGAGGATGTGTTTCTTAGCCTGATAGGGTCGAGGATGGACGAGGGGGTGCTGGAGGAATGAACAGGCTGCTCTCGGACACGATATCCTTCGGCCGACAGTACCTCCGGACCAAGATTGGCCCGTTCTTCTCCTTCATATTCCCGGTCCTCCTCATCTTGTTGTTCGGCGCGGTGTTCAGCGCACCCGACGGCGGAGGGATATCCCTCCCCGTTCAGAATCTCGACACGGGCCCGTATTCCACAGCTCTCCTGGACATACTCAACCAGACGGGCTACTTCGAGATCTCGATGATAGAGGGCGAGGATGATATCGTGGACTACGTGAACGACAACTCTCTTGCCTTGGCCCTGCGCGTGCCGGCCAACTTCAGCTCCAACGTGGCATCGTCCTTGCCTGCAACGGTCGTGCTCTGCGGTGACACCTCACGTTCGTCCTTCCCGATTGCTCAGGGCGTCCTTGACGCAGTCATAAATCAGATGAACTACAACCTGACGGGAGCGAGCCCCATAGTCTCGTTCGAGGTCCAGTTCGCGGGTTCGGAACAGTTCACAGGATATGATTTCCTCCTCCCCGGCTTTGTCGGATTGACCGTCATGGTGAGCGCGATGTACTTCATGACGTCGATATGCGCGGAGCACAGGTCTAGGGGATACTTCAAGCTCCTCGCCACGACGACGCTCAAGAAATCAGAATGGCTGTCATCCAAGTTCATCTTCAATTCGATCATGCTCATCGGTTCGCTGCTGGTCACGTTCGCAGTTGCCATGGCCGCTTTCGATCTCAAGGCCGTGCTGACCCCGGTGTCACTCATCCTGGTCGTGGCGGGGGCGTTCATGTTCACGAGTCTTGGGATGCTCCTCGGTGTTGTGGTGAAGGACCCCGAGTCGGCGGCCGCAGTGTCAAATGTCATCGGTTTCCCGATGATGTTCCTTTCGGGATCGTTCTGGGACCTGAGCGCATCGCCCTTGTACCTCCAGGTAATCTCGAAGGCGATGCCTCTCACGTACCTGAACAACGGTCTCAGGGACACCATGGTGTTCGGGAACGAGACGAGCGCACTCGTGAACCTACTGATTGTGACCGTGCTCGGTCTGGTGTTCTTCATCCTTGCCAGCAGATGGATGTCTTGGAAGGAGGCGTGAGTCAGAGGATATCGTCCGACGCTTATTGTAGCGACCTCGGATGCCCCATTTAAATATCCAGTAGTCGGTTCCCCACTCGCCGGGATTGGGGCGGGGATGGTCAACCGAACCAACGCCATCACTATCGGCGGAGCAGAGGTACACATGGTTTCTGGGAAGAACATGCTCACGGTGCTTGGGAGAGCCAATCTGGAGGCGATTCACGGCGCGACCCTCGAAGTGCTCGAGAAGACAGGCGTGTTCGTGGACTCCCCAGAAGTGCTCGACATGCTTCAGAGCAACGGTTACTCAGTTGATCGGAAGTCGAGGATCGTGCGCATGTCCGAGTCTTCTGTCGCGGAGGCGGTCAAGAGTTGCGCCCACAACTTCCGATGGCATGCAAGAAATAAGAGCCGGTCAGTGGATGCCGTCGACGGCAGGACCAAGTTCGGCCCTGGGGCGCAGTGTCTGTTCTACATCGATCCCGAAACGGGTGAGTATCGGCCGTCGACCCTCAAGGACGGAATCCTCATAAGCCGGCTCCTGGACGCCCTGGACACATGCACCGTCGGCTATGTGCCCGTCTATCCGGGCGACGTCCATACCGACGCCCAGAGCATGGTCATGTGGGTCACGAGTCTGATGCACACGTCCAAGCCGAGTTATGGGAGCAGCGGAGACAGCATCGAGTTCGAGCTCATGCTCCGCGTCTCGGAGCTACTCCTGGGGGACAGGGAACTCCTCAGGAAGACTCCGCTCTTCCCGGGCTACATCGACCCGATTAGCCCTCTGGGGCACGACAAGCACATGCTCGAGACGCTCCTGAAGTATGCGGAGATGGACCTGCCGGTCTTCATCATGGTCATGGCGCTCGCAGGGGGGACAGCGCCCGCCTCGCTGGCTGGTCTGCTCGTCCAGCAGAACGCCGAGATACTGAGCTCGATAGCGATAGCGAAGTGCGTCACGAAATCCCCAAGGGTCGTCTACGGGTCCGTCTCATGTCCTCTGGACATGAGGTCAGGCATCGCCGCCACAGGTGCGCCCGAGTTCTCCCTCTTGGGGGTCGGCACGGTCGAACTCGCTAAGTTCTATGGCCTGCCGAGCGACATGGGTGTCCAGAGCGACTCGAAGATGGTTGACGCTCAGACTTCGTACGAGAAGACGCAAGCGGCGTTGATGGCCACTCTGGCCGGGGCGGACTTCGCCGAACTCTTCATGGGTTCTACGGAGGCGTTCAACGCCTTCTCCCCCGTTCAGCTGATTATTGATGACGAAATCGCCTCGAACGTGAACAGAATCGCTGCTGGCATCGTGGTCGACGAGAGCACTCTGTCGGTAGACGTCATCCACAAGACTGGTCCTCAGGGCAACTACCTGAAGAGGAAGGAGACGCTGACGCAGTTCAGGAATGAGCACCATACGGCCAGGCTATCAGACAGGTCGACCAGGCAGCAGTGGGTCGCCAAAGGGTCTAAGAGCGCCGACGAACGTGCGAAGGAGCGTATGTACGAACTCCTGAAAACTCATACACCCGAGCCGCTCGAGCCTGAGGTGAGCAAGGGCATGGCTGTTCTGCTCCGGGAGTATGCGAAGGGATTCGATACGAGACGACTAGAGTATCCTTGAGTGGCCGATGTCGGAGAATGAAATCGTTGGGCCGGCGGGATGAAACATGGCCGGTCCGAAGAGTTTTCATTTCAACGTATCTCGATTACCTGGAATCCGGAGTCCGGGTCGTTGCCGAACGCATCCAGTCTGGCGCGTATCCTCCACTCGTGTCTGACCTGGCCGCTGTAGGACAGCTGGCCCATTGGCATCTGTATGGTCGCTTCAACGACCTTGGTCTCGTTCGGCTGTAGGACGAATGCTGGCCCGACCGGTATCGCCTGCTTGATGGTCTCCTGCTGCACCTGGGTCATCTGGCCGCAGTGCTTGCACTTCACCTGTCCTGCTTCGGTCGCGTGGATGTCGACGAAAACACCCCCTGACTTGACCTCCTTTCCCATCGACATGATGGTCGCCTTGACCGGCAAGGCATCGCCACGCATCATTGGCTGGTGCGGGTATTCGATGCTCACCTTAGCTGAGCCGCCGGTGATGGCTGATCCGGCGGGTCTCATCTTGTCTAGGAATCCCATATAGCACACCGTTGTGGGGTTTCTAGTCGTTGTGGGATATATACTCCCTGCTTCCCCCCGGTCTCAAGCTCGACAGTCCTATCTAGCCTGGCGGGCTAGTATGGCGCCAGTCGACCGAGGGGGAGGAAGGCATCCGCTGCATGCTAATGGTCGCGCTAGTTGTCGGTGCGGGTCCTGAATCCCTTTGCGCGTCGGCGGGCCTATTCCGCCGTCATCGCCAAGGCCCAGAGGAACTCGTCCCAGTTCGTGTCGTCCACCATGTCGAGGTTGCTGGTGAGGTAGTTGTCGTACAGCTTGTCCCCGCTTATGGTGTAGTATATGGACATCCCGAATGACCGGAGACACATGTCTGCGTCAGGCGCGACATAGTCGAACCACAGGATCGTATCGTCGAGCAGTGTGACGGCCTTAGCGGTTTCTACGCTCAGTTCTGGTATCTTCTCGCCAAGCAGTGTCATGAACAGTCCGATGTCAGTGAACGGGAACGCCTCGCCGTGGAACTGTATCTGCGGCGTCTGCGATTCCGAGGACTCTATCGGCCCGCGGAGGTAGTACTCCTCGGTCAGTGGTACGAGCGCCGCGGCCACCGGGTCTATGCCGTTGATTACGAGGTTCTCGACCGTTGTGAGGTCAAACACGCCCATGCTAGTGTAAGGGAATCCGCCCAGGCCAACGCCCATGCATATGGTGTAGAAATCGACATATGTCGAGGCAGCCAGTTCGCTCACGGCGTACGGGCTCCTGTCAGTGCCGTCGATTCCACCCAGCCAGGCCGTGTAGTCCCAGCCATCTCCAGGCACAGTTGTGATTGACGCGACCATGTACTCGGCCAGGTTCCTGTTCTCATAGGCTATCTCAATCATGCCCATGAAGCACGCGTCGTACCCGATGACGTCAAGGTCGACTCCAGATGCTTCGATTCCCTGCTGGACCTCATCCATTATCAGTCTGTCCGTGCTCCCAGTGGGCGTCAGTGAACCCTCATCATAGCACACGCCCCACCAGCCGCCTCCGTGGTCCCAAAGGATGAGCATGTAGTTGTCAGCCGGGGCGAATGCAACAGCGGTCTTGAGGCAGTAGGTCAGGGTCTCCGGGTCACCCATGTTCAGTTCGCCAGGAGAGCCGCCTGCGACCTCGTCGCAGTCACAGATGCTCGGGGCGCCGTCCGCATCGAAATGCGTCTCGCCATCACCGAGGGCGTACCAGTGCGTCCCTTCGGTTATGTCAATGGTGTCCATCAGGACCACGACGTTGATACCATCCATGGGTCCGACGGCCTCCATCTCCTGAAGGTCGCCAACAGCCGCGAGCTGCAGGTTGTTGTCCGCAGCCAGATACACTATTATGGTCCATTCCGCATCGACCAATGTATCTTCCGGCGCATCAAACAAGCTGTCCGGCTTCGCGACGGCGAACGCATTCACCATCGAAAACGCAGTCACAATCAGCAATGCCGCTATAATCCTCTTCGAACAGGTCGTTCTCATAGACTCCCCCTCGCACCCGGTGAGTCCGACTTTCCGCTAAATAAAGATTTCGGTCAGTCAGTGTGACTTCACAGATCGTAGGGCAGCATCTGCGAAACGGGGTCAAGCCGAGGTCCCTTGAGGAAGTCTCGCGGAGTTCCCGACCGACAGTAGGTATTCATTTCGCGGAGGCATAGGGGGAACGCGTCTTGGGAATCCGTGGGCGAGTGACGATGAGTATCAAGATGTCATTGCACGACTTGGGGAACGGCCGCATCGGCCCATACATGCAGAGCAAGAAGAACCGCGTGTTCAGAACATCTGTCGGCGGAAGGGAATATGTCGTGAAGGTCTTCAGGGACGAATGGAAGGAGCGTGCCCAAGCTGAGTTCAGTGTGCTATCCTGGTGCCGTGAGAAGGGAGTCCCCGTGCCGCTACCCGTCACCATGGTCGAAGATGCGATCGTGATGGAACCGATTGAGGGCGAATCCGCGGCCGTGGTCTTCGATGAGTTGTTCTCCCACTCTTCGGGGGCCGATCTGTCCGAGGCGCAAAGAGAACTCGCGGACAACCTGGCCAAATGGATGTCATCTTTCCACATCGCATTCGATTTCAAGCTTGCTCGCGGGGACGCCGTCCTCAAGAACTTCATCATCACCCCCTCCGGCATCACCGGCCTCGACTTCGAGGAAGCCTCGTCCGCAGACACACTCAACGACCTGGGACAGTTGTGCGCCAGTGTACTCATGACTGACCCTGTCTTCACCGCGGCGAAGGTTTCTTTCGCAAGGCATTTCACGAGTTGTTACTGGGCCCATTCCGGACGGAACCGCACGGACGGGCTTGCTGCTACCGTGTCGGCCGCCATCAGACATTACGCTCCCTTCAGGTCGAACGGGAGCGAACTCCTACGATACGCGACGAGGATCGAGAACGGTGAGCTGAGGGTCGGATGATCAGGCGATTTGGAGTGCCGGGCATCTTGTGACCAGGAAGGTCACTGCCACGAATACTGCCGAACTGGCTAGGAACGCGAGGTCCCATGCAGTCATCCTTATGGGCTGGAGCTGGGTCCTGGTCTTGTGCATCCCGAAACCTCTGCCCGTCATGGATGCCGTGATGGAGTTGACCCTGGACATCGCCGTCATGAGCATTGGCATGGTCGTGTACCTCGCGGACCGCACAATCCCCTTGATGCTCCTGTCGAGTTTCATCCCTCTCGTGACCTGCGCCTCCCTGACAGTGGCTAGCTCGAACTGGAACACCGGTACGAACCGCATGGAAAGCGCTGGCAGGAACGCGTACCTGTAGGGGAATCCCGCGGTCGTGAGGGCGGATGATAGCTCAGAGGGTGAGGTCGTCGCGACGAACACCCATGACATCATGATCAAGCTCAGGAACTTCCCGGCTATAGACACACCATCGTAGATGCCACCTGTCGTGACCGAGAATGCGGACCAGCTCGCGAGCTCATCCCCTGAGTGATTGAATAGAATCTGCGCCACGAAGATGGCCATCGCGAATCCAATGATGCCTCTTGTGACGAGTCCTCGCGCGTGGAAATGCTCTTTGGCTACGAGCACGCATACCACGATCGCGGACATGTGGACCGGGTCGACCACGAGGAGCACGAGTATGGAGAACATCACCAGCAGGAGCGCCTTGGTGATGGGGTTCAGTCTGGGGGTGCCCTCCTCAGGGAGTCTTGCCGTCATCTGGTCACCCCGGTGAACAATTCCTCCCATTCGCTTTCCTGCACGCTGCTCACAGGACCAGTTCTGACGATTTTCCCGGCCCTCATGAATACGACATCGGTGCACGAGGTTTTCGCGAACTGTATGTCGTGCGTGACCACGACGGCCGTCTTGCCCGCTCGTTGGAGGTTCGTTATCATCCCTCGGATGGCCTCTGCGTTCTCGGCATCTTGTCCCGAGAACGGTTCGTCCATGAGTATCAGCCTGGGGCCGTGGGACGACGCAGACCGGATGTTCACCCTCCTCTTCTGACCGAAGCTGAGGCAATGGGGGTGTACGAACTTTCTGACCTCCTCGGAGGCCTCGAATTCCTCGACCGCCTTCAGTGCCTCGCCTTTCGGTGCGTCATAGTTCTCCGCGGCGAAGAGTATCTCCTTCTCGACCGTCCTCTCGAAGATCTGGTGGTTCGGATTCTGGAAGACGAACCCGACTTCCCTCCCGAGGACCCAAGGTTCAGTCCTCACATCCTTGTCCTGAGGATGTCCTAACACGTCGACACTTCCGGACTGTGGGGTCAGCAGCCCCATGAGGTGTCTGAGAAGTGTCGTCTTTCCGGCTCCATTCTCCCCCATTAGCGCCACGACAGCGCAATCTTTGAGGTCGAATGTCACGTCATCGAGAATCTTCGTGCCATCGACTCCGTACGACAATCCTTTGACCGAGACGACTGCCAGTTCGCTCTTGGAGGGTATCGGTGGCGAAGGCTTCGCCTCGGCCTTCCCGATGCGCTCTGCGAAAGATGGATCATGCCGTCCACAGTCCAGCACAAGCATCCCCTTGTCCATGACCATGACTCTCGAGGCGAGGTCCTTGAACCCTCCTGGCCGGTGCTCGACGACCACGATGGTCATCTCTTTCCTCCGTCTCAGGGCATCTATGACTCCGACGACATCGGAGACAGATCGCGGGTCGAGGTTCGATGTGGGTTCATCGAGGATGAGGAGCCGAGGTCTCACCGAGAGCATCGACGCTATCGCGACCTTCTGCTTCTCACCCCCAGAGAGCGTAGAGAGCTTCCTGCTGACGAGGTGGGACGCGCCCACGCTCGCAAGAGATTCATCCACGGCCTTCCTGATATCCGCCCTGGGCACGTTCAGGTTCTCAGGACCGAAGGCGACTTCCTCCTCGACGGTCTCCGTGCAGAACTGCGTCTCAGGGTCCTGCTGCACCATGCACGCGACGCTGGAGATTGCAGTGGCGTCCTCATACGTCTGTCCGCCTATCCGCACCTCACCTCTCTTCTCCGCGGGTATGATGTCGGGGATGAATCCGCACACGGCCTGCATGGCTGTCGACTTCCCAGATGCGGAGTCGCCCATGAGAAGGACGAACTCGCCTAGGTCGACGTGCAGTGAGAGTCCGTCCACTGCGGGCTTCGACCTATTCTCGTACCTTACGTAAAGGTCCATGACGTCGAGCATCTACCTCACTTCGACCGACACGACATCCTCCACCCAGTATGCCCCTTCGTAGTTGGCAGCGACTATCGTGAACAGCTCATCCTCTTGAGTTATGATGAGTCCGTCGTCCGCCGCGACGTCGTCCAGCTCGAATACGGCGTAGTAACCGTCCCGGCCAGTGACCACGACCTCGGTGGCTCCTTCATCAGGTCCCGCCTCACTCACGATTTCATTCAGAGTGATACCTGTATAGTTTCTCGGGTCGACGTGTGTCACGGTGCCAATCAGCTCCGCGTTGACTGTGACCTGCGTGTCGCTGAAGTCCTCGTATCGGAATGTGTATGGGTCCGTGACCGCGCCGGAGACTTCGATGGTTCCTTCCTCTGTGAGCTTGAACACGAATGTGAAGTAGTATACGGCGCCGACCGTGAACGCTGACAGGAAGATCGTGGCGGCGATCACCGCCGTGAGCGCCTTGCGCTTCTCGGCCTTCCCCTTGACCCACACGCTCTCGTCGACATTCGGGTCGTCCACCACGACCCTCCTCTTGCCGAGTATCATCCCTGACAGCTCGAGCGACTCGAGCATCTCCAGGACAAGCCATCCTCCGAAGATGATGCCTGAAGCGGCTGCCAGCATGCAGAGCATCGCGACGAGGTACAGAGGTATGCCAGAGAAGAAGAACAGTTGGAACACAATCACATTGGATGCAGCGGAGAAACCCCCCGCCAGTGCGTAGAACATCGGGCTCCTGTTCGCCTTGGCCTTGTCACTGAACAGAACGATGTCTGGTATCAATCCCTGGATTAGCGAAACGATGACTATGACGATTCCATGCGTACTCCCGAGGAAGAGTTCGATCACTCCCTTCAGGAATCCCGTCACGGTGGCCGCCCCCTTCTTACGCGTGATGCCAAGGGCAAGCATGATCCATATCACGTGCAGTCCGGCCAAGAACTGGCCCGCCCCGAACGGAACGCCGATGATGTGGTTGACCATGTTGCCGAGGTACCCGATGTATGTCGACAGCACTCCGCCGAGCGCCGAGAGCAAGGCGATGGTCACGAGGTCCTTCGTGGAGAAGTAGTACTTCCTCATGCTGCAGCCTCCACCGTGATAGTGAACGTGTTCTTCACCCATCTCGCGCCCGCGGATTCGTACGTCGAGTATCCCTGCCCTTCGTACGAGGTGAGTTCGCAGTCGGAGTTGCTGTACAGGCCATCCTCTGGTAGCATGGCTATCCGTGGGCCCTCAGTCCATGTGGGCGCCAGCACCCCGTCTAATTCGACCGAGACTATCATCTCACCCTGCAGATTCAGCCATGTCGCATCGGGGCATGCGTTCAGGAACCCGAACTCTTGGATGTATCCATCTATTGCGGTGATTGTGAGCAGGTCTCCCTCGGTCATGCCACCGACGAGCTCAAGCAGGTCCCGGACGAGGACTCCCCTGTAGTGTCCCTGTCCGGCGATGTTGCCGTACAGGTTCTCGTATGACGAGTCGTTCTCCACGAGGTCCATGAGCATCAGCTCCTCGTATGTGATGTTGAGGGTCGAGCCATCCTTCCCGATGACCTGCACGTGTGGCGACGTAGGTGGGACGTAATCGAGGTCGATCTTCTCATAGGAGAAGCCGGTGTCGTCAACGCTCACGATGATGATGTGATGGACGCCGTCTACCAGGGTTCCGCCCGCGCCGCCAGTGATGATGAAGTCGGTGCTCTCCATCTGCATGTAGTGGAATGCGTGGATATGACCAGTGAACACGGCATCCACATCCTCTTCGAGGACGAACTGCCGTATCCTGTCACAAGATGCAGCATCTAGCGTGTGGTTGTCTCCGAACGGATCGTAGCTTGGCATGTGCGTGACCAGGACCTTCCTTTCGGCCCCCTTGAAAGTGTCCCTCAGCCAATCAATCTCACCCTCGTCGATCACCTGATCCGATGAATCGACGGATGCGAACCTTATGCCAGAGTACTCGAAACTGTACGCCGAGGACCCGAACCTGGATGTATACTCATCGCCCCCGTCGAGTTTGACGTCATGGTTCCCAGGTGTGGTGAGGACGGGGATCGTGATGGCTCCCAGGGTCGATTCGAAGGCGTCGAATTCGGACGGCTGCCCCGAGGGGGTCATGTCTCCGAGGTGGAGAATGAACTCGCATCCGTCGACGCGTTCCAGTGCTTCCGCGAGTATGCCATTCTGCCCTTGACTGTCCCCCATGACTGCGAACCTGAACGACTCCTTGACCTGAGCTGAGAGACGCAACTCCGTCTCGGGACCTCGAACGGTGCAGGATATGTTCGACCCATCTATCGTGGCCGGGTCATCATTACCAGAAAGTGTGGAGTTTGGGAAGCAGTTTGTGAAGGTCACCTCACCCTCGAAGCCGTTCAGGGTGAGCGTGATCTCAGGTCCCAGGCACCTGACCGTGAGGGTGTCGGAGGTCTGGGACAGTATGTCACCGCCGACGGCCTCCACGCTCTCTCGGAGCATGGGAAGGCCTAGGCCAGCCAGTATCACCACCGCGCTGGCCGCGACAGCTATTACTGTCCAAGTCCTCTTCTCACGCATCTCCATGGTCTGGTCTCACGCGGGCAGTCCTATCAGTTCGATCGTTGCTACGGACTTGATCTTCTGTGACCCGAACAGGTACTCACTCGTGAGCTTGAGCGGGTACTCGTCATCGATCAGGGCCATCCAGTCCAGCATGAACGCGACGACGAAGCTGTTGTTGTACGCGACGTCATCTATCGAGAACGTCGTGTTGTAGTCGTCCGATGCGATGACCTTCACATCGTACCCGGCTTCTGCGAGGGTGTCGTTGAACTCGTAGTGGTATAGGTCCTCGCCGTCGACGGCTGCGATCAGCACCCAGAGCGGAATGCCCGCGTATGTGTGGTCAACCAGCTCGTCGTCGGTGTAGTTGTGGTACGTCGCATGCCATCCGCCGTAGTTCGTGTAGTTGAACCATGTTCCGTGGAGGCCGGAGTAGTATATCGACGCGAAGGTCTCAGCACTGATCGTCACCGTCTCGGTGCCGACGATGGTGAGTTCCCAGTCAGGAACTGGTTGGAGATCCTCGAGGGATATGTTCACAACCTGGCTGACCTTCAGGTTGCTGGCCAGCCAGTCGCCGACGATCTTAAGGGGCCACTCATCGTCCGGCAGCGGCTCGCCGTCGAGCTTGTTGGCAACGATGATAGTATCGTTCCGGGCGACCTGCATCGATGTGAAGGCCTTGTTGTAGCCATCCTCGGCAGTGACCCTCACAATGTATCCCTCGAAGGCGAGCAGGTCGTTGAACAGATACTCAGTGTCCGGTCCGTCCGCGCCGTCGACCGCTGATACGAGCGTCCAAAGGGCGACGCCTGTGTAGGTGTGCGTCCCAGTTTCGTTCTCGAAGGACCAGCTGGCTGCATGGTAGTCGCAGGATGCGACGGATTCGAAGGTCTGTCTGTCCATCTCGTAGACCGTCGTGCCGTTGAGTTCTAGTGTGTACTCCCGCACGGGTGACAACACATTCACCGTGCGGACATACTTGGCCCAGAAGTGGCCGTCCGTGATCGGTTCGCTGTCGTCAATGATGGCTATGCGCAGGACCATGTCTACCAGGGGTAATCCGTCCTGCGCATAAGCCACGACCATCGTGAAGTTGTCGAACCCCAGGGATGTCCCTGCGGAGTCGTATTGCTCGAAAGTGCCGTTCTCGACCTGCGAGTAATTGTAGGTCATGGCGTAACCGTCAGTGGCGACCACCTCGACTGAGTAGTCGTCGCCCGAGTACACGAGGTCGACGAGGTCCTTCAGAGCCACGCCGGTGAACTCGAACGGTCCTTCGACAGTCCCCGTCGACTTGATGAAGCTGCCGTTCGACGTGAGCGACTCCAGGTTCTCCAGCTCGTACATCGTGAGGTCGACCGTCGTTGTGCCATCGACCGTGAGGACGACATCCTGTTCCTGCAGCTCGCCGATCTCGATACTCGAGACCATCTTGACCCAGAGCGACCCTGCCGAAGTGAGCATCTCGAACTCGGGCGCGTCCGGGGCTGTCGCGTTGAAGTCGTCGTTGCTGAACGCCTCGTCCGGGGCGAGGACGGCTATCATGGGCCAGTCCTCCTCCGTCATGAGGCTTCCATTGAACTCGTATGCGAGGATGATCTGGCCCTGGACTGCGAGGAACTCCGTGCCTGCGTAGACCTGCTCGTACGACAGGTTGACGGCGTATCCGTCGGAGGCGGTCACTGTCATCACGTCCCCTTCGGCCATCCCGCCGACGAGGTCCGCGAGGTCCCTGAGCTCAACGCCACCATATGTCCCCAGGCCATTCCAGTTGTTGAACCTGTTCTGGTACGATGAGATGTTCTCTACGAAGTCCATGTCCTCGAGCGATGCAAGATCCGCGGTCTCCTCCTCTCCGCCCTTGCCGGTGAGCGCGACCGAGAAGTTTGCCTCCTCATCATCGTCCTGGCTCAGGATGAAGTACCCCATGGGCACTGCCACCAGGAGGATGACTACGGCTGCCAATGCAACCATCTTCATCGCGGGGGAGACGCCCGTCTTCTTAGGCGGGCTTATGCTTTCGGATTCCGTCCCGGATTCGGGGTTCTCATTGATCACTTTGGAGTCTTCGCTCATTGTATCTCCTCTATATGCTCATTGAAGCATAACGCTGATGACGGCCCCTGATATATAGGTGTCGCTCACTCCGTCGCGTCCGTTGTATGGCGAGGTCCGTCCTTGGCCGGCCTGCCTCCTCATCCGGGACGGTCAGAAGGCTACTGGCGGAACCATAATGTAACCCTCAACCCGTTTCGCTTTTGGGGGCGAGGGGATCGTGTATCTCGCGAAGCGTGCTGTAGCAGGGACTTTGGTTTTCATCATGGTGCTGTCGACAACGATGGTATCGTTGTCGGCATCGGGTGCGAAGGCGACTTATGAGTACTATGTAGACGGGGACCCCGCCGACGTCGACACGGTGACCACCCCCGGTCTGCTTCTAGCAGGCGGGGACACGGACGTCGCCGAGGCCATGCAGTGGATGATTGCGAGATCGGGCGGCGGTGACTTCGTAGTGATACGTTGTTCTGGGACCGACGCTTACAACCCATGGATATTCAAACAGCTTGGAGGCGTCGATTCGTGCGAGACCATAATCTTCTTGAAGGACGAGGCGTGCTCCGACGTCTTCGTGCTTGACAAGATCCGCAACGCCGATGCGCTCTTCATCGCGGGAGGCAACCAGTGGGATTATGTGAGGATGTGGAAGGGAACCCCAGTCGAGGATGCGATACACTATGTGCGCGACAAGGGCGCGCCGATCGGGGGCACGAGTGCGGGCCTCGCGGTGCTCGGCGAGTTCTCCTTCTCCGCCGAGAGGAACACAATCGACTCGGATGAGGCTCTGACGAACCCGTATCACCCGAGGTTGACCCTTGAGCAGGACTTCCTCACCATGCCGAACATGGACGACAAGATCACCGACAGCCATTTCGTGGCGAGGGATAGGATGGGCCGGCTCGTGACATTCATGGCGCGCATTGTCCAGGATGGATGGGCCTCCGTGGCGATGGGCATAGGCATCGACGAGAAGGTCGCGTTGGCCGTGGACGAATATGGAGATGTGACCCTGTTCGACGCGTGCAACGACGGGACAGGCGCTGCCTACTTCCTCATGACAACTCACGCGCCCGAGGTCTGCCAGCCCAAGACGCCACTGACCTTCACGGGCATATCCGTGTTCAAGATGACGATGACATCAGAATTCGACCTCGCGTCGTGGACGGGGGCCGGAGGGGTGGAGTACACGCTGAGCGCGGTCGATGGCGTTCTTGCATCAACTCAGCCAGGCGGAAGTATCTACTGATTCGGCCACCGATGCCCCTGAGCTGCACCGACGGACATGTGAGCGGATGCCTCGTCAGCCAATCTCGTCCGTCCTAACGCCTCTCGTCGTGACGAAGGAGCATGTGGATGACAAGGCGGTCGCCCTGGACGAGATGCTCGGAGGATGGTATCCCTGACTGTGCGAGTGATGTCCGGAAAATGAGTGTGGACCGGGCGAGATTTGAACTCGCGACCTCTCGCATGCCAAGCGAGCGATCTGCCGCTGATCTACCGGCCCATGTGGGCTGTCGATGTATATGGTAGGTGTAATTAAAGCTTCCCCGGTCTGCCTTCCTACATTCTCCAAGGCGGGGAACGGGAGAATACTGATCGCCTGTCGGGGCGACTCGTCCCCGACAGGTTCTGAATGGGTTTCAACCACTATCCGTTGCCAGGACTAATCGACTCAGCACTGGCGCTTCAGGCGACGCAATCCTCTTGGTAGTCGCAGACCCCGTCTCCATCGGAGTCGTTGTCGCAGATCCCGTCGCCGTCACAGTCGCACGTGCAATCATTGTCACAGACACCGTCACCGTCTAGGTCGTAATCGCAGATGCCGTCGCCGTCGCAGTCGTCGCACGAACCGTCCTTGAGCTGGTCCTGGGTTTGGAGCTGATCTCCATTGCCTGCGGCTACGGCCGTCACGGCCGCTGCCCCGCTGACCAAAATGGCAGCACAGAGTGCCAACATGACCCAGGCCCTGCTGAGTCTCTTCTTTCCTGATACCTGTCTCGCCAACTCGCTCTCGAACTCCTTCCTCATATCCTCACTTCCTTGGTGTCTTCCATTCGAGGCCGCCCGTGTCCAGTCTGGCGGCGTCCTCGACGGTCCCGCTCCGTGCCCTGTTAGTCTCCTGTCATCAGTCACCAAGGTGAATGGGGTAGTGCTTTGTGGGACAAGAATCAAAGATTGGCACAATCGTTGAAGAGTCTCAAGGCCGATGTCGAGTGAGGTCGCCGGGGTCCATCAAGCGAACGAGTCCAGCTTCTTCTGGTACCGGACCTTCTCCCCAGGTACGGCCAAGGGATACTCCTCAGTCAGACACGCGAGGCACAGGTCGCCAGCGGGCAGGCCGATGGCGTCGACGAGTCCCTCGACCGATATGTATCCGAGGCTGTCAGCCGTGAGCATCTTCCCGATCTCCTCGACCGTCCTGCCCGTAGCCGCGAACTGGTCCCTGGTCTTCATGTCGATGCCGAAGTAGCATGGGGCGATAATCGGGGGAGAGCCCACTCTCACATGGACCTCTTTGGCTCCCGCATTCCTTACGAGCTGCACGATCTTCCTCATTGTCGTGCCCCGGACTATGGAGTCGTCCACGAGGACGACCCTCTTGTCCTTTATCACGCTCTTGAGCGGGTTGAGCTTGAGCATGACGCTCGTGGTCCTGTCCGACTGCTCGGGCATGATGAACGTGCGCTCGACATACCGGTTCTTCATGAGACCCTCGGAGTACCTGATACCCGACCCCTCTGCGTACCCCATCGCGTGAGACCTTCCCGAGTCAGGGATAGGCACCACGACGTCGGCCTGCACCGGCTGCTCCTTCGCGAGTCGCTCGCCTATGCGCCTCCTGACCTCGTACACGAGCTTCTCCTCGATGATCGAGTCGGCCCTCGCGATGTAGACCCACTCAAACATGCAGTGCGCCCTGCCCCTCGCGAGGCCGGTCTTGTGGGACTTGATCTCGCCCTGGAGCAACTCGACTATCTCCCCGGGCTCGACATCCCTGATGAACTCCCCACCGAGCGTGTCGAACACGACGCTCTCAGATGCTGCAGCATAGCCCGTCTTCGTCCTGCCGACGCACAATGGGCGTATGCCGAGCGGATCCCGGACCGCGAACACGCGGTTGTCCACCATGACCGTGAGCGAGTACGCTCCCTGTATCATGGACATGACATTCTTGATGGCCCTGATAGGGTCGCCCGTGGTGGATATCTCGTTCGCCATGAGCCTTACGATGATCTCCGAATCAGATGATGTTATGAACGCCCAGCCCTTCTTCTTGAGCTCGTCCATGATCTTGTCGGCGTTGACTATCTCGCCGTTGTGCGCGAGGGCGATGTCGCCGTAGTTGGTCGACACCACGAAAGGCTGCGCGTTGCTTATCGTGGAAGACCCGACGGTCGAATACCGGACATGGCCTATGCCCAAGTCCCCCTTGAGGGACTGGACCTCATCTGGTTTCAGCGCCTGATGGGCGAGCCCCATGCCCTTGATGCACTTGATCCCCTCGTGGTTGTAGACCGCGATGCCTGCGGACTCCTGACCTCTGTGTTGGAGGACCCTCAGCGCATAGAATATGTCTATCGATACGTTCGTCACTGACGCAGTTGCGAAAACCCCACACTCTTCCCTCGGGTGATCAGGCTCCGTTGACCTCAACCCCCAGTTCAAAGGAAAGCGTTTCATCAGTGCTGCTTGGCCCAGTTGTATGTCCTGATCTTGGCAGTCGCACCGAAGCCGCACGAAGCACAGGTCTTGTGGCGCACATGGTATGCTCTCTTGCCGCATCGTCTGCAGACGATGTGCGTCTTCTTGGAGCTTCTCTTGCCCATCGACGGGGTACCCTTGGTCATCCTGTCCTACCTCACGGGGATATGTATATGACGTTGTCTCCGCGGACGATGATGGCCTCCATCTTTCGGGTGACCTTCGTGTCGAGTATCTCCTCAGCATTCCTCAGTACGAGGTTCATGTGAGGGTCGTATCCGTCGAGGGTTCCGCGGTATCCCCTCTTCCCCTTTAGCTCCACGATAACCTGCTGGTTGATCGCCTTGTTCAGAACTGCCAGGGGTTTCATCAATTAAATCACCTGATTCCCGATAATCGGGTACTGTACTTAAAGCTTTCCGGGTCCACAATTCATGTCCGGGAACCTGCTGGCACCCCATCACGGCGCTTTCGGTTTGACCCTCGGGGGCCCCGGAGGCCTCTTCCTTGCCTGCATCTTCCGCCGCTCCTCCTCCCTTGCGACCTCCTCTGCCCTCCTCTTCCTGAGTATCAGGAACACGACGAGGACCACGACGGCCACTGCTGCGCCGACTATGATCAGTATGACCCACAGAGTGAACCAAGACGGGTCATCCTCTACTAGCACACTGACGGTCTGAGATGCCATAACGCTCGGGTCGGTCATGGAACTGAAGTCCATGCACAAGTCCTGCAAGCCGATCTCGACATCTCCGGGAACCGGTATCGTCAGCATGATTGTGGCAGACCCTCCGGGTTCCAGAGCGATGAGGATGGGGTCTCCCGTTTCCAGTGACACCACCTCACCCACAAAGGTAGCCGTTGTCGTGTTTAGGGCGCCCACGTACGCGTACAGGTCGACGACATCCGCCGAATTGCCGGTGTTCCGGACCGTCAGGTTGACGAACGCGGTCTCTCCTCGTCGTAGGCTCACCTGTGCGAACTCAGCCGATACTGAGATGTCGTAGAACGGCAACACGGACACTCCCATCTCCAGGGTCTCCGTCGCATTGTCGTCGGATTCCGACACGACGGTCACATTGAAAGGGTATGCGCCTGCGAGCACGTCCACGCCTGGTGTGAGGGATATGTAGACTTGCTGCTCGTCCCCGGCTCCGAGGAACACATAGGTCGTGTTCAGGGTGGCCCAGAACGCATCAATCCCCGATAGACTCAGCCTGAACACATCATCTGAGTTGCCTAGGTTCGTCACATCGAGGATGTACCTGACCTCTCTCTCATCTGGCACAGACATGTTGAGGAACGCCTGTTGCGTCAGCTTGGCGTCGACCTCCCAGTGATGCCCCACGATCATGAGTAAGTTCCCTTCCACTGTGTTCCAGGTCAAGTTCATGGATGACAGGGTCAACGTGAGCGTATTCAGTGTGCCCGGGGGATCGTACCTAGCAGGCGTCACGAGCACGGACACCTCAGCCTCCTCACCGGGTGCGAGCTCCAGCTCGTCATGGGAAGCGACGAGGTCCCATCCGAGGAGGTCGGAGGCCGAGACCGCGAAGGTCTCATTGGCGTTGGCCGAGTTTGAGACAGTGAACGTGTATAGCTCAGGGATGGTCGGCTCGACATCTCCTCCGTCGGACGATACAACAGTCAGTTCGCCGAACCTGACGACATCCACCATGAGGGTGACGCTGTCGTTGACGGAGTCTCTTTCGACGCATGTGGCGAGCACGGAGAACGCACGCGCTCCAGGCGTCTCATCCTCGGGAACCGTGACCTCAACAGTAGCCACGGCCGACGAGCCTGCGGGAACCGTGTAGATGCCCTCAGGCGAGCCACCCAGGTCAATGATCCAGCCGCTCTCAGGTTCGGAGTTCGACAGACAGAATGAGAACGCCGTGTTGCCTTCGTTGGTGATTGTGATGTTGAATATGGCCGTCTCGTCGGGCTCAGCAGATTGGCTGCTGACGTCGGACGTCAGAACGACCCCGGGCGTCCGGACGAGCATAGGGGCTGACTGTTGGTTGTTGGTCTCAAATGTCTCCCTTACGGTCTGATCAGGGTCGACGGCCACAGTCACGATGGTCTCGCCTTCGGACGCTGTGTGTGAGAAACTGACGACGGTTGAGTGCCCTGCTACTAGGTAGGCTACAGTGGCGTCTTCGACCGCCACCGAATCGACCATCAGGCGGACAGCCAGATCCGTTAGGGCATCCCCTTCGAGGTTCCACACGGTCGCATTGACCCAGACAGTGGTCCCGATCAGTGGTTGGGTGGATGACATGGAAATCCCGCCCGCGAGCACCGCCGGATCCGGCCTGTGAGTCCTTGAGAAGAACACCTCCATGTTCGGATAGTCGCCCACATACATCACGAGGGTGTTGTTGTCATTCGCGCACATCGCCACAGGGATGGTGGCGTTCCCGACCGTTTCTGAAGTCAGTCCTTGGTCGTAGACCTCGATTTCACCGTTGTAGTTCATCGCGGAGTAGTGGATGGCCCATAGACCGGACGTCTGGTCCTGCCACACGACATCGACTGCGTTGGAGTCGCTCAGGGCTATCCTGGGGCATCTGGACTCGTTGTCGTCTTTGGGTGAGATGTTCCTGTCATCCACGAGTGTGTTCCCGTCAGGGTCGAGGAGCGTGTAGAATATGTCGAAACTCGCATACCGGTCGTCGTCGAAGACCACGTGTACGTTTCCATCAGTGTCTATTGCTATGTCAGGCCTCGACTGAGGTGAAGCGAAGGTGATCCTCGTCTCGGGTGTCAGGGGCGTGCCGTCCATTATGACCTTCCTGTAGAACACGCCGTGGTTGATCACCAGGCCGTTACTGGAGTCCCTGAAATCGTACCAGACGATGTGGACCATACCATCAGAGTCTGTATCGAGCCTCGGGTGTTCAGACCGTCCAACGTCTCCAGTCACGCGCGTATCGGGTGTGAGAGAGGTCCCTGACATCCTCAGGCGCTTATAGTAGATCTCCAGGTTGCCGTCGCCGGCGTCGTGCCGAGCGTCGGTCCAAACCAAGGATAGGTTGCCGTCCTGGCACACGGCGATGTCCGGCTCAGTCGAGTTCGCGGGGTCGCTGTCCGATACCTGGAGCCCATTCTCCTGGAATGTGATGTTGCCCTCGTAGTACCACAGCTTCGCGAACAATAGCTCAGACGAGCCGTTGTCCACATCCTCCCACACGATGTATATGTGTCCGTCCGAGTCAGCTGCCACCGATGGGTTCCGGGATGCGGTGGTGTCGTTGGATATCTTCGCGTCGTTGGTGAGTTTGTTGCCTTCGTCGTCCAGCTTCATGTAGTAGATGTCCCCGGCCCCGGACCTGTAGTCTTCCCACACGACGTGTATATTGCCGTCGTCATCCACGCTGGAGGATACGTTGGTCGATATGGCTTGGTCGAAAGTGAGTCTGATGCTGCTCCCAAAATCGTCTATGGGAAATGCGTGAGCGGACGGCGCCGGCGGTCCTTGGAGCAGGACCATGAGCGTCATCGGGAGGAGCAGAACAACGAGCATCGTGCTCGTGAGCGCCGTCCTACTCACGGTGGCCATATGTCAAAATCAGGTCTATCCACTCATAAGGTTTGGCGCTCAATTCTCGCGCCTGACTATCATGTGCGTCAAGTGCAGCGAAACAACACCAGTTGTCCGGACACAGGGTGGGGAAGAGAATCTCGACCGATTCTCAGTGCGGAGATTCCTTGCCAAACGCTTATGAAAAGCGCTAAGGATAGTCGAATCAAGCGTTCGTCAGAACCTGTCCAGAGGCTGGCCCATGCGCGTTCTCTCAGAGGACGACTGCGAAAGGCAAGATTCGGTGGCCAAACCTCTTCAGGCCAGCCATGGACCGCAGACGGACGCTCACCTTTCTCCCTCATGAGAGGTTCAGGACCTTGTCGAGCATCAACTGTGTGACGATGGCCGTCACGGTGCTGATCCATGTTATGATTGCGAAGTTGATGTAGAAACTATGCTTGTGGCTGCCGCCGGCGAAGGAGACGAGGTTCGCGGATATGAGCGAGTGCACGAGCATGATGAGCAGGAAGACCGCCTCAGCCAGGCCCAGGTCGAATGGCTTCAGCGCGATGGGCAGATTGATCGTCGTCTGGGAGAGCGCGAACTGCTCGTTCATGATGTTCAGGAGTTGCATCAGGCTCAGCGCGGAGAACAAGGTGAACGTTATGCCGACGGACATCCCATACAATGTCCCCAGCATGTTGTCGGATGACTGGTACCTCTTGCGCCTGACGCCCATCAGCTTCACGAAGTTGTCGCTGATGATGTCGATGACCTTGTCCACCTTCCCGCCCACGGACAGACCGACGACATACATCTCCGTGAACTTGGAGATCAGGTTGCTCCCGCTCTCGGCTGCGAACAGGTTCCAGGCGCGTATCTGGTCTATCCGGGTGAGCAGGCGCTTGTACAGGATCACTATGCCTTCCGAGAGCTCCCCGAAGTCGTGCTTGCTCAGCCTGCCGACGCCATCCGTGACCGCGGAGCCAGCAGATGCCGCGTAGCTGCCCACGGCCCTCATGAACGAATCGTAGTTCTCGTCCCTGGCCCTGACCCGCTTCTCCTCCCTCCTTATCATGAACCCTGGATACAGGAGCGGTGTGACGACAAGCGCGACTATGAGCATCAGGGGTAAGCCCGTCAGGAACCCGAAGGCGGCGAACCCGATGCATGCCGCGTATGTCGCCGGAAGGACGGACTTCATCACCTTGTCGATCTCGGTCTGCCCCTTGATGTTGTGCCATATGGGGTCCGATGGAAGTAGCGATTTGACCAGATACAGCACCATCCCCTCGACGATGACGAACAGCAGCGCGACGCCCGGAAGAATGAGGGTGATGGATATGTCCACGAACACGGGCAGGAGCGCGACGAACACGAGGATGAACATCAGGGATATCAGCACGGCGACGAATATCTCGTTCAGCAGGTCGAGGTCCTTGAGCGCCGTCTCGTACTTGTTGATGTAGACGCTCATGGACACCTCCCGCTCCTTGGTGAGGAACTCCTCGAGGTCCTCGCCCGCATCGGATGAGTGCGCGAGCCTGTCGAGGAAATCTGCTAGCATCGGCGAGGGAGTCTTGCGGGAGACGGTCCTCGCGGCGTCCGAGAGACCCATGTTCCAGTATTCCATGAGCTTGTAGATCTTCTCGATTTCAAGGCTGAGCGCTTCATATTCCTTGACCTTCGAAAGGATCTCGAGCATCTTCTTCCTTGGCAGCTTCGATGTCGAGAGGACGCTCATCCTGACGAGGAACAGGTGCATGTTCCTTTCTATCTGGACCTTCTTCCGTTCACCCTGTAGCATCGGGTATATTACTGCCACGACCGAGAAGAGGACAGGGATTGCCAGGAACACATACTTGAACAGCCCATCGGCCGCCAGTTCGGGGAATAGGAAGACCAGCAGGGCAGTCGCGCCGATGCCCGCTATCACGAGCGGGAGAGCGTATCTCGTGAAGTACTTCTCAACGGGCATGTCGAGGGACTGGTAGAGACGCTTCATCTTGCTCGCAGCCATGGAGGACCTACACGGGGAACGGTAGGCCGCTCACCCCCTTCTTCTGGAACTCCTTGGTTATCTCCGCCACCTTCTCGTACTTGAATATCTTCCTGGAGACCATCTCTTCGAGTATCTTGGTCCTGAGGGCCAGGTCACCGTATATCTTCCTCTTGTCACTGTAGCCCCTCTTGACCGCAATCTTCTCCTCGAGGATGTAGGAGTTGTTCATCCCCTTGAACATGTGAGAGTCGTCCGCGGCGTTCCACAGGAAGATGGTCCGGGTCATGATCCCGCCTAGCGCTTCGTTGTACCCGACGATCTCATCAATGAACATCGTCCGTCTCAGGAATTTACCTTCCCTGTACACGCCTGCCTGGAAGAACGCGACATTCAGGTTGTCTATGAACGTGATGGGCACATTGATGGGGTCGCTGGTGAATCTCTGTATGAGCTTCCTCGTCGATGCCGCGTGGAACGTGGACAGGACGGGGTGGCCCGTTTGCATGGCCTGGAACGCAACGCTCCCTTCCTTGCCCCTAATCTCTCCGACTATGATGAAGTTCGGTCTCGATCTTAGAGCGGCCTTGAGCAGTGAGAACGTGTCGACCCTGCTCTCCTCAGGGCCGAAGTCCCGCGTTGCCAACCTCTGCCACACCTTGTGTGGAACCTGCATCTCGATGGTGTCCTCGGCCGTGTAGACCTTGCTGTCGTACTTGATGAATGGGAGGGCCGCGCCCATGGTCGTCGTCTTGCCCGACGCCGTCTCCCCGCAGAAGAATATGCTCATGCCTTCTTCCAGGCAGAGCCATATGTAGGCGGCTTCCTGGGCGCTGATGGTGTTCCATTCGATCAGGTGGGTTATGCTTATAGGTTCCTCGGCGAACTTCCTGATGGAGAAGCTGGGGCCTTTGACGCTCACATCGTCAGCGTAGATGAGGTTGATACGTGACCCGTCAGGAAGCGTACCGTCCACTATCGGCCTAGCCATCGACGCCGGCCTGCCTATCCTCTCGCTCAAGGCCCGAACATAGTTGTCGAGTTCCTCCATCGACTCGAACTTCACATCGGTCGGCATCGCCTGGAATATCTTGTGGACGATGGAGACGTTGTCGTGTCCGATGCAGTGGATATCTTCGATGTACGGGTCTCTGAGGAGTGGCTCAAGGGGTCCTGCTAGCACAATCGCCAGCTTCGCATGGTATTTGATCAGGTCTTGCTCGTGCTGGGTGACGAATATCTTTGGCTCCGTGAAAAGGTCGCCGAAGATGCGTTTGCCGTCGCCATCCGTGCTGCTCTCGGAGATCTTTGTCGAGGCGTCTATCAGCTGCAGGAGATTCTTCTCGAACTCCTCCACAGATTCGTGCGGGTCCATGTAGACGGCCTTGTTGTAGACCTGTTGGATGACCTTTCTGTACTTGGGCTGCAGGTCCGGCGTCATCGGCGGCTGCACGGACTTGTAGCTGATGGGTATGCTATCTGTCGAGAACACATGGACAAAGAGCGGGTCGCCTATCGGGTAGATCACGTTGACCTGCTGCTCGTCCCCCATCTTGCGTTCGACCACGGGGTGGAACTCTGGAGGCGACCTGTGTCTGCTGACGAACTCCTGGACGTATTCAAGGAGGTGCGGGTTCTTCCTCATGGCCTTCTTCAGGCCAGCTTCGTCTGCAGGCATCCTCACCCATCCGCTGAGGCGCCTCAAGCGGCTCCTGAGCAGAGCCAATGCCGCACCCTTGGGCGGAGGTAGCCCTGTGGAGCCTGCGCTCGGTGGCCTCAAAGGCCAATCCAGAACCTGAAGTAATAAGGGTTGGCGCCCAATTCTCAGGCCTGACTATCAGTGCCAGCAAACGCGGATCAGACCGTGAACGGCAGGCCGGCCACTCCCTCCTTCTGAAATGCCTTGAGGATGTCGTTGACTGTCTTGTAGGAGGTCATGTTCGTCTCGACCATCTTCTCGATGATCCTGGTCCTGAGGGCGAGTTCCTTGTATATGTCCCTCTTGTCCTTGTACCCCCTCTTGACGGCGATCCTTTCCTCCAGTATGAACGAGTTGTTCATCCCTCGGAATATGTGCTGGTCGCTCACCGGGTTCCATACGAAGACTGCCCTGGTCATCACTCCGCCCATCGACTCGCTGTAGCCCAGTATCTCCTCGATGGACAGGGTCCTCCTGATCAACTTCCCGTTCCTGTATACGCCCGCCTGGAAGACCGCCACGTTGAGGTTGTCCATGCTCGTGATGGGCACGCTGATCGGGGCGCCGGTGAACCTCTGTATCATCCTCTTGACGGAGGCGGCGTGGAATGTCGCCATGACCGGGATGCCAGTCTGCATCGCCTGGAACGCGACGTTCCCTTCCTTCCCTCTGATCTCACCCACGATGATGTAGTTGGGTCTGGACCTGAGTCCAGCTCTCAGGAGGGCGAAGGTGTCCACCTTGCTCTCCTCCGGGCCGAACTCCCTTGTGGATAATTGTTGCCAGACGGCGTGAGGCGGCTGCACCTCCAGGGTGTCCTCAGCCGAGAATATCTTCTGGTCGTACCTTATGAACGGGAATATGGCGTTGAGCAGGGTCGTCTTACCTGAGGCGGTCTCACCGCAGACGAACACGCTCATGCCGTTCTCGAGACAGAGCCAGAGGTATGCGGCCTCCTGCGCGGAGACAGTGTTCCATCCAGAGAGTTGAGCGGCACTCAGCGGCTCCGCTGAGAACTTCCTGATGGTGAATGTCGGCCCGTTGACGCTCACGTCGTCAGCGTAGATGATGTTGATACGGGAACCGTCCGGGAGGGCGCCGTCGATGATCGGTCTCGATATCGATGCGGGACGACCCATCCTTTCACTCATCCCCTTGGTGTACTTGTCCAGGTCTGAGACGTTCGAGAACTTGATGTTCGTCTCCACCATGCCCAGGATCTTGTGGTACAGGTTCACCTCCCTGACGCCGACGCAGTGGATGTCCTCTATGTACGGGTCCCTGAGTATCGGTTCGAGGATGCCGTTCTGGAGGATGTTCCTCTTGACGTAGTACTCCAGGATGCTGTAGTCATCTGGGGTGACGTAGATCTTGGAGTTGGGTTTGAACAGCTGTACGACCTTCGAGGGGATGCGTCTCTCTGTGACCTCGACTATTTCGTTCAGGAGCTTGTCCAGGACCTCGTTGAACTCCTCATCGGTCGAGTGGATCTTCTCCTTCCCTGACTTCAAGAAGACATTATTGACGACCTTCTCGTACGCTTTGCCAAGCTCGTCCTCCATCATTGGCTGCACGACATCGTACTTGTGCCCGGTGTCCTTGGAGCCGTGCAGGTGTATGAATATCGGGTCGCCGACAGGGTAGATGACATCCACGGTCGCCTCCTTCCCGAGATCCCTGCCCAGTGTGTCCATGAACTTCGGCGACTGGTTTGTCTCCTGAGCGTATCTCTGAAGATAGACGTTCAGGTGGGGATTCCGTTCCAGGACCTTGCTGAACTTCGCCGCCATGACCGTGACCTCACACGACTGATGTGATCTCGATGACCATGCCCACATTAGGCTCTATCCTGAAGCCCACGACCGGGGACACCCTGTACTCGGTGCCACCGAACCGCTTCACCATGATGCTCCTGGATATCATCCCGCCGACCTGTGACACGATTATGCTCAAATACACGTGACTGTCCGACTCGAACGGTGCGAGCGCCTTAGGGTCCAGTTCAGTCGGGTCCACTGTCACCACGATGCTCTTACCCATGCCGGTGAGTCTCTTGAAGAATGACAGCACACCTATGCTGTTGTCTTCCCCATGAAGGCTGTTGCTGACGAGGCTGGAGAAGGTATCTATGATCATGATGTCACTCTTGTACAGTTCCTCGGAGCCCATCAGCATGCCCAGGAAGTCGCTCCTCTTCCTGGCCTTGCCCACGAGTGGGTACACAGGCACGAACTTCAGTTTCCCGTTCAGGAGCCATGAGGATATGGGGTAGTCGAGCGAGTACATCTGGTTGATGAAGTCCCTGACGGTCAGCTCCGTCGATATGCACGTTACCGAGTGTTGGTTCGAAAGGAATCCGTAGATCATCCGCTGGACGAGGGCGCTTTTTCCGGTCCCATGCGCTCCCTCGACCAACGTTATCGTTCCCGCGGGGAGGCCCTGACCTAGCTGGTCATGTAGGTCGTCTCTGGGTATCTGTAGCTTGTAGGTCTCCCCCATTGGAGGGTTCACCCCGTCATATGCGGAAGCTGAGCTTGTCAGAGACGCCGTTCTCGGTGGTCACCTGTACCGAATGGTCCCCCTCTGCCAAATTCTGGTCTATTGATATCGTCAGCATGCTCGCGGGGTCCCAGTAGGACAACGTGCTCCCGCTCAGCGTCAGCGTGTAGTTCGTGACCGCAAACCCATCCAGCATTACTGTGATATAGTTTTGGTTCAGGACGGTCTTGCCCACGTTCTTGACATATATCCTGACAGGGTCGTTCGGGATCTCGTCAGGGTCGTTTATTATCGAAATGTCCGTCAGCAGATCCTTCTCCACATTATCGCTCTTCTGGTCTATCCCGTTGGTTATCTTGGACACCCCGTTGGCGGCCACGGCGACTACTGCCGTTGCCACGATCAACGCGGATATGAAGAATATCAGCTGAGTCGATGCTCCGCTTGCGCCCATCATCTCCACCTCCTATTGCACTGTGACACATGAGATTCCATTCTCTACCACCACTTTGATGTTAGTACCCAGGTTCTCCACGACGAGTCCATTCACATTGTCAGAGACATACATCTTGCCTGTGACGTCTACGGCGATCACAGAGTCGCTCAGCAGGCTGTCGACTATGTCCACGGGCGACCCCGTTGCGTTGAACACGGCCACCTCGCTCGATCCGTTGACGACATACACATACACGTCGTCCAGGCCGTTCGCGCTGGCACAGATATCCGTTGGCGACGAGAGCCCTACCGTGCCGACTAACTCCGTCCCTCCGCTGCCGTCCAGCTCGTACACGTCAACATGGTATCCCGAACTGTAGTCGATCACGAAGATGTGCGAGCTGACGAAGATGTCTCGCGGCGATGTCATCGTGCCTCCGTTCGGCACAATCGAGTCCACGAATATTCCTGTGGCCAGGCCATACCGGTCGATGTGGCTCCTGTTGTCTATGATGTATATGTACTCGGAATCGACGCTGAATGAGGTCAGGATGGACGAGTTCGTCGTGTCGTTCACTATCCGGTCCACCCAAGCCCCGTCGAGTCCGAACCGATCGATGTGTGTGCCCTCGTCCAGTACGTAGAGATAATCTCCCCACACTTTCAGGTCAGAGGGCGAGACCATGTTTGATGAGTCTGTAATCGTGAAATCGAAGACACCTCCGAGCGTGAAGACATCTATGTCCTGTCCATCCAGGACGTAGACGCTCTCTCCAACGGAGACATTCGAGGGGGCAGACAGGGAGGCGTCATTGGTGAGCGAAGCGCGCGGGTCGAGGTCAGTCTCGAATGACACATCGGGATCATCGACAGTGATCGTGAGGACCTCAGTCGGGAGCCAAACCTCTGTGTCCGTCCCCTGGATGGTCTTATTGAACGACGTGGGGATGGCCCCTTCCAGAATCAGGTCGACCTTGGATATGTCCAGGACCTTGCTGCCAGTGTTCTGGACCCTGATATCTAGGGTGTTTGAGTCCCTCTGGTAACTGACGTCGAGTATCGTCACTTGCGTATCGAGTCGATCGTTCATGTATTCGTACTTCTCATCGAACGACTCCGACACAGAGTCGAAGGCGTCGTTCAAAGAGGAATAAAGAATAGAAAAAAGGATTAGAAAGGCGGCGAAGAATATCGCCATTGTAGCCGAGACACTAAACCCCATGAAAGCCCTCCAGACTCTCCTTGAATTTGGAGATGTTCTGTTCGAGGGAGTTAAGGCGGTCCTTGTCAACCTCTAGTCCGGCTATCTTCTGCACGAACAGCAGGGACTTCAGGTGGTCGTCTGCGGACAGACGCCAGTCCTCGACCTTCTTGTACGGGGCCGCTGTCGGCGGCGGGAGGTCGCGGAACACGTCCTCCCTTACCTCCTCTTGGCCCATGTACTTGGTCACATCCTGCATTTCTCCGCGCGCGTAGGACATGATCTCTGATTTCACGTCCTCGCTGATCCATCCTACATCGACATAGTAGTCTAGCACGAGCGACATCCTTTCCCTGGTCACGCGCTCGAACAGGAACTCTATCCAGCGCATCACGAGGACCAGCGTCAGGTAGTCGTGTGGGATGTACGCAAGGAGCGGCTTCTTGTTGTGTTTGCTCCTCGCGGACGCTCTCACCTGCCTTTCATACTTCTCGTCCTTCGAGGTCTTGTCGAGTGTCGGTGGGGGCTCTCTCCTGGGTCCGGAGAACACTGTCTCAACGGTAGCGGTTGACGTCCCTGGCTCCCACGGGGCGGCGTCGCGGCTGGCCTTGGGCCCTTTGCCATTGAAGGTGGGCGGCTCCACTTCCCCTTCCTGATATGGCCGGAACTCCGGTATGTCCCCGTCCAGCTCGATTGGAGCGAACGGAGCGGGCTCAGGCATCACAGCCGGTTGGGGCTGGACAGGTGGGGGGGTCTTCTCGGAGACATCTAGGAAGGGGTTGAACTTGGTGGACACGACCTCGTAGACGGAAAGGAGCTTCCTGATGTCCTGTTCCATCTGATTGAGCCGGTCCCGGACCTTGGCATTCTCGTTCCGATCCGTTGTGAGAGCGGAGTCGATCCGGCCCATCTTGTCCTCGATCTCCTCCAGGCGTCCCATGAGCTCGCTTAGCTCCTTGACGCCTGCGAGACCTGCGCCGCTGGCCTCGTCCTCTCCCAAGTAGTCTTCATCTTCCGCGCTGACGAGTTTGTCGGCTCTCTGGCTAGTCTCAGTCTCCTCGTAGGCCCCCTCTTCCGCCTCCTCTTCGAATCCCTCCTCGAAGCCTTTCAGCTTCCTTCTTGCGGAGGAACCGTCTTTCTCTGGTTTCTTGCGGAACAGGCCAGCCATTTCCTTACACCATTTCCCCGTGCTCTCTAGTCAGGGCACCATCCCCCTCCCAGAAAGGGAGGGGTTTGGTGATGCCCTGACGGGTTCGCAGAGGCTTGTGTCTCTACTTCAGGACAACCACGCTGCTTGCCTCGAGCGTCGAGGGCGCAGTTATCTCACACAGTGTTGGGACACCGTGCTTCGGCATCAGCAACACAGAGAGCTGCTCCTGGACATCCAGACCCATGACCATCGTCTCGAGGTCAAGGTGGACCTGGAATATGTCGCCAGAGGTCATCATCGCGGCAGTCGTCGACGGAGCCATGTCCCTCAGCACAGTTGCGTTGAACGCCGATGCCGATGGCGCGCCGTCCACATAATCAAGGGTCACTTCAGAGGCAGTGGTTCCGCCGATTGTCTGTATGACCTCGATCTTGGCGTCTGCAAGGTTGATGCCGGGGCTGCCCGCCGTAAGGGCGATCTTCAGGTACACGTCAGTGATGTTCCCACCAGTGCCCGTGGTTCCCCAGACAGTCAGGACCTTGAAGCCCGTGGCGACGTCCTGCAGTGCCTCGTTACCGGTGCTCTCAGCCTGTTGCTGCAACTTGTATGCGGTCTGAACCAGTACACCCGCGGCCACAGCGGCTACGAGTATCATGGCGATGAAGATCAGAAGGGTACCAACACCCATCTCACCTTCCTCTTCCATCTTCCTCTTCTTCCATGCTAGTTTCTGCATTCTTTCTTCCTCCAATCTCGCATCTTTCCCAGGTTCCGTACCTGAGGGACGACCGGCGAACCTGCCGGCGCGGGGATCGTCAGAGCCGATCCTGGCTCCCCCGCCACAGGCGGGACATCGAGAGCTTCCTCTGCTCGATGTAGGTCCAAAACACACGGTTTTGTACCCCGTACTTGGCACGTCGTTGCTCTGGGGCGATCAATCGATTCTGGCGGCAACCAGGTCAATCGTGTTTACCAGGTCCTCACGCCTCACCTCCGAGGCAACCGCCGTGCCCTACAGCGGGGAGTGAGAGAGATGTGCCTCCCAAGGTTGGCTTGAGAGGCACTATCCACAGGGCATGTAGACCTCTCTCGAGCCCTTACTATCGAGAGGACAAGTCATAAACATTATTATACAAATATTCAGAAAAATTACTAGGGGTGATTCTCACCCCTGATTCGCTCCGCGTTGATTCCGGGACGACTGGCTTCCAAGAATCACACGAGTATTACGTACCTATACGTACCGAGGTATGGTATCCTGCACTCCTCGAGGGTCGGCTGCCCGATTGCCGGTATGAACTTGAGGGAGAACGACGAGTCCGCATGCAGGCTCAATCCAATCTCGCCCGCGTCGATGAAGACCTTCACTAGGGCACCATCGTAGAGTGAGAATGTGGTGGCGAAGGTGCTGTCGGGATCCCTCAGGATCTCTGCGGAGAACATGGTGGCGGTCGCGCCGGAGGCCCCCAACTGACCGGAGTTGAAGTTCAGGGTGACATCGGTCATGCCATCGGTTATCTCGATCATCATGGTCGTGAACTGCACAGGCCTGCTTCCCGGGACGGTCTTGACTTTGATCTCGATCATCTGTATGGTGTTGGATGGCATCGAGGACTGAGCGTAATTGCCGGCGGAATCGACTGCCACGACTGCGTAGTAGTAGAGCGTGCCCGACGTACCGGAGTAGTCGGAGTAGTTCCCGGCGCTCGAGTCGAGCTCCGCCAACGGCGCCATGGTCATGAGCTCTTCAATCGTGTCAAGGGTGCCGATACTCGTGCTCCTGAAGATCAGGTACGAAGAGACAGCCGTCTGCGCATCGGTCGCCTCCGTCCAGGATATGTTCATTGACTGTGGGGCCTGTCTGACGGATACCGACCCTGCGTTCTCGGGCGGGTTCGAATCGACCGTCTGCGCGTCGTAACTGAGGGTGCCGATGAACTCCTCGTTCCCAGCGTTGTCTCGGACCACGATGAAGTACGTGTACACCCCGATCTCAGAGGGAGCGTCGACGTGACTCGATGTGGTGGAATTGAACTCCTCCAAGAGTGTCACCGTGACTGGGACAGTCACCACGGTCCTTCCATCCTGGATGGTTATAGGCAGAGAGCTCACAGCCCCCTCGGTCCTGTACAGCCTCTGAGCATCTATTCCGCTCGCGCCGTCACTCGCAGGCACCCAGAACAGCGCCACTGAATATTCGTCGGGCCTGGCAGTGCTCGTCATCGAGCCGCCGGAGGGCGGCACGAGGTCCTCGTCATGCGACGAGCCGTCCGTGGAGGTGGAGCTGTCGATGGCTGTGTAGAGTACGACGTTCCCCGCCCTGTCCACGCCCACTATGGCGTAGGCGTAGGAGGTCGAGTTGTCGTCCCTAACGGTGTAGTCAGTGTATTGGACGGTAGACCTGGAACCCGCGCCGAGCCTGACGAGCTCCATGGATGGGTTCAGCTGGTCGAGCGTCAAGAGACGGTTCCTTGCGATCTGTTCGTTGAATACGGCCGGGTTGGTGGGATCGTACACGGAGGTGCGGTACACGATCTCCTCGTACAACCCTGACCCGAAATCGTTCGCAGGGGTCCAGTTCAGGGCAACCCCTAGTACTGACGTCCCGTCGGTCGAGGCTGTGACATTCCATAGTATTCCACCGATGGGCGCATGGTTGTCAGTCACCGGCATGTATCCCGAGACTATCGTCGACGCTTCTCCGTCCGGGTTTCGGTCACCCGCTATGTTGATGACCGACAGGCCACCAGCCACTTCCGATACTGCGTCGTCCGCGGTCCTCTCAGCCTGCTCCTGGAGCAGCGCGGCCGCGTACAGTATGAGCGATGCCGCAATGGCCGCCACTAGTACGATCGCGATGAAGATGATCAGAGTACCGATACCGATATCGGCTTCTTCGTCCTGTGCCCTCAGTTGTCGGATCTTGCGAAGCCCCATCCCAGTCCTCTCCGTGTTTGGAGGGCATGGAACGTGGCTATGTTCGGATTGCAGCGGTCACCAACGTGGGACACTATCAGAATGGGCAGGTCCTACGGACCTGCCTACTAGCTCGTCCTGAGGACGAGAGCCTACGGTCTACATGCCCTGTGGATAGTGCCTCGAGATGCGTTGGAGGCTGTTGATATTCAATCAGGGCCGTTGATATATAAGGCGACCAGCCGTGATTTTCACGGGAGAAAATCAGAATTGTAAAGGGTTTGGCCGAAGCCTGGTCCAGGTACGTTCGGATGCCCTGTGTGTATGTTTGCCTCTCTCAGCGCAGCGGCGGAGCACCTACAGAGTATCATACCTTGTAGTAGTCCGCGAGCCTTCTCTCGAACCGGCTGATGCGCTCGTCGACCTCTACCCAAGTGTTCCTATCGACGTCCAATCCGGCTATCTCCATCATGAACATCCAGCACTTGATGTGGTCCTCGGGCGTCAGCCGCCAGTCGACCTCTTCCACCATCGGTTCCTTTCCGGAATCGGTCCCTCTCCTTATCAGGAGGTTGTGGTCTTCGACGTCCTCTTCCATCAGCGCCTGCTCTTCAGAAGGCGCTTCGGGCTTCGCCCCTTCGGCCAACGCAGACATGTACGCGGCTGCCTGCGTTCCCAGCCACCCTATCCTCTTGTAGAAGACGAACAGCTCAGGCAATGCCTCAGGGTCAATCTTGTCCATGAGGAACGAGAGCCACCGCATCGTGATGATGTTGGTCCTCGAATCGACCGAAATCACTTCCAACGCGGCTTCCCCGTCCTCGTTCATGGAATCACATCCTTCAAAGCCTTCTAGGTGAGGTTCTCGTAGGTGTTCGAGAGCACTGACGGCGCAACCACCGACAGGTATGTCGGTATGCCGTGCTTCGGGATGATCAACAGGTCCGCCTGCTGCTGCGACGCCAGACTGAGGCTGTTCGCACTAAGGTTCACGTGGATGAGGGCGATGTCGCCTTGTGTCATCCCCGGCTCGCCAGTGGTCCAGTCGTTCGTGGGATAGGTGTCCCTGATCTGTGTCGCGCCGAAGTAATCCACATCAGAGCCAGTGACATTGAACGCCAGCGAAACGTCGTTGTCGCCGTTCGTGATCTCGATGATCACGTGCTCGAGGTTGATGACCGGGCTACCTGCCGCCAAGGTTATCTTGATGTATAGGTCGGTCACCTCAGGGACCGATAGGTTCGTCACCCCGTACGCCGCGAGTATTCTGAATCCCGTTGCCACTTCCATCAGTGCTTGATCTCCTGTCGACTCCGCCTGCTGCTGTAGTACATACGCGGTCTGGACGAGCACCCCCGCGGCAACCGCCGCGACAAGTATCATCGCGATGAAGATCAGCAATGTCCCGACCCCCATCTCGGCCTCTTCGCCCATCCGCACCCTTCTGGGTTTGGATATCTTCTTCATTTCTCATACCTCCGTGGTGTGTGCGGGAAGGCTAGGCATCGTGTCCTGGGACCATGGGATTGGAGGACGGTAGTGAGGAAGCACTGCCGTTATGACATGGGTCCAGAATCCGCTGCCTGGCCTATCCGCCTTCGTTGTTGTTCTAGCTCACTCCCTTGGAGGTCTACATGCCCTGTGGATAGTCCAAGCGTTGCCCTGCGCGGAGCGTTACTTCCGCCCCTGAGAGCCATGAATGATTATCATGTGTAATAGAAGACGGTTCCGGTGTGATTCTCTTTTTAGAAAATCAGCATGTGCCGCCGGCCGCACATGCTGGCATGACTATGCAAAGGTTTCCTGCGGAGGCTCCGCAGGCACAATCTTCTCGCAGAATCAGAACTCTCTCGACTTCGGCAACGCCATATTCTGGATGATCTCGAGCGGGGCGGACCTGAAGTTCATGTCCACCTTCATGCGGAGAGTGCCCTTCTCGTAGACCATCGTCACGCTCCCTATCATCGAGCGGTACACCTTGTACCTCTTCCCATCCGATGTGAGCTCGCTGCCTTCCTGCTCGATCAAACCAGATGTCCCGAGCTCCCTCAGTTTCCTGTAGCAGCTCGCGAGTGGTATATCGAACATGAACGCAAGCTCCCTGGCGCTACGGGCCTTGTGGCTCGTGGCTGCAAGGATGTTCATGTTGTATTCGTCTGTGAGTATCTGCGCGATACTCAGCTTCTTAGCGTCCGCTGTGATGCCCAATTCGGTAGCCGTTCGGATCCCCTCGTTAGGGGGGAGTTAGAGCTTATTCCCATCCCTTGTCCAGGGGTACTATTTTGTCAATATATATAATTCACGATTTGTTTGTAACGGGTGAGAATCACACGAACTTCTCACAGGCGTCCTTTCAGGCCGGCCAGATACGTCCCTCACTCCTTGCTGTCAGAACTGTCTCATAGGGCGGTGTATCGTCTCTGATTGTCTCGGCTTGGAATTGAGCCAGATGGTTTATGACGGATGACATAGAATTGTCAAGGTCGAGGCCACCTGGGATGAACGCGTACGAGCTGTCCAAGCTCTTGGTCGATGAGTACTCGGCCAAGATCCTCATCTACTCGAGGGACAGGCCGCGCACCGTCCAGGACATGTGCCAACGTCTGGACATACCAGTCACGCTGGGTTACAGGAGGGTCAACACTCTCCTTTCAGAAGGACTCCTGGAATGCGAGGGTAAGGTCCTCACGCAGAAGGGCAAGTGGACAAGGACCTATCTGTCTCAGGTCAGACGCGCCCAGATATTCTTCGATGACGGCAAGGTGCGACTGAAGTTCGAACTCAGGACCGGCCAGGTGAAGTGGTCCGAGGACTGGATCGCCTCCGCTGCTGTGTAGACAGAGAGCATCTCGCTGAGCTCGTCCGGACTGATAATCATATCCGAGATTCGACCGGAAACATATTTCACCGTTCTACCCGATGCGGCATGCTGTAGTTTGCCTTTCGCAAGTACGGCATGTGAGAGCCAGGTTGACACAATGCCTGGTGCGGATATGAGCGCAGAACCGAGCGGGCGCAGGGACAAAGGGCCCACCGACGTGGACCTCGCGAATTACGCGAGGGCATACATGGGCGCCTATATGGGCGCAGTCCAGAGCGAGAGCCCTGAACACCCGCCAGTGTTCTACAAGAACCATCCCTACTCCATCGAGGCATGCTACATGCCCAACGACAGTTTCTGCCTACTGTTCGAGAAGTCCGAGAGGCCGACGATAGCCGTCACTAGCCAAGACTGGGAATACGTGATGGGCAAGGTGATGTCCGGCGTGTCCTACCTGGCGACCGTGTATCCTCACGAGGGTTTCTCTGTGGATGACGCCGTGGCCAAGGGACGGCGCGACGCGATTAGGGACATACGCGCTATCGAGAGTTCGGACATGGTTGACGCCACTCGTCAGCTTGAGAAGGCCATGAGCGAGCTCAGCAACATGGGCGAATGGACGAAGAACCCCGTGAAGATGGCCGAGACTGTCATGGCCCGATTGGAGCCGATCAGGCAGGCGGTCCAGAGGAGCGGCCCGACCGTGGACATGCTTGCGATGGTCGACGGTCTCAGGCACTGCAACATCGCTTCAGCGGGCGGTAAGCTCGACCCTGACGACCTCGAGGCGTTGTCAGGTGCATCCTCCCTCATGTCGGACCTCACCACGATGCTCAGGGACGTGAAGCTCCAAGGCGAGAAGTTGGAGGACGTCCAGGAACATCTGAGGGGAGAACTCCACGATTTCAAGATCGAGCTGGACAAGAAGATCGCCAAGGGGCTCGGTGTCATACTGGCCACAACGGACAGGAAGATAGACAAGGCTATCGCATCCTCTCATGCACCTGCGAAGGATTCGGGCACCCAGTCGGCAGTCGCGAATTTGGCCGACGAAGTGACCGCTCTCAAGAGCACAATCGAGCTTCTGCGGGTCCCGGAGGAAGAGGAGGGCGAGGACGACCTCCCCGCCAGGTTCGAAGAACTGGTCGAGGAGGTCGCCACGGTGCGGTCGATTGCCGAGAACATCAGAATGCCCGACATACCGATAATCCCCGAGCCAAGGGTTCCTGACGAACTGGTCCTCAGGATCGGTACCCTGACGAACGACGTGGCCAAGGTGTCTATGCGTATCAAGCGCATCGAGGACTACCTGTCAGCCGTGTCGGCCGCCAAGCGCACACAGAGGTAGCCAGCCTGCTGGACTACAGCTGCACTGTGATATCTTCCTTGATCCTGTCCAGTATGAGGTATGTGTTGCTGCGCTCAACCTCGTCGATCCTGATGAATGCGTCCACTATGTCCTTGAGTTCCTCTCTGGAAGACGCCCTGAGCAGGATGGCGAAGTCGATGTTCCCCAGGAGGAAGTACGTCGCCCAAACGCCGGGGATCTTCGATATCTTCTCGCCTATCTTCTTGGAGTAGTCGGGACCGTACCTGCCAGTGATCAGCGAGATGGCCAGTATCTCCTTCCCCACCTTCAGGGGGTTGACACATGCCTTGAACCCGGTGATGACCCCTTCCTCGATCAGTCTGTTGACCCTGTAGTGGACTGTGGACGAGGATAGTCCCGTCTTCTCGCCGATCTTCTTCAGGCTTATGTTACAGTCATCCTGAAGCATTTTCAATATGATCCTGTCGCTCTTGTCCAGCGTGACCGGGTCCGGTTTGTCCAACGAAGGTGCCCCCTCTAAAACGTTCGAAAAGGTAACATGAAAATCGGATAGATAACGCTTTCGTTGGGTCATCCTCGAATAGAACGCCAATCGAACGACGTGTCACGACCCTGCCCTCATGCAATGTACGAATGTGTCCATCAGTTCGTTTGGTCAGACCGGAGCCTGTCAACGGGGTACATCATAGGAAGGCGCCGATCGTCGGCTGGTCCAGCAGGTCCATGTCGAAGAAGATGATGCCCTCCCTGACTCCATGCTGGTCCAGCGTCACCTCTCCACGCTGACGGGCGAGGAACGACGAGCGCCACCATAGATCCACCGCGGCGTTCCCGATGGCTCCCAGATACGCCTGTGCATAGCTGAATGAGTAGTCCTCGAGGTCCAGCAGGTGCGCGGCGTGTCCGATGAAGCAATCCCTCTGGTTGACTGTCCTCAAGTACTCCTCGAAAACCTTCCTCCCTCCGGCCGTCAGTGACATCAACGTAACGTCTGAGGGTGCGGTCCTGGAGAACTCCTCGGTCCTGCCGTCCTCGTGGAGGACGAATCCGACGACGTCGTCCCCGACGAGCTTGAATATCTTCCATGTCAGGTCTTCGGCCACGTAGACTGGTAGGTAGCTCAGGTCAGGTAGGTCGAACAACTCCGTCCCAATCGAGACTCCGAGGTCCTGCACGTCAACTTCTGGCTCTGAGCTCCTGGCCCTCCTGGCGATATCCTGCGCGGAGGAGTTTTGCCGGGTGCTCCCAGATTCCGCATAGGTCAATATCCTGCTCAGGCCCAACTCTTCCGTGAGGTCGTCCATGAGCGCGCCTGCCGCATCTCTCAGGGAGGGGACGGACTGTGCGACCTTGGCGTCCCTCGTGTTGTCCGAGAACTCGGCAAACACCTCCCTGGAACCTCGGAGTTCGTCCATGAGTTCGCTCTCGCCATATCGTGCGAGCAAGGCCTTGCCGGCCTCCATCATATCCTCCCCCGCTAGTCCGATGCCCCTGCAGGACTGGTTCGCGTTCATCTGGATGCGCCAGCCTGCATACACGCTGATTGGGAACGCCCTACAGTAGTGCGGACGTCTGGTGTATATCGCGCACCTTCGTTGTCTGAGGAAGTGGCATGCGCCGTGAGCTCCCTGAAGCTTGATGGCAGCGCCCGTCACATCTGGCGAGATGTGCTTGTCGGCGAGACCCTGGGAGAGTGTCGGGTCGCTTCTGAACAACTTCTCCTCGTCCGGGAGCAGCTCTGGTTGGCAAAGACAGCAGAGCGCGCAACCGTCTATGCATGTGTATGTGAGCCCCCCGAGATCCGAGAGGTCGGTTTCGATCATGTCATCGTCCATGGGTCACAACGTCCCTGCCCCGGAACTCACCGGCCTGCTCCTCGTCCTTCATGACCAGCTCCCCTCGGACCATGACGGCCCTGGGGAACACGGCTGGAATACCTTCGAACGCTGTCCAGCCGCATTTGGAGTACAGGTCGTCGGCCCTGACATCGCGCCCATCCATGAAATCGACGACGACGAGGTCCGCATCGTACCCGATGTCTATCCTGCCCTTATTGATGCCGAATATCTCACCTGGTCTCTCGCAGAGTGCCTTGACGACCGTCGCCAACGCGAGATGTCGGTCTCGGACATGTTGCAGCATGATTGGGAACATGGTCTCCACGCCTGGCATGCCGCTAGGCGCGAAATCGAAATCCTCCTTCTTCTCGTCGATCGTGTGGGGCGCATGGTCCGAGGCCATGGTGTCGAACCTGCCCTGCTTGAACGCCAGGAACAACGCCTGTCTGTCCGCCCTTGTGCGAAGGGGGGGGTTGACCTTCCCGTACGTACCGAGCGGCCGGTCCCTGTCGAGCAGGACATGGTGCGGGGTCACCTCGGCGGTCATGTTGGGCTGACCCAGGGCAAGCGACAACGAGTCTTTCGACGAGACATGGCATATGTGCAGCCTGCACCCTTCGCCACTCTTCGCGACCTTCCGGATCGCGCTGACCTCGCAGTCGTTGCCCCTGTTCCTCAGGTGGTCGCTCAGGTTCTTCGCCAGGTTCTTGTGCCTCAGGCTCTCGTCCTCCGCGTGCACCGCGAGGACCTTCCCTGACCTGGCCACCTCGGCTATTTCACGTTCGACTGAAGCGAGAGACGGCACCAGGAGGTCCCCGGTGGTCCCTGCCATGTACAGTTTGAAGCCCGCGACCCTCGGGGCAAGCCCGGCTATGTCGACCCCTGGCCTCACAGCTGCGAAGAACCCGTAATCGACCAAGGACTTCGACGCCGCGATCTCGGCCTTCTCAGTGAGCGCGGACGAGGTGGTCGTCGGAGGGATTGTGTTGGGCATGTCCAGGACGCAGCTCACTCCTCCGTGGAGCGCTGCCAATGAGCCGGAGCCGAAGTCCTCCTTGTGGGTCATGCCAGGTTCTCTGAAGTGCACGTGCGAATCGATGGCTGCGGGCAATATCTTCCTGCTGCCGAAGTCAATCCGTCGGTCACCCTCGAGGTTCCTCGCGATGGCGGATATTCTGCCACCGTCTATCCCGATGCACGCCCTCTCGAAGCGGCCGGATATGTAACACTCGCCCTCAATGACAAGCTCCATGCTCCTCATCCAGACTCCTTCGCTTGACCTCTCCGCGGGGCTCCTCCTCCGAGAAGACCTCCGCCTGGAACTTGAAAACCTTCGTGCCTTCCTGGAGCCATGTGTCTGGCGTGAGCCCTGCCTTCAGGCAGGTCTGCGAGAGGAACTCCTCAGGGTCCCATCCCCATTCCACGGGCACCTGCGGCAGAAGCAGGCCGCGGTTCCAACCCCTTTGCACTATGAGGCCGTCGTCCCCGACCTTGATGTGTTTCGGGTACTCCGTGCGCTTCTTGACGATGATCTCCTCCGGTGGCGTCAGCAGGCTAACCTCGACCTTGATCCCGTCCAGTTCCGAGGGTTTCACGGGCGGGAACCGCGGGTCCCGCGAGCATGCGCTGATGGCCGAGTCCCTGAGCGCCTCTTCAAGCGCGAGGAGTGGCTCTGGATACCCTATGCATCCCCTCAGGTCCCCTCCAGGATGGGTCGTGAGGGTCACGAACACCCCTGACTTGTTCTTGAAACCGCTCGGGAGGCCGAGCTTCGGGGCCTTCTCCTTCTTCACGTGGCACTCTACGACGGCCCTTGCGGCATTGACCGCCAGTCGGCCGTCTTCGTCAGAGAACATCGCAATCTTCCTGCGCAATCGAGTATCAGACATAAAGACTTTTCAACACGATTTCGTCGGAGGAAGTGCATGGGTTGCCTGGCTCGACGGCCATGCGCCAAACCTTAAATATCATCCATACGAATCCACGAGCGGTTACGATGAAGTTCGTTAAGCTCTCCCAGTCCGAGTACGAGGAGATACGCAAGCTCTACGAGGGCGTGATGTCTCAGGCGTGCTACGGCCTCTTCTTCCGGGAGGGCATGATACTCGGGGACGAGATCTCCAAGATCGCTCTGCAGGAGCCCGAGAAGTACTTCGAGATATGCGCCAACCTGCTGAGGGCGAGGGGATGGGTCGACAACATCGTCTTCGAGGAGGCCACCGCCGTCGCGGAGGGCTCGATCGAGGCCACTCAGTCGGATGTCCCGACCTGCCACAGGCTCAGGGGTATCGTCAAGAGGGTCTACGAGGCCAAGGGCCACAGGCGTCTCCACTGCGAGGAGATAGAGTGCATCAGCAAGGGTGACAAGCACTGCGTGTTCAGGGTCGAACCTCTCGGAGGGAATTGAATTGGAACTCAAACCGGCCTTGAGGGCCCTCAGACAGAACTGCGGGTCCATCGCATCGGCCATCATAAGCAGGGACGGCCTCGTCATAGCTGCTGACCTGCCGGAAGGCGTGTCAATGGACACCTTCGCGATCATGTGCGCGACGCTCATAGGCGCCGCCTCAACCGCAAACTCGGAGCTGAGAGTCGGCACGCCCCAGAGTGTCCTGGTCGAGAGTGAGGACGCCAAGATGCTCGTCGTGGGCGCCGGCCGCAAGGCTCTGATCGTCACGGTCCTCCCGAGCAGGGTGGATCCATCGGCCGCGAAGGGGGAGCTTCTGAAGCTCGCCGACACGATCAGGATGATCTAGAGCGCGGGCCTGGTCGCACAGCGGACAGAATGATTGTAATGGGTTTCTGGAAGGGGTTTCTCAGCGGGTGCCTAGGCTATCTCCAGCTCCTTCAGCTTCTCAGGGGTGGGGACCCCGTCTGCCGTCCACTTCCTGAAGGTCATGTAGTCGTCGAGCATCCTGTTCATCTCCTCGACGCTGATCTTGGAACCCTTGGATGGTCCGTCCGGGATCGGGTCCTCGAGTATCCTGGGTGGGAGGAGCCAGTCCTTCCTGGTGATGCCCTGGAGCACGTTGAAGTTGCCCTTCATGGTGTGTATCCTCTCGCCGGTCCTGAGCAGCTCGTCCTCGGTGAACTCCAGCCCTGTGATGGCCTTGATGACCTCCCTCAGCTTGTCTATGAGGAAGAAGCCCCTCGAGAACTTGCACAGGCCGATCGAGTCGTACACGCACATGAAGTTCTCCATGGTGGCGACCTTCTCGCCCTTGCCCTCGGTCGAGAACCTGTCGATGCCCTCCCAGCGCCAGAACTTGCCCACGAGCTCGGGGGCGTAGAACCCTGCCCTCAGGTGGCACGCACCCCTGGTAGACGTCATGAACGACAGCCCGTGGCCCTTCATGCCCCTGACATCGTACGCTGGAGGCTCCATGCCCTTCGTGTGTATCGCGTACCTCGCGGAGCCTCTGCCTATCTTCTCCGAGGCTCTCTTCACGCCTTCCGAGAGGACGTCGCCGAAGCCTTCGCGGTTACCCATCATCTCGCACATCTTGGGCACCGCGTCCGCGGCGTTGTCCCACGTGAGCTTCATGCCGACCTCCTGCTCCGTCAGGATGCCCCTCTGGATGAGCTCCATCGCGAAGCCGATGGTGACACCAGCGGATATGGTGTCTATGCCCACGAGGTCACAGACCTCGTTCGCCCTGGCGACGGATTCGATGCTCGCGTTGCCGCAGCTGCTGCCCAGAGAGTACAGGGTCTCGTACTCGAGCCCGTCGATGACCACCCCCGCGAACTTGCCGTCCTTCACCTCGAACAGCTTGCCGCAGGGCTTGGTGCAGGCGAAGCACGCCTTGTTCTTCGTCACGTACCTGGTCGCCCAATAGTATGGGTCGATCTGTTCCCTCTCCTTGAAGACGCTCTCTTGCCAGTTCCTTGTCGGGAACACTCCCTTCTCCTTGTTGATCCAGCCCAGGAACTCGCCGGTGCCGTACTTCGTGTCCTCTATGAACGAGGGCGCGGCCTCCATGATCTTCTGATATCTGAGGGCTATCTCGAGGAGCGCGCCTGGGTCTGCCGGCTCCAGGTCCTTTGTGCCCCTGACGACGACCGCCTTGAGGTTCTTGGAGCCCATGACGGCCCCGAGCCCGGCCCTGCCGGACTGCCTGTCGTCGCAGTCGATGCACGCCATCCTGACCAGCTTCTCGCCAGCGACGCCTATGCACGCGACCTTGACATCCCAGCCGTGGCGTTTCTTGAGCGTCTCCGGCGTGACCCTCGTGTCCTTGCCCCATAGGTCGTCGGCCTCGTTGACCTCGACCTCGTCGTCGTTTATGAACAGGTACACGGGCTTCTCAGCCTTCCCGTGGACCTCGAGCGCGTCATACCCCGCGTGTCTCAGCTCGGCCCCTATGGAGCCTCCCATGATGCTCTCCGCGAGCGTGTTGGTCGCCGGCGACTTGCCCGCGAACGCGGTCTTCCCGCCCGTGGGGACGGGGTAGCCTGCGAACAGTCCGGGCGCCATCGCGAGCACGTTCTCGGGCGAGAGCGCGTCCGCGCCCTCGGGCACGTTGTGATAGACAATTTCTACCGCGAAGCCCTGGCCTCCCAGGTACTTCCTGGCGTACTTCTCGTCGATGGTCTTGATGGAGCTCTTCCCAGTGGAGAGATCGACCTTCAAGATCCTGCCTGCATATCCCTTCATGTCACTCCTCCTCCTTGAGCAGGTTCCGGACGAGTTCGTACTGCTCGGGCTTCGGCTCCTCGTACTTGATGGCGCCCATCGGGCAGAACTTGACGCATGTGGGGTCCCCTCCGCAGAGGTCGCACTTGAACGCCACATCCTCCATGCGCATCACTCCGAACGGGCACACTTCGACGCAGGTGCCACACGCGGTGCACTCGCTCTCCTCGACACGGACGATGCCGTCCTCGTTCTTGATCGCCTCGACCGGGCAGTGGAGGACGCAACATTCCTCCCCGCACGACACGCAGTGCGTGCACACAGCTGGGAAGTCGGTCCTGACATCCCTCCTGTGGACCTGCAGCCGCGCGCTGCCGTGGTTGACCTTGCCTTCATGATACAGTGAGCAGGCCATCTCGCAGAACCTGCACCCCGTGCACTTGTCCGGGTACGGAACCAACATCTTTACCATACGGTAAGACACCCCTGGTTTGACGGTGCTCGGTAACGGGGTACGTGTAAAAAAGTTGTGCGTCCCGACCCCGATGATATCGGAGCGCTACTTCGATTTCCGCTTGATCTCGACCTTCTTGAGCGCGGCCTTGCGCTCGGGCATCTCCTTGTCGAGCTCCGTGAGGACCGCGTCGATGAAGCTCTTTGCCGCCAGGAGGACCTCCTTCTCGGCCCTGTGGATCCTGAGCTTGGTCTCCTCGGGCACATCGATGTGCTTCAGCGCGGAGTTGGCCGCCTGGACCACATCCATGCCCGCGTTCACGAAGTGTGTCATGGTCTCCTTGGTCGTGACCTCGGAGACGATCTCCTCAAGGTGCCTTTCGAGCCGCTTTGCGGCCTCTGTCCCTCTTTCCCTTCTTCCTCCCAACTTCCTCACCTTCGAACCTGATGGTCAGCCAGGTCCCGTCCATGTCCGCCCCCAGGAGCTCCTTGCCCGCGAGCGCGTATGGCAGGATGATGGACTTCTTGAACGCCCCCAGCTGCAGTACGAGAACATCCTTGCGCGTATATAGCTCTAGTTTCTGGTCCATCACGAACGGGAGCTTCACGGCCAGCGTGTTCTCCCCCTCTCCGGACTCGATTCTCATGGGCGACTCAAGGGAGTACGCCTTCGTGGGGTCGTCCTTGCCGAACAGCTCTTCCGCCAGCCTCTCCAGGGCTGCCTTGCCCAGGACCTCCCTCGGCATCAGCTCGGCCCTGAAGGCCTTCAGGGGCGAGAACATCTCGTCGATGCTCCTGAGGTGCCCCCTCTGCTCCTCGAGCTTGTCGGCGAAGAACGGGTCGGTGACGTCCTCGGACATGATCCTGTTGATGACGATGCTCTCGACTGTGTACCCGTACATGCACAGGTATGTATATGCCCGCTGAGTCTCGGATATGACCATCTTCTCGGGGTTCACGACGAGCCTCACGGAGGTGACCTCGGGGTCCGTCAGGAGGTCCCGGACGTACCTGAGCCTCTCCCTCAGCTCCTCAAGGTCTTCGAGGAACTTGTCGGAGGGCAGTGGCGTCGAGACGATCCTGCCCACCGTGACCCTCGCGATCTTGAGAACGTTCCTGACCATGTGGAACAGGTGGTCGAAGTACCAGTTCGCTATGTCGGGGAACGCCAGGAGCCTGAGAGTATCGGCCGTCGGGGCAGTGTCCATGACGACCACGTCATACCTCTTCGACTTGTGGAACTCCTCGACATAGAAGAGCGCGGACATCAGCTCCATGCCCGGGAACACGGCCATCTCCTTCGCCGAGACCCCGTCCATGCCCTGGGACGCCAGGAAGTCGGAGAAGTAGATCTGTATCTCCTTCCACCGGGTCTCGAGCTCGAGCTGTATGTCGATCTCGAGGCCGTCGAGGTTCTCGCCTATGCGTTGCAGCGTTCCTGAGAGAGGCACCTCGAGAGAATCCGATAGGCTGTGGGCCGCATCGGTGCTTATCACGACCGTCCTGTGGCCGAGCGCGGCGGACCTGAGCGCTGTAGCGGCGGCGACGGATGTCTTCCCGACCCCGCCCTTGCCCGTGTAGATGATTACCCTCATGTCGTCCCGAGGGCGAGGGAACGCCCTCTCCTCTGATAATGGTGTCGGGGACGGGAATCGAACCCGCGGCCTTCGGATGTCCTAGGAGCATCTGGTCAGAAGAACTCCCTATGAGTCCGACGCTCTACCAGGCTGAGCCACCCCGACATGTTGTCTCCCCTCGGAGCAGGCGCGGCCCTGGGGGCTACTGCGCCCTCTCCTCAGGGGGAATCTCTTCCTCGGCGGGAGCGCTGCTCGTCGCAGGGGCCGGCTCAGGCGTCGGCTGTTTCTCCTCGGCCGGGGCGACCTCGAGCGCCGGCTCCGGTGCTGGCTCGGGCTCCTCGGGGGCCACGATCGGGGCCTCGTCCGGCTCCGGTGGCCTGCCCGCCTTGATGACCTCGCTCTTGCCGATTTCTATCCTCTTGACAGGTACGATGATCTTCGACGCGTCGGATATCGCTTTGGACATGTCCCCCATGATGATCTTGCGGACGAGGTCGCTTATGGTGCACTCGGACGCGACCTTGAGGACGGATTCCTTCATGATGTTCCTGATGGCGGTCTCCTGGGACGCCTGTATGCGCTGCTCGGACACCGCCATGGGCTTTATCCTGACTTCCCAGCCATCCTTCGTGGTCACATCGATGACCGCGTCGGTCTTGGTCCTCTTCCTCCTGGTGAGCCTCCTGACGTAGTCGTTCGTCAGGGTGTGTCCGTCGTAGAGCGTGAATGCGTCGAAACCCCGCACGTCGGTCACTTTGAACTTGAGCTTTATGTGCATCTTCGAGAAGTCGCCCGTGAGATCCTGGACCGTCGCCTCGGCTATCCTGCCCATTATATGGTCAGGCGTGTCCGATGGGGTCTCCCCGAGCTGCATCTTGCTGAACATGTCCGGCGCGTGGATGTTGTACCACTGCTTCGCGCGCCATTTGTCCTTGACCTTCTTTGTCGCAGCCCTTGCCTTCTGAGCCATCTGATACCCCTGGTTGGATGATAAGGTGGCTCGATAATAGGTGGCCGTATTAAAAGGTTGCTGTGGTTTGTGAAAAGGGTTTTCGCCGACCAGACGCCCGGATCATCGTTTCCTGAGCTTCGGGTTCAGGATCTCGTCCATCGCGTAGCCGATGAACGTGAACCCCAGGACGACCACGACGATGCATATTCCCGGCATGATGATGAACATGAACGGGCCAGCGAGGGCGACGTTGTTGTTGTATGCGTCCTCCAGCACCCTGCCCCAGGTCTCCACGTCCTGCGGCCCGAGACCTAGGAAGCTGAGCGTGCTCTCGGAGAGGATCGATATCGCGATGGTCAGGATGGCGTTGGCGAATATCAGGGGCACGACGTTGGGGAATATGTGCCTCCTTATGATGTGCCAATCGCCCGCGCCGAGCGCCTTCGCCCTCTCGATGAACTGCCTCGCCTTGAGGGAGAGTACCTGCGACCGCACGATCCTCGCCGTGGTAGACCACCCTGTCACGCCGATAACGACGATGACCGATGTCAGGTCCTGGGCGCCCCATATGGATGCGATGACAATCATCAGGACGAGCCACGGGACGGACAGGAAGACGTCGTTGACTCTCATGATCACCTCGTCCCTCCACCCTCCCCAGTATCCGGAGGCGAGGCCCACGATTGTCCCGAGCCCCATCGATATGATCATAGCCGTGAAGCCCACCATGAGTGAGGCTTTTGTGCCGTGCAGGGTCCTAGTGAGGACGTCCCTACCCACCTGGTCCGTCCCGAACGGGTGCTCGAGACTCGGGTCCAGCAGCTTGTCAGTCGTGAAATCTCCAGGGTCGTAGGGGACGAACAACTCGGTGAACACCACGATTCCAAGGAAGAACACGAGTATCCCCGTCCCGATCTTTCCCATCCACGTCGCCATGAAGAGGTCGGTGGTCCTCCCGATGTTCCTCATCGATAGGCCGGCTTTGTCGGCCAGCAGCGGGTTGAATGCCAGGAGTCTCCTCGTGCCAGATTCGAACTTCTTCTCGAACGTCATGGTACCACCATCAGGTAATCGTCACCCTTGGGTCGAGTTTGACCAGCACTAGGTCTGCTATCAGGTTGGCGATCACTACCGCGACTCCACCTATGAAGAACACGAACTGGAGAATCGGGTAGTCCTGTCTGCCAATCGCTTCGATCGTGACGTACCCCAATCCCTTGTAGCTGAACACGACCTCTATCTGGAACGCGCCTCCCAGGATGAACGCCGTATCCATCGCCAATGTCGTCACAACCGGCAACCTGGCGTTGGGAGTCGCGTGGCGCTTCATTACCTGTGCCTCTGTCAGCCCCTTTGCGTAGGCGGTGACTATGTACTCCTCCGTCAGGACGTCTATGAGTGAGTTCCTCTGTATGAGCACGATGCCCGCGATGGATCCTATCGTGAGCGTGGCGCATGGGAGCGCCATGTGCCAGAGGATGTCCGAAATGGATGTCAGGGTCAGCTCGGGGTGGAGGCCTGCCGAAATGTACTGCCCGCTCGGGAACAGGGGTATGATGCTCACGAATAGCACCATCAGCAGGATGCCGAACCAGAATATCGGCATCCCGTAGAAGAACAGGCCGAACGAGGTGATGGCCACGTCCGCCGGTTTACCCCTCTTGCGGGCGGCGTACTTGCCGAGGATTATGCCGATTATGAATGTGAGCGCGGACGAGGTACCTAAGAGGAGCATAGTCCAGCCGATGGCACTCCCTAAAACGTTGGCGACATTGTCTTCGTACCAGAATGATATCCCCCAATCACCCGTTAACGTCCCAACGAAGTACTTGTAGAGCTGCACATACAGTGAGTCGTTCAGTCCCCACGCCTCGATGTTCCTCCACTTCACCTCCGGAGGCGTCGTCGGGTCCCTCGGGGTCATCATGTCCGCGGGGTCGGACGGCATGACCCTGAAGAGGAGGAAGTTGACGAGCATGATCAATAATATCGTAACGAATGCGTTGAATACCCGCTTCGACAGCACGCGCCTGAATGAAGCCAAGAGTTCACCTTCCGGTAGTATGGTCTGTCAGTTCCGAACCTGGTTCGTATTCGTTTTGATTGTCCGTCTGGCTCACGCCCCATATAAAAGGGGGTGTAAGTGGTTTGTCAAGGTTTTTCCGTGTGCCCTCGTGGTCAGTTCAGAGGTGGGGGCGGGGACTGGTCCACCGGGGCGGCCATCCCTTCCATTCCGTCCTCGCCGGCGGCGGGCTCAGCTCCCTTCTTCCGCTTCATCAGCAGGAACGCGGCCACGATCACGGCCACAATCAGCAGGAGTATCCCGCCTATGAGGATCCAGTTGGTATCGACCGGTTGGCCGACGATGTCCACATCCGTGGTCCTGGATTGCGGCGTCATGTCCGAGTGGTCCTCTCCGTCCGTGACGCTCGCGACTACCGAGTAGTCCCCGATCGTCTCGAACGCGTGCGTGAAGTTCACCGTTGCGTTGACGTTGCCGGGCAGTGTGTCGACGACCATCTGGTCGGTCGTATCATCGTCGAAGTCGATCACCACTGTGACGTTGTCTCCCTCCTGGTCGCTGACCTTCACGGTGAAGGTGATCACGTCGCCGACAAAGTATGTGTCGGCCTCGGGGGTCAAGGTCAGGTCGGCCAACGTGGGCTTGAGGTTGGTCTCGCTGACCATCACGGGCACGGATATGCTGTCGTTGTGCCCCATCCCGTCGTCCGCATACACCTTCACGGTGAATGTCCCGATGTCCATGTACACGTGCGTCGCCGAGTAATAGTCCTCAGGGTCGCCCATGGTCATGGGCGTCTCGTCTCCCCAGTCGTACCAGATCGTCACCACGTCGCCATCATCGTCCGAGACTTCGATCGGCGCTATCTCGAAGGTGACGTTGAATCCCGCAACGAACGACGACTGCATCGAGACATCAGGCGCTGCGTTCTCGGACACCCTGGCGGAGAACGGCAACGACGAGTTCGTCGTGCTGTCGTCTGCATAAAGCGTCGCCGAGAACGGTCCCTCGGCCGTGTATGTGTGGGTGAAGACCACGGTCTGAGCTTCCGTCGAACCTCCTTCGGTGGTGTCGACCGCTAGCGTTCCATCTCCGAACTCGAGCGTCATGGTCAACGGGTCGCCGTTGGCGTCGCTCGCGGATGCGGTGAAGGTGATCTCCTGATCGACCCATCCGGGGTTGGGCTCCTGGACCACGGCAAGTGCCGTCGGCCCGGGGTTGCTGGATATCGTGACGGTCCCCGATACGGACTCGTTGTGGTCATTTCCGTCGTCGACCCATAGGGTGACGTCGTACGTGCCATCAGCATCCCACATGTGTTTGACTGAGTTGGCCAAGGTAGAGCCCGGGTCCTCGTTGAGCACCGATGTCACGTTGAACGTCCCGTCGTCCCACTCCCAGGTGAAGGTTAGCGTGTCGGGGTCGTTGTCAATCGCGGATCCAGAAACCGTCGCCCAGGTGTCAGGCGTCCAGAGGATCTCCGATGCCGATAGGCTGTACGGCGCGGTGTTCTCCAGAACCGTGTAGGTCTTGGTCGCGGTGATGTTGTGCTCCGAGCTCGTCTCGTCGTCCTGGTATCCGTCGAACACCCATACCTCCACCACCTTGGTGCCAATGTCGGTCCATGTGTGGGTCTGCGTGTCCGTCACCGTGCCTCCGAGTTCGGCCGGGATCTGCTCTGATACGTCGTATGTGCCGTCGTCCCAAACCCAAGTGAACTTGAGCGCACCCGTTTCGTCGGTCTCGGCGTCGCTCGCGGAAATCGTCCAATCGACTGCCTGCTCGATATAGACCGGCGATGCCGGCGTTCCAACCAGCGAGCCTGGCACAATCACAGGGCCGTAGTCCAGGATGGTGACGACATCGACCAGCGCGCTGGTCGAGGCTTCGTGGTTCTGCAAGCCGTCCCAGGCCGAAATCATCAGCTCGAGGTCCGATGCTACGGTGGTATACTGGTGCGTGAATGTGACCGACTCAGCGATTGTCGTGTCGCCAGTCAGCAGCATCTGTTCCGGCAGGCTTCCGTCGCCCCAAGTGCAGTTGACGGTGATCGGGTCGCCGTCTCGGTCCTTAACCTGGACTGTCACGTAGAAGTCCTGATTTATCAGCGCCTGGTAGTCTGTGTCGAGGTCGCTTGTGAACTCAGGCGCCAGGTTGTCCGCGTTCATCAGGTCGAACCAGGTCCAGAGGAGATCCGAGGTCATCGGGCGTCCGTTGTGTTCCTCCCAGTCGCCCCAGCCGACGAAGTGGGCTGTGCTGACGCCGTAGAGTCCAAGGTCATAGTACGGTGGGTTCTCGGTGTAGGAGTCGTAAACCCACTGCTGCAGCTTGTCGAGGATGACCTTCCTCTCTGTCACATCAAGGGTCTGCTGCGCAATCGATATGTTCTGGTCGAACGCGGAGAAGCCGATGAAGCCTTCCTCATCCATGCCGAACTCTTCGATCATCGCGGCATCGACGAACGGGCTCGTGGAGTAGTTCTCCTCATAGTCCGCGCTCTCGCCATGGACCCACCATGGTCCCATCGGACCCTGGCAGTTGTATCCGCCATCCCTGATCTCCTCGGTCAGCCAGCATGTGAGTGCGGCGCCGATCGGTTCAGGTCCCCAGCCCCAGTGCCATACCCATATGTCGTAGTCGGACAGGTACCAGGCCTTGGAGGTCATTACGCCCTCGGACTTCTGGGCAGCCACCAGTCCGACGCCTGCCTCATACGCATCATTGACCCAGTTCAGAGCAATGGTGTAGTAGTTCTGGTCGGTGTCGGGCGCTTCACATCTGAATCCTGAGAGTTCGTCACCCTCGTCGCACCAGCCCTCTTGGACCGCCATGGAGGAACTCGTGGCCTCCAGGAGTGTGTCACCATCATCGTCAGCGCTGTATCCGTGGTCTATCAGGATTTGCCTGGCTGCTGCAGGGTCGAAGGCGTACTCGTCGATGTCCGCCTGCCAGGCCCCCGGCTGCACAACAGACGCGGCCGGCGTAGCCAGGCCGTTGAGGATGGTGCCCACGATGTAGGTCTTGTCGAGCGTCATCATGATGGCCTGCCTGACGAACGGGTCCCTCAGGATGGGGTTGCCGTTGTAGTATGTGTTCGTGTCGAAGAAATCGGGTATCCCGTTAATCGCGACGTCGCAGATACCTGGCTCCGAGACAGCGAATTTATCGATGTCGAGGGATGTGCCGACACCCAGGACCTCCATGTAAGTGGTCACTTCCCCTCCGAGGTTCACGGCGTCGACATCGCCGCTGTTCAGGGCAAGCGCGATTCCGCTCGGGTCAGTATAGATGCGGTACATGATGCCGTCTATGTCGATGGTTCTGTCACCACCGTATTCAATCTCGCCGAAGTAGTTGGGCGCCTTCTTGAATGCGTACCAGCTGGCCTCCTCGTGGTCCTCATAGACGAACGGCCCCGTCCCATACTGGGCCTCGGGTGCCATGCTCTTCGCCATCGGCTGGCTCAGGTCGCCCCAGTAATCCTCGCACAAGATCGGGACTCCGGACAGGTCATCTATCAGGGTGGCCTTCACGAAGGTCGTCTTGATGATGAGTTCGGTATCACTCAACACCTCGATCTCGTATATGTCCCTCAAGTACCAGTCGAAGGTGTAGCCCGTGTTGTTCATAATCAGGTTGAATGTCCATGAGACATCGTACGCGGTGAGCTTCTGGCTCGTGTCCGCGAGGTTGCCCATGTTCCTGAAGTAAGCGTTGTCGGTGATTCTCACATAGGTATTCATCGATCCGTTCGCCTGAGGTTCGGAATCCCATTCGAGGGCGAGGTCGCTCACGGGTCCCGCCCAGTCCTCGTCATAGGTCCAAAGGGCGCTGTACATCAGGTAGCACGCCACGTAGTCCTCGACCATCTGTATGGTCAGAGGGTTCCAGAACGAGATCTCCATGTTCATGTAGCCGACCTGGACGTAAGTCTCTCCGAGAGCCGCTGCCTCCCGCACAGGTGGAGGCGTGTCCGCGGCCATCGGGATGGCCATGAACAAAAATGCAGTCGCGAGAAAGAACGCTAGCACACGTTTTGATGTTCCCATATACATACTCGTCATTCCCCTATACTCCCCTTGTATCCGACAAAGTGGCGGATGGGCACTCCCCTGGCCCCCTTTCGCGCGGGCATTGGACTTTATGCTATATAAACAATGTGAGTTCGCGTATGCTGGATGGGTTCGCCGACGGCCACGCGTTGCACAGACTCGGACAACGCTCCGGCCCTTATGAGATGATACCCGGCAACGGCCAGGACCGGTCGCCGCTCCGGTTGTTCGGACGCCCCGCAGAGGTCATCTGTCTCGGTTCGAAAAAGGTACTTTCGGTTCGCATACCGTATCGGTGCGCCTCGGACGTCGTTCAGCACCCCTAGATCTCACCGGGTGGTCGGCCCTTCCGAGCAGCGGGTCCTTGTCGGACTGCGCCACGAACTCGTGCACGACGGTGATCACGCTCTTCTCGAACTCACGCATGCCCTTCACGACGGCGAATTCGTTCGGCGCGTGGGCGTTGCCTCCGAACCCGAGGCCGACGCCCCCCCAGGGGACCCCGAGGACCTGGTCGAACAGGTAGAACGGGGCCGACCCGGCCATCATAGGCCACACCTCCGGCTCCTTGCCGTGGTACCTCATCGCCTCGACGCAGGCCTTGGAGATGGTCTCGCGGGGCGACACCTTCGACCACGGGTAGTCCTCGTAGGTCCGCATCCTGATGTCGGTGAAGCCCCTCCTGCGCAGGTGCGCCATGACCTTGTCCCTCGTCCCCTCGATGGTCATGTCCGGCACGGTCCTGATATCGACCTTCGCCGTCGCGGTCTTGGGGATGACCGTCTTCGTGCCCGGGTCGGTGTACCCTGATATGAGTCCATCGATGTTCAGCGACGGCTCGAAGAGGTACCTCGTGATCATCTCCTCCTTCGTCCCCTCGCCCTTGAACCTCGCGACCCCCAGGTCACCGAGGCACGCCTCGGGATCGAACCTGGGCGCCACATTCCTGATCAACTCACGGTCGTCCTCATCCGGCTCTCTGACATCGTCCCAGAGTCCGTCGACCGTGGGGCGCTGGTCCGCGTCGACGAGCGTCGAGAGGGCCTGCACGAGCCTCCACGCGGGGTTGTGGATCCATGAGGCCTCACCGCTGTGTATCTCATCCTTCATCGGGCCGCCCGTGTCGGCGTTCCCCTCCGCTACGAGGTCGAAATACACGACCCCCTTGAGCCCGAGCGAGATCACGGGCACGCCATCGGAATTCTCGTTGTAATCGAACCCGAACGCCACATCGGCCTTTGACAATCGCTCCTTGTTCTTCATTATGTACCTTGGCAGGCTGAGGCCGCCGCACTCCTCCTCGCCCTCTATCACGAAGTGCAAGTTCAGCGGCATGTCGTCCTTCTCCAACATCGTCCTGACTGCGAGCAGCATGCCCGCGAGCGCACCCTTGGAGTTGTATACCCCCCTGTTGACCAGCACCTCGCCGTGCGGCTTCCTCTTGACGATCGTCGCGCCGAACGGAGGGTGGTCCCACTCGTCCAGGTCGCCGACGGGCTGGACGTCGTACATGCCGTACAGGATGCCGGTCTTCTCAGCCCCGACGTCGAGATAGCCTGTCACCAGCGGGTGGCTCCCCTTGGAGCCCTTGAAGAGCTTTGGCTTGGCCCCGATCTTCGAGAGCATGTCCGCGACCGCGGCAGCCGACTCCTCGATGCCCTCGCCGGTCATGGACACGCTCGGGATCCTGAGCAGCTTCCTGGTCTCGGCCAGGTGTCTGCTCCACTTCCTGTCCACCTCTCTGTGCAACTCCTGCAGTGACATGTCTCGTCCTCCCGTATGAGGCGAAAGAAAATACGGTCAGTTGCCCAGGAACCTGGGCTTCGACGCCCTCTCGTTCTCCACTATGCGTTGGACGGGGGCGTTGTGGCACTTGACCGCGCTCTCTTCGTCCTTGTAGACTCTGCCGCACGTGAAGCACTTGAACATCGTCCGCGCCATATCGGTCCGCTCCTTGGGCGGCACGTGTATCGCGTGGTCAGTAATGAACTTTTCAGCTTATCTTGATGTGCCTGGAGAGGGCCGCTTTCGCCTCGGAGGTGAGCTTCGCGTCCTGCTTGGCGAGCATCCCCTCAAGGCCCGCCATAGAGGGCGGGTCCTTCAGGAACACGGGTATGTAGCTCGTGGTCGTGTCTATGACCAGGATTGCGACGAGCTCGTCTTCCGTGAGCGTCCTCTCTTCCACATCGGCCCTGAAAGAAACAAACGGTCGGATGTCCGGGGGCACGTTCCTCACCTCGGTTATCACTACGAGGTTAGCGTTGTGCATTTCCGGACACCCCATGTGGTTTACAGGTTCACCTTGGTCTGGTGGACCTCTAGCCCAAGCTTCGCCTTGTCGAGCCCGAACGCCATCCCGAGCAGCTGGGACAGGTGCAGCACCGGTATGCCGAACTCCTTGAGCTGCGCCTGTCCGGCGTCGTACTGCAGGTGGCAGAACGGGCAGCAGTCGACGATGACCTCGGCGCCCGCGGCCTTCATGTTCGTCAGGTTCTCCTTGGTCATCTTGAGCGCCACATCGGGCGTCCTCGCCCTGACGCCTCCGCCCGCGCCGCAGCAAGTCCCCTTGTCCTTGAATGGCAGGCTCGTCACGCCAGCCGCCTCGACGATGTCGTCGAATATGTGCGGCCTCTCGGCGTCGTCGATCTTCTTGATGTTGCTCGGCTTCAGGAAGTGACAGCCGTAGTGCACGGCGGCCTTCATCCCCTTGCCCGCCTTGGCCTTGGCCCTGACGGCCTCGACCCCGACGTCCTTGTAGAGTAGCTCGACGAAGTGCCTGACGTTCACGTTGCCCTGGTACTCTTCCACGCCAGCCTCCTTGAGGATTTTGTTGACCTTCTTCCTCAGCTCGGGGTCGTGGTTGAGCTTGTGGGCGACCTCGAACAGTGTGTCGAAGCACCCGTTGCATATCGTGAGCACGTCGACGCCCATCTTCTGGGCGATCACGAGGTTCCTCGCGGCCACGGACATCCAGTACGTCTGGTCGAAAGACCTCATGACGCCGGGCGCCGGGCAGCAGCTCGCTCCTTGCATGTCCACGAGCTCCACCCCAAGCGCGTCCATGACCGCTCTGGTCGAGCTCTCGATCCCTGGGTACCTGAGGGGCATGATGCACCCCAGGAAGAATCCGTACTTCGCCATCTCACTTGCCTCCTGCGATCAGTTTGTCGAAGCCGCATATCTCTCCGATCTTCTTGACCTGCTCGAGGGCCTTCGGGTCCGAGAAGACCGTCGGCGGCGTGTTCTGCAGCCCGAGCCTTCCCCTGAGTGCCTTGTCCTCGTCCCTGAGGGACACGAGGTGGCCAGTCCTGGATATGAGCTCCGCGACCTTCCTGTGCGGCTCGGCCATGTACCCCTTCCTGACGGCCATGTTCCTGAGTGCCATGATGACATCGACGATCTCGACGCCCCTTGGGCACCTCTCGTAGCACGTATAGCATGTCGTGCATAGCCACAGGTCGTCTGAGGGCAGCACGTCCTCCTCGAACCCCAGCTGAGCACGCCTGACTAGCTTCCTCACCCGGAAGGCCGTCTGCCTCCCTGATGGGCAGCTGCCAGTGCAGGTGCCGCACTGGAAGCACAGGTTGACCGTCTTGCCCCCGGCCTCTACCACTTTTCTCGTGAATTCCGGGTTCGGTTCCTTGGCCTCCGCCAAAACACTCACCGGACAGGGGACCGCCCCGAGCGTATAAGAGGGTTTTGCTGGAACGGGTTAAGCGTTACCCTTTGGGGTAAAGCCCTGCTCTCCTTGCCTCGTCTATGAACCCGTCGACCTCCGTGCTCTCGGAGCACGGGACGGCCATGACCGAGTGCGCGGACCACCTCTGCTCCCTGGCCCCGGACGCCCTCACGATCCCCCTGCGCACGAGGCTCCTGTTCACGAAGTAGCTCAGGTCCGTAGCGTCGAGGACCGCGGGCTCGAAGACCGTGCACACGATCCTGTGTTCGACGCACTTCTGCTCCAGGTACCTGAACGCGAGCCGCTGGGCCCCGAATGCGAGTCTAGCGTAGTCCGGCCCGCAGGGCCGGTGCAGGAGAACGTCGGCCCCGACCTCGGTCCCCTCGAACATGTCCGCTCGCTCCATCGCATAGAGTGCGTCGTCGAGGACGACGCAGTCCAGCCTTCCCTCGTCCATCATGCGCAGGTTCTCCTCGTCCGTGGAGATCCACACCCTGCAGGTCACGCCCGACGCGGAGATCGCGGTGGCGGCCGTGAGCACGCACCTCTCTGAGACGAGCGTTCCGGCGACCCTGAGCCCGTCCTCGTCCGTGAGCCTCAGCTCAGAGGCCTCGAACCGATGTAGAAGCCCCTTCCCGTCCTCTGTGAGGACGGTGCCCCGGCTCGACGATGACACGAGCGCCGACCCGACCTTCGCCTCCACCTCCTTTACGTACTTGTATAGTACGGGGGTCGAGATGCCTAGGGCCGTCGCGGCCCTCTTCATGCTGCCCTTGTCCCTCAGGGCCGCGAACGCCTCGAGCTGTCGGTGAGTGACCTCGACCCCGTCCGCGACTATGACCGCCCTGCCCTTGATGTGCATGTTCATCTCCTCTTCTTCAGGCTGTATGCGCTCAGGATGAGCATCACCGTCGCGAAGGCTGTGAGCACTGCCAGCTGGAACCACACGTCTCCAAGGCCCCAGCCCCTGATCATGACCGACCTGCATCCCTCGACCGCGTACGTGAGGGGGACGAAGTACGATACTGGCCTCAGCAGGTCCGGGACCGCTTCGATCGGCCAGAAGACCCCCGCGAGGAGTATCGACGGGAACAGGATGATGGGCATGAACTGCACGGCCTGGAACTCGTTCTTCGCATTGGACGAGAGGAGGAACCCGAGTCCCTGGTTCCCCGCGCCCAGGACGAATATGATGAGGAGGACGAGCAGGGGGCTGCCCTCTATCTGGACCTGGAACAGCGCAACGGCGGTCACGAGTATCACGATGGATTGTATCAGCCCGACGAGGCCCAGGGCGAGGGCATAACCGGCGACGACCTCGCCCTCGGTGACGGGCGTGGTCAGGAGCCTGTCGAGCGTTCCGGTCGAGCGCTCGTGGACGAACGAGATGATCGAGAGCATGAATGTGACCATCATCGCGGCGAGGCCCATGACGCCCGGGGCGAAGAAGTCGATGAACTCCGCGTCCTCGCCGTACACGCGTTCCTCTGAGATGGTCATCGGCGGGAGGAGGTGATACTCGGAGACGATGACTCCCTGCACGGTCAGCTGCATCTCGTTCATTATGGCCTGGGCGATGTTCGGGTTGCTCGCATCAAGATGGACGGTGATGGCGCCCGGAGCGCCCGTCGGCACGGAGCCGACCTCCGCGACCGACCGCAACACATCAGCGGTGAAGTTGTCCTCGAAGACTATCGCGGCCCAAGCATTGCCGGCCTCGACCTCCGCCAGGGCCTGTTTGACCAATTCGTCGGGGTCGCCCTCGGGCCCGATGACCTGCTCTATCATGAGCACTCCGCCGGCCGCGAGCTCTGCAACGATGGCCTCGGACGCCGACACGTTCCCGACCCCCGAATCGAGGTTCACAACGTACACCGACACGTCCTCCAGACTACCTCCGAAAGTGTACCCGAATATCGCAATCATGAACAGCGGCATGAAGACCAGGAACCCCACCGTGCGCCTGTCGTGCTTGAGGGACCTGAGCGTCTTCCTCGCGACCGCGAACACCCTGGTGACCTTCATGCGGCGTCCCTCCTTGAGTATTCCATGAACGCGTCCTCGAGGTTCGACGTCGAGGTCCTCTCCATCAGTTCCTTCGGCTTCCCCTCGGCGATCAGCCTTCCCTGCCTCATCATGCCGACCACGTCGCACCTGACGGCCTCGTCCATGTAGTGTGTGGTTATGATGACGGTCTTCCCCCCGGCCTTGAGGTCGGAGAAGTGCTGCCAGAAGCCTATCCGGAGTTCCGGGTCAACGCCCACCGTCGGTTCGTCCAGGAAGAGCACTTCGGGGTCGTGTATCATCGAGCACGCCAGCGAGACCCTGTGCTTCATGCCCCCGCTTAGCTGGGATACGAGGCTGTCCCTCCGCTCGCGCAGGTCAACCATCGACAGGAGCGCCTCCTCTCGCTTGGCACGGGACCCGGGATCCATCGAGTACAGTCCACCGAACAGCTGCAGGTTCTCCGATACTGTGAGGTCGGTGTATATCGCCATCTCCTGGGGCATGTAGCCGATGTCCGCTACCCTCTCGACGAGGGGCACGTCCTCCCCCAGAACGCGCGCTCGGCCGCTGGTCGGCTTGAGCCTGCCGACCATCATCTTGATCATGGTGGTCTTGCCAGAACCGTTCGGGCCGATCATACCGTAGAGCGTGCCCTTGCGGATGGACAGGTCCAGGTCGTCCACGGCGACGAGCCCATCGAACTCCTTCCTGAGCTTGTCCGCGACCACAGAACCCTCTCCGTCGTCACGTCCAGTCTTCATGCCAGCTGCACCGCCTTTTCTCATCATTCGCTTACACCATCCCGTTCTGGCCTGAGCCCGTCAAGGAATATCGATACGAAGCCTCTCATGAACCGTTCATCCCTTTCGGAGTCGTCCGCGGACCCTTGCAGCAGATAGACCGTAAGGAAGTACGCCTGCACCATGCCGATCATCGACCTCGCCGCCAGCTCAGGCTCGACCCGCCTCAGCCTGCCTGCATCCATCTGTTGCTCGAGCATCGAGGCCAGGAAGTCGACCGCCCTCTGCATTGGCACCTCTCCGAGGACCCTTCTGGCCTTCGGCTGCCTCCAGACGTCGCTCAACATCACCATGAAGATGTGTCTGTTGGCTCTGAGTACGCCCAGCACGGTCGAGACGTTCCGGAACATCATCTCGTCGAGGGGTGCATCCATATCGAATTCGACCGACCTCATGATTGACGGGACGAGGGACCTCTCGGCGAACATGGATGTGTACACACCCTGCTTCGACCTGAATATCCTGAAGACGGTGACCTCATTGACCCCGGCCCTCTTGGCGATCTCCTTGGTCGTGGTCGCGGCGAAACCTTTGGCGCCGAACAGCTCGAGCGCGGCGTCCAGTATCCGTTCTCTCGTGTCGCAGTTAGTGCCGGCTCTCCTCGGAACCCTGCCCGTCATGTATGCAAGTAAGCACTTGCATGCAAATAAGACTTACTGACACTAGACCGCACGGCATCGGGCCCGGATGGCGGCTCAGTGGATGCCAGTGATTATCTCGCAGGAACTCGGCCTGCTGAACGATTAAATATGTACTGAAACATGTAGAAGTTCGTTCTTGATGCCCCCTAGAAACTACATACTCAAGGTCTGTCTTCTGGGCGACGGCGCCGTCGGCAAGACAAGCCTGGTACACAGGTTCGTCTACGATGTCTTCGACGACAAATACATAATGTCCTTCGGGACGAAGGTGTCGAAGAAGACGGTCGAGTTGGCGGACGCGCGAGTGGACCTCATGATCTGGGACATCCTGGGACAGAAGACCCACGAGTCGCTCCACAGCGCGTACTATCGGGGGGCAGTGGGTGCGTTGGCCGTGTGCGACTTCACCCGGAGGCCGACCCTGGATTCACTGTCATCGTGGGTGTCGGGCTTCAGGGGGGTCGTGGGTGAGGTGCCAGTGCTACTGCTCGCCAACAAGAGCGACCTACCCCGGTCGTTCGACATTGAGGATGTGCGTGTGTTCGGATCATCCGTGGGCTGCGAGGTCCTCGAGACGAGCGCCAAGACGGGCGCCAATGTCGAGGCGGCCTTCTCTCGGCTCACCACCAGGATTTTGGAGGCGGGCAAGTGAGGCAGATACCCTTCTTCGTCATGCCTGGTATCGCCCTCTCGCACCTCCGGGAAGAGCTCGAGATCGTCGAGGGGGAGCACAGGGCCAAACTGATGCTCTACAGGTATGGCCAGAGATGCGGCCGGGCCCTGGTCGAGAGCTACGGCCTCTCGTGCGGGTCGATAAGCGAGGTCAGGGCTGTCATCGAGCCGATATGGATGGAGGCCGGCCTCAGCAGGATGACGGTGGAATCCGCGGAGGATGCGGATATGGTCGTCAACCTGCAGGAGTCCGTCGAGGCGAAGGAGGGGAAGACCTGCGACTTCGCCAGAGGCTACCTCTCCGGAATCGTGTCCGAGCTCACGGACAAGAGGTTCGAGGTCGACGAAGTCGAGTGCGTCAGCGAGGGATACCTCGCCTGCGTCCTCCAGGCATACGAGGTTGTGGACACCCTCAAGCCTTCGAACAAGGAGGAGGTGGAGACTGCTAGGAAGTACAACCTCGAGTCCGGCTACTCATATCTCATCAAGGAGGAGATCCCTGACCAGGCCTTCGACATATTCGTGGACACCGCCAAGCACGGAGTGCCGAGCCTGTGCGTCACGAGGGAGTATCCTGAGAAGGTCAAGGAACGGTATTCCCTCAAGGGCATCCCGTTCCTGTGGCTATCGATGGACCAGGAGAAAGTCTACTCGAGGGAGCCGTCGAACATCGCGCTCCTGTATTCCGACATGAAGACGTTCATCACCGAGAACGCGAGCTGCGTGGTGCTCCTATCCGGCATCGAGTATCTGATATCCCAGAACGGCTTCCAGAAGGTGCTGAAGCTGCTCCAGCACCTCAACGACAAGGTGGCGGTGACGGATTCCACCCTCCTCGTGCCGATCAGCCCGCTGACCATCTCGGAACCCGAACTGAAGATGCTCGAGAAGGAGATGCGGTCCTTCTGAACATGCGGGTCGTGAGACTGCCATGAAGTATGCTGTTATCATCTGTCCGAAGTGCGGGAAGGCGAAGGGCGTGGAGGCCGAGCGCAAGACCACGACCTGTCCGTGCGGGAGGGAGATCACCTTGTCGCGCACCAAGTTCCTATTCGAATCCAACTCTCCGTCGGAGCTCGCGAGCGCCGTCGCCGAAGCGAACGAGCAGCTGGGGGAGGGGACGAAGCCGAAGGCCCGCAGGAAGTCGTCTCCGAAGGACCCTTATGCGGGCGTGGCCGAGCGCGCGCGCGCCATCAAGGACCCGCTCGAGCGCATGCGTGTGATAGCCTCTGAGCTGACCGCGATGCACGGCGAGTTCGGCTATGATGACATGAAGAGGATCGCATCGCTCGTCGGCAGGGAATCGCCCGAGGACATGATCGCGAGACTGCAGGAGCACAGCCTCATCTACGAGACATCGGAAGGCACCTACAGGTCCGTGTGAGGCCTCACTTCTTGACCTTCCTCGCCTTCTTCGTGTAGCCCTTGAGTGAGTCCTGGACCAGCACTGGGAGCGACAATCTGTACACTTTGACGTAGGCGTACACCACGACCGCCGAGGCCGCGATCAGCCCCACGAAGTTGAGGGGAGGTTCGAAGACCTCGAACATGAAGAACGGCACCATGAGCAGGTTGTAGGCTATGTGGATCAGCATCGCCTCCGCGAGGTACGGGTTCACCTCTCCGCGCGCGACCCCGATGCCGATGAACGTCGTCGTCGCGCCGTGGAGCAGCACGAGCTGAACACCCAGGAGCGAGAACGCTATCATCTCGACCGCGGTGACGGTCTCCAGGGAGACCGCGCTCACGTAGATGGTCGCAAAGGTGAAGGTCGAGGATATGCCTAGTCCCATCGCGAGCCCGTAGAATGCGGTGTCGATCTTCCTCTGGAAGCGTGGGAAGTTCAGGATGATCAGCTTCATCAGGTTCTCCATGGCTGCGAAACCGAGGATGAGCAGTATGAGCGTCTCGCTGGACGACATCGTCTGGCCCCAGGACTCGAACGCGAACAGGACCATGCCGAGCACTATGCCGAGGGCGAAGAATGCGAACAGCTTCCTGTCGTCGAAGAAGGGCTTCTCGACCGCCGGGTAGGTGTAGTCCCTCAATGTGAAGAACATCAGGGCTAAAGCGGGGGCGAACCCCGCAATCGCGCTGACGATAGTCAACAGGTCTGCCATCTGCGGAGTCCTGTAGTGTGCAGACGTTGATAACTTTATAGGATGTCATGGGCGTTCAGGACGCAGGCGAGAAGAATGGCGAAGTGTTCGAGATGCGGCAATGAGATCGGCGGAGCGGAGACATGCCCTACATGCGGTGCGCCTCCGAGCCAGAGCATGCTGGACCGGGGCGTGACGAAGACGGTTCATGTCACAGGAAAGGTCATCGAAAAGGGCGTCGACGTCACCGAGACCGTCGTGAGGGAGACGAAGCCGGTGTTCAA
>JBFYNF010000044.1:0-7963 GCA_041304525.1 Thermoplasmata archaeon | reverse complement strand
AGCATTTCCATTACATGCAGTGCGAATCTGGAACAACCGCTGTGACATCGTCCAGCCAATGCATCGTCATGTGGAGGTCTACCTCGACGAGAGCGGAGACCTCGGGCTCTCGATGGGGAGCTCGGCGCATTTCATAGTGGCCGCGCTAGTCGTCCGGAAGGGCGCGCCACTCGCCATGGCCACGAACAGATGCCGCCGCAGGTTCAGGTCGGTCCTGAAGGGCAACCACGAACTGAAGTTCAACAGGTGCAGTCCGTCCATCCGGAGATTCGTGCTCGAAGCCGTCTCCTCCTCGGACTCGATGACCGCCTGGAGTGGATTTCGCAAGTCGCCTCTCCCTTCGACAATGAGGAAGGGCAAGGATGTCATCTGGGGGCAGGTGGCCGGCCGTACTGTATCGGAGGTGTCGAGGCGGCTGTGTGTTCGCTCGATGGACATCGTCATCGACAGACGGTCTGCCAAGAAGGCCGACCGGAAGGCCATGGATGCCTCACTCAGATTGGCTGTGGCGCTGAGTCATCCGGGACCGTTCCCACCTGAGGTCCGTGTCCGGCATGTCGATTCGACTTCCTCACCTGGTCTTCAGCTAGCGGACCACGTTGCGGGTGCCGTGTTCCAGAGCCTGGAGCGCGGTGACCCCTCCTACATCGAGATCATCAAGGATTGCACTGTCTATGGCAAGCTACGTTCCTGAGATGTGGCAGAGCCCCGGATGGAGTGTTTTGACGGGCACCGTACGGTACCCATATACCGCCCAGGGACTTACCTGCGGACAAATCATCAATGTCGTCGTCCATAAAACTGTCGTGCGGATGTAGCGTCTGGTTCATCCTGTCAATCCGAGCGGATGTCGGAACCCGTGAGTCCTCTTCATCGAGGCGCATGTCCGTTCGAGCCAGGTGTCAATCACTAAATGTACATCAAAGCACAAACAAGTGCTTTATAGTACATTGTTGATATGGCGGGCTACAATGACCAGAAGGGATTCATTTTGGCGCCCTGGATGAGGAGATGTCCTCAGACTTTCCAGAGCGGTCGCTCACGACCGCCGTCGCGATAGAGCGCGGCTTCAACCTGGATCCGCTCTCGACCTACGCCTCCCTCAGGGAGCAGTTCTCGGGCGAGAGCTTCCTCCTGGAGTCCGTCGAGGGCACCAAGAAGACCGCCCGGTACTCGTTCATCGGCGTCGACCCTGTCCACACATTCGTATCCCGCAACGGCACCGTCTTCGCGGACGGGGAATCCCACAAGGTCGAGAACCCCTTCGAATCACTTCGCAATCGCTTCAAGGCGTTCGAGTGCGGCACGTCCGAGCTAGCGCCGTTCTCAGGCGGCATGGTGGGCTATGTGGGCTACGGGACCGTCAGGTACTTCGAGCCCGTCCAGGGGCCATCCGTGGGTGAGAGCGGGTTCCCGGATCTCTACTTCGTCATCCCCAGACACCTGGTCTGCTTCGACCACCTCAACTCCCGCGTCGTGCTCATCTCCCACGGGAAGATCTCCGACCTCAGGGCCGCCCTCTCCGAGGCGCGGCCCCGCGCCCCGTCCACGCTCTCAGTCGGCGAGGGCGTCCCCGACACGTCCAGGGACGAGTTCGAGAAGATGGTCTCCGACGCCAAGGAGCACGTGCTCGACGGCGACATCTTCCAGGCGGTCCTGTCGAGGAGGATGGACTTCGCCGTCAAGGGCGACTCGCTCGAGATGTACCGCGCGCTCCGTCGACTGAACCCATCTCCTTATCTGTTCCACCTGGACTTCGACGGGATCCAGCTCCTGGGCTCTTCCCCGGAGATGCTCGTCCGGCTCGAAGGCTCCAAGCTCACTACCCGTCCCCTCGCAGGCACCCGTCCGAGGGCGTCCGACCCAGAGGAGGACGAGAAGCTCAAGCTCGAGATGCTCCTGGACGAGAAGGAGCGCGCGGAGCACCTGATGCTCGTGGACCTCCACAGGAACGACATGGGCAAGGTCTCGAAGTTCGGCTCCGTGAAAGTGAACGAGCTCATGGCCGTCGAGAAGTACTCCCATGTCCAGCACATCGTGAGCAACGTCGAGAGCGAGATCCGCCCGGACAGGGACGCGTTCGACGCGCTCAAGGCCTGCTTCCCCGCTGGCACGGTCTCCGGCGCCCCCAAGGTCCGCGCGATGCAGATCATATCAGAGCTGGAGAAGTCGCCTAGAGGTCCGTACGCGGGCGCCGTGGGCTACTTCGACTTCACGGGCGACATGGACTTCGCCATCACCATCCGATCCATCTCAGTCGCAGACGGCCGCGCGAGCGTCCAGGCGGGGGCCGGGATCGTCGCCGACTCCGTCCCAGAGAAGGAGTTCATGGAGACGGAGCACAAGATGCGCGCGATGGTCGAGGCGGTCAGGTCCATCGCCGGAGGCGGACGCGCGTGACCCGGATACTCATCATCGACAACTACGACTCGTTCGTGTACAACATCGCGCAGTACCTGGGGGAGCTCGGGGCCGATGTGGTCGTGGAGAGGAACGACTCACAGGCTTTGGACGCGCACGTCGGCTCCGCGGACGGATACGTCATCTCCCCCGGCCCGGGCCATCCGAGGGAGGCGAAGAGGAGCCTCGAGGTCATCTCGAACGACGGCTACGGCCGACCGCTCCTGGGCGTGTGCCTGGGCCACCAGGCCATCGCGCATGTCCACGGGGGCTCCGTCGTCAGGGCGTCCCAGGTGGTCCACGGGAAGCTCAGCACGATACACCATGTCGAAGACCCGCTGTTCCAGGACGTCCCCGAGAGCTTCCGCGCCACCAGATATCATTCCCTGCTCGTGTCCCGCGAAGACCTCCCGGAGACGATAGACATCCTGGCGGAGACCGACTATGGCGAGGTCATGGCCCTCAAGGTCAGGGACAAGCCTGTGTACGGTCTCCAGTTCCACCCCGAATCCGTCATGACCTCCCATGGCAGGACGATCCTGTCCAACTTCCTCAGGATGTGCTCCCGATGATACGCGAAGCGATCTCGATGGTCGTCGAGGGGAAGGACCTCGACGTGGCACAGGCAAAGACGGTCATGTCAGAGCTCATCTCGGGCGCGGCCACCCCGAGCCAGATAGGCGCGTTCCTGGCCGCCTCCAGGATGAAGGGGGAGACCGAGGACGAGCTCGTGGGCTTCGCCCTGGCCATGAGGGAGAGCTCCGCGAAGCTGGTCGCCCCTCGCAACGCGGTCGACCTGTGCGGCACCGGAGGCGACGGCGCTGGCACGTTCAATATCAGCACCGTCGCGTCGTTCATCGTGTCCGCCTGCGGAGTCCCGGTCGCGAAGCACGGGAACCGGTCCGTATCGAGCGCGTCGGGCTCGGCCGATCTCCTGGATGCGCTCGGCATACCGTACGACCTCGACCCCGCCTCGGTCCAGGCGAGCATCGACTCGACCGGGTTCGGCTTCATGTTCGCCCCCGTCTTCCATCCGTCCATGAGGAACGTGGTCGGCCCGAGAAGGGAGGTCGGCATACGCACGCTGTTCAACGTCCTGGGGCCGCTCACGAACCCCGCCCGGGTCTCGAACCAGCTGATGGGTGTCTACGACCCTGGCATCGCCCCGAAGGTCGCGAGGGTGTTGTCCAGGCTGGGCGTCGAGAGGGCCATGGTCGTGAGCGGTTCAGGCACGGACGAGATATCGAACCTGGGCCGGACCAATGTGTCCGAGCTCAGGGACGGAAGGATCAGGAGATACTCGCTCTCGCCTTCGGACTTCGGCCTCGATGTCGTAGAGCCATCGGAACTCACGGTGGGCTCACCCATGGACAGCGCGCGGACTGCCATGTCGATCCTTCGAGGCGAGAAGTCGCCGAGCTACGATGCTGCCGTCATGAACGCGGCTGCCGGGGCGTACGTCGCGGGCGCGGCTCACGACCTCGTCGAGGGCTTCTCGATGGCGGCCCATGCGGTCCAGACAGGTAAGGCGTTGGACAAGCTGAGAGATATCGCAGACTTCGCCAGGGGCGCGGAGGAACGGAGACAGTCGACCACGCAGGTCTCCGCGCTCCGTTCCAGGAGGATCATGCCGAACGTTCTCAGGGCACGCGCGTCGGAGCTGACCTCGGACCTGTCACGCGAGATAACCTCCATCGAAGGAGGGAAGGACCGCCTCGACGCGCTGGAGCCAGGACTCCTGGCGACTCCCAACGTGCTGTCCGTCATATCACTGGCGAGGCTCCACAAAGTGCTGTCCAAAGGTGTCCCGGAAGTGTCCGTATCGAGAGGGAACGTGTCATCATTCTCAGGATCCATATCCGGCCACGGTCTCTCGGTCATCGGGGAGTACAAGCCGAGGTCGCCATCATCCGTCGGCGCCTATGTCCCGCCAGATCCCGTAATCGCCGCTGAAGCGTATGGCCGAGCAGGCATATCCGCCATGTCCGTGTTGGTCGAGGACGAGTTCTTCGGAGGAGGCTCCGAGCTGTTCTCGCTCATCCGCGGCAAGACCTCCCTGCCCATGCTCTTCAAGGATTTCGTCGTGGCCGATGAACAGCTCGGTCTTGCGAAGTCTATCGGCGCGGACGCCGTCCTGCTGATAGCCAAGGTCCTTCGCACGGAGACCCTTGACCGGTTCATAGGAACGTGCGTCCAGACGGGTGTCGAGCCGCTGGTCGAGCTTCACGACCTCGAGGATGTCGAGAAACTGGAATCGTGTCGGAACGCGGACCGCGTACGGATGGTTGGCTTGAACTCCAGGGACCTGAGGACGCTCGGGACGGACATCTCCATGTTGAACTCTCTCCGCCAGCGCATTCCCTCGGACAAGCTGGTCGTCGCGGAGAGCGGGGTGCGCACGGCCAAGGACCTCGTGTCGCTCAAAGGCTTCGACGCGGTCCTTGTAGGGTCCGCGCTCATGGAGTCCGAGGACATGTTGCGGAAGGCCGAGGAACTCGTCTCCGCGGGAAGGAGTGTGCCATCATGAAGGTCAAGATATGCGGAATAACGAATCAGGAAGACGCCGTCATGTGCGAGGACCTCGGGGCGGACGCCCTCGGGTTCGTCCACGTCGACGGCAGACTGAGAGGCAGACCACTGGACGAGATATCCGATATGTGCGGATCCCTCGGCCCGATGACGACGAAGGTCCTGGTCTGCACCCCCAGGACTCCCTATGACGCTGAGCGCATGTTCTTCACCAGCGGCGCGGACATGCTGCAGCTTCACTCGCTCAAGTCGAAGGAACTGGACGTGCTCAGACACGACGGCATACCCGTGATACGGTCAGTCGCCCCGAATCGCGACGCGGCGTCCGAGTACGCCGATCATTCAGACATCCTCCTGTTCGAGAACGGGAATCCAGGCACGGGCTCAAGCTACGACTACTCAGTGGTCCCAGTCGATTCATGCGAGAGGTGCATCATCGCGGGCGGACTCAACATCGCGAACATGGACGCCGCCCTCAGGATGAGGCCGTACGCCCTCGACGTGTCCTCGGGCGTGGAAAGTTCCCCAGGGAGGAAGGACCGGGAGCTTGTATCAGAGTTCATCAGGAGATGCAAGACATGAACAGGAACGGCTACTTCGGCAGGTTCGGGGGGTTCTATGTCCCCGAGATTCTCGTGACCGCGCTCAGGGAGCTGGAGCGCGAGTACCGCACTCTGTCGTCCGACCAGGATTTCCAGAAAGAGCTGGGCGGACTGCTGAGCACGTACGCGGGACGGCCTACGCCCCTGTACTACGCGAGGAGGCTCACGGAGGACGTGGGCGGGGCCAAGATGTTCCTCAAGCGGGAGGACCTCGCGCACACAGGCTCCCACAAGATCAACAACGCCCTCGGGCAGGCGCTCCTCGCGAAGAGGATGGGCAGGACCAGGGTCATCGCTGAGACAGGAGCAGGACAGCACGGAGTCGCCGCAGCCACCGCGTGCGCCCTCCTGGGCCTCGAGTGCGAGGTGTACATGGGAGAGGTGGATGTCGAGCGCCAGAGGCTGAACTGTTTCAGGATGGAGCTGCTGGGCGCGAAGGTCAACGTGGTCAAGTCCGGCTCAAAGACACTCAAGGACGCCATCAACGAGGCGCTCAGGGACTACGCCGCGTCCAGTGACCATACCCACTATCTCATAGGGAGCGTGGTCGGCCCACACCCGTATCCCACGATCGTCAGGGACCTCCAGTCGGTCATAGGCCGCGAGGCGAGGACGCAGATCATGGAGATGCACGGAAGGCTCCCAGACGCGCTCGTGGCCTGCGTCGGAGGCGGGAGCAACGCCATCGGACTGTTCCATCCGTTCATCGAGGACCCCGGGGTGAGGATGTTCGGCGCCGAGGCCGGAGGCAAAGGTATCCAGACAGGGGAGCACTCCGCGAGCGTCGTCGCGGGCGAGGAGGGCGTCCTCCACGGGGCGCGCACGCTCGTGCTCCAGGACGGCGACGGACAGATATCCGGTACGCATTCCATCGCCGCGGGATTGGACTACTCCGCCGTCGGGCCAGAACACGCTTATCTGGCCAGGTCCAGCCGCGCGGAGTACCGCGCCGTAACCGATCCAGAGGCCCTGGCCGCGTTCCACCTCCTGTCCGAGCTCGAGGGGATCATCCCGGCGCTCGAGAGCGCCCATGCCATCGCGTGCGCAGTCAAGCTCGGGGGCGAGATGCCCACCGACTCCGCCATGATTGTCAACCTGTCCGGCAGAGGGGACAAGGACGTGGCTCAGGTGGCCGAGCTGGAGGCGTCACGATGAGCAGGATATCGGGCGTATTCGAGAAGCTCTCGAGGGACGGCGCGGGAGCGTACATCCCCTATGTGTGCGCCGGTGACCCCGACAGGGAATTCACGTTCTCACTCGCCGCGAAGCTCCTGGACGCGGGCGCAGACATCATCGAGCTCGGAATACCTTTCTCGGACCCCGTGGCCGACGGGCCCGTCATCCAGGGGGCCATGAACCGCTCGCTCCAGGCGGGGTTCAAGGTCAACGAGACATTCGGGGTCGTGGAATCTCTCCGGCGGAAAGGCTACGGCCAGCCCATCGTCCTCATGACGTACGCGAACCCGGTGCTCAGGATTGGCATCCAAGACTTCTGTTCGAAGGCCTCTCGGTCCGGAGCTGACGCCATACTCATGGTCGACATGCCGCTCGAGGAGTCCCGCGAGCTCGACTCGCAGGCCCAGGCACATGAACTCGACATCATACGCCTGGTCGCGCCATCGACCACGGACATGCGGCTGGGCGAGATCGTGTCCAGAGGTTCTGGGTTCATCTATGCCGTATCAGCGGCAGGCGTGACCGGGGTCCGCACGAATCTCCCGGAATCTGCGACATCCCTTCTCAGACGGGTGGCGCTGGCATCCCATATCCCCGTCGTGCTCGGCTTCGGGATATCGGCGCCGGAACACGTGAGGGAAGCCCTGCGCGCAGGTGCCCGAGGAGTGGTCGAAGGGTCCGCTCTCGTGTCCGCGTATGCCCCTCTCCTCGCGGACAGGGACCGTGCGCTGGAAGAAGTTGCGGAGCACGCATCCGCGATGAAGACCGCGACCCTGCCGTTGTGAATCCATCCTGCTCGAGCGCGGATGACTGCATGTAGCGCCAACCGAGAACACTCGCTCTGCGCCTCTCCCAGACGATGCACAGGCATGTCGACGTGTATCTCGATGAGAGCGGGGACCTCGGGTCCTCGCTGGGGGCGTCGGAGCACTTCATCGTCGTCGCCCTGGTCGTCTTCCAGGATGAGCGGCTCGCTAGGCTGACACGTAAGTGTCGCCGCAGATTCAGCTCGTGCTTGAAGGGGAATCCCGAGATCAAGTTCCATCGAAGTAGCAGGCCAATCCGACGTTTCGTCCTTGAGGGTGTCTCTGAGACCGATTGGATGGTCTTCTGGAGCGGCATCAGGAAGTCCATCGTCAATCCGGGCTGGGAGTATGACAAGGACGCCCTCTGGCGACGTGTCGCTGCATGTACCGTGTCCGAGGTCTCCAGGAGGCTTCATGTGAGCTCGATGCACGTCGTCATCGACAGGAGAT
>JBFYNF010000043.1:0-2983 GCA_041304525.1 Thermoplasmata archaeon | reverse complement strand
GCCGTGTTCATCTTCCTGAGCCACATCGGCCTCGGCGTTGTCGCCGGCCTCATGACGTATCTGGTCGGCGAGGCGCTCATCGGGGACCAGATCATCGCCGTCGTCATGGGGGTAATCGCGTTCGCCCTCACGCTCGCGTTCATCCAGCAGGCCATAGGCGTGGTGACGGCCGTGGTCGGCGGGCTCCTCGTAGGGCTGGCGCTCGTCTGGATGGAGATAGGCACCATGTTCCTCGCGGTCATCCCCATCCTCGGCGTCATGGTGTTCGGTGCCGCTTTCCACCTCATCGCGGTCAAGGAGGAGCAGCGGAGGAGGGAGGCGGCGAGGATCGCCCCCACGGCGTACGCTCCACCGGTCGCTCCAGCCGTCCCGGGGAGGATGTGCCCGAGCTGTGGTGGCCCGCTCACATACATCCCGGAGTACAACAGGTTCTACTGCTACAAGTGCCAGAAGTACGAGTGAATAAGAAGCTGCTGGATGCTACCGTCCGCCTAGTAAATCAGACACGGTTTATTAACGACGCAGGGTTACCTTCGATTCGAGACTTATGAAGCCCCTGGACGTGCAGAACAGACGGATCGAGAACGGTTTCAAGCTCACGCGTGTCGGCATCACGGGGGTGAAGAAGCCCGTGGTCGTCCACAGGCAGGGTAAGGACAACCATCTCACTGCCGAGATCGACGTCTTCGTCGACCTGCCATCCACGCAGAAGGGCTCGCACATGTCCCGGAACGTGGAGATCATCACAGAGATGATCGACGAGAGCGTCAGGAAGAAGGTCACCAGCCTGGAGGAGCTCGCGGGGAAGATCTGCAAGAAGCTCCTGGACAGGCACGAGTACGCCGGGTTCGCGGAGGTCGCGATGAAGGCGGACTATTTCCTCGAGAGGGTCACGGAGGGCGGCAGGAGGACCCTGGAGCCATTCAAGCTGGTCGCGAGGGCGACGGCCAGGCGCGGCAACGGGGCGATGAAGCAGGTCGGCGTCCAGGTCGAGGGCATGACCGCGTGTCCGTGCGCCATGGAGACCGTCCAGCACAGGCTGGAGGAGGAAGTCCCCGACCTCAGGAAGTTCGCGAAGACAGTCCCCATGATATCGCACAACCAGAGGAACAGGACCACCGTCATGGTCGAGGTGCCGGAGCACGTGGAGGTCGAGGCGGACGACCTGGTCGACATCGTCGAGGGGTCGCTCAGCAGCCCCACGTACGGCATACTGAAGCGCGACGACGAGGCGAGCGTCGTGATGCGCGCCCACAGGAACCCGAAGTTCGTCGAGGACGTCGTGAGGGACATCCTGGGCAAGCTGCTCGTCAAGTACGAGAAGCTGGACGACTCGGTGCACGTCACCGTGCGCAGCGAGAGCGAGGAGTCCATCCACAAGCACAACGCTTTTGCGGAGAGAGTCACTACCCTGGGCGAGCTGAGGGCGAGTGAGGAGCGGTAGGGAATCCAGGCCGGGGCCGGGCGAGGTGAGGGCCGTGGTCGTCGACATCGACGGCACGCTCACCGACGGGGCGAGGAGGATGAGCCTCGAGGCGGTCGCGGCTCTGAGACGGGTCGAGGACTCGGGGGTCCCTGTCATGCTCGCGAGCGGGAACGTGCTGCCCATCGCGTACGCCGTCTCCACCTACATGGGGTTCTCTGGACCCATCGTGGCTGAGAACGGCGGGATGCTCTGTCACAAGCAGAGGATATGGGTCCTCGGTGATGTGACCGAGCCGAGGCGCGCCGCCGAGGCGCTCAGGAAGCAGATCCCCGTCGAGAGGCTCTTCACGGACAGGTGGCGGGAGACGGAGGTCGGGCTCAAGGAGACGGTCGACGTCGCCGCCGTGCGCGATGCGCTGACGGCGTTCGACGTCGATGTCCAGAGCACGGGCTGGGCGATACATGTGATGCGCAAGGGGACCGACAAGTCCACGGGTATCAAGAAGGCGTGCGAGGTGCTCGGCATCTCGACGGGATCCGTGGCCGCGATTGGCGACTCCGAGAACGACGTCGGAATGCTCAACGGCTGCGGCTGGGGCGTGGCGACGGCGAACGCGTCAGCCCAGACCAAGGCCGTGGCGTCGCACGTCACCGAAGGGAGCCACGGAGAAGGGGTCGTGCAGGCCCTCGCGTGGCTAGGCCTCGTGTGAGTGACGAGAAGGTTTTATCCCTGCGGGCGCAGGTTACGTCAGCGATGACCATGTTGGGGATGTGCAGCATATGCGGAATGCCTGCGACCGGCACGTGTCCGCTCTGCGGCCGATTGGTCTGCAGGATGTGCTCGCACGCGACCACAGGCGTCTGCAGGGCCTGCGAGGGTAAGCAGCAGAAGGCGCCGGCCAGGCTCACGTGAGCAGGCGCTTGGCGTCATCCTCGTTCATGCCCGCGGCCTTGAGCAGGTACTTCAGACCCTTCTTCAGGATCATGTCCTTGGTCTTGTCGTCCAGGAACTTCTCCATGACGATCGGCGCCCTGACCGTGTACTCGACGCCGAACTCGGAGAAGTAGTAGCGCGCGTTGTCAGGGTCCAGCTCGGCCGCCTTGACGTATGCGGCCTCGGCCTCGTTGAACCTGCCGGCCTCTACGAGGAACGCGGCGTACGATGACTGGAAGATCGGATTCTTGGGGTCGAGCTCGACGGCCTTCTTGTAGGACTCCATGATGTCCTCGACGGCGACCTTTGGAGCCCCCACCGCGGCCTCGGCCTTGCCGAAATGGGCCTCGGCGCACTTCGGGTCCGCCTTGATGATCTTGTTGTATTTGGAGACAGCCTTCTCGAAATCCCCGGCTGCCAGTGCATCCTGCGCATCCATCAGGTCCTTCTCGATTGAATCGGCCATGTGTCGCACCGACCTCCGCATCCCTTGCGGTGAGGCATCTATGATTGCAGGGGGTCATAAAACGTTCGCATCAAGGAATCGGGCCTGAGAGTGTCTCGCCCCAGGCCCGATGGAAAGTGGGTTTGAGGGGGAGGCCGCCAGCCTCCTCCCTGTGCGCT
>JBFYNF010000042.1:0-3405 GCA_041304525.1 Thermoplasmata archaeon | reverse complement strand
CGTTCCCGACCCAGATGACTTCCGAGACGATCGCCTCGTGCACGTTCTTCGTCGTCTGGTCGTCCGTGCCCGGGAACCCGCCGAACGAGGCAGCCGTCAGCTGTCCCATGTCAGGCACGCTCAGGTAGGCCCCCCTGAACTCCCAGGCATCCACAGGGACCGCCTCTGTGGCCACGCCCTTCAGGCCGATCTTCTTCATCTCCGTGGCGATGTAGTCCGCGACCTGCAGGTCTGCGGGACCGCCGGTCCCCCTGAACCCGATGTCGCTATCGCCCATCGCGCATACTTCATCGATGATGTCCTCCGCATAGGCCATGTCCAGATTCGACACGACCGCGGCATTCCAGTCCACCGAGGTGTTCTTCACTGCCATCGCCGTGGCCGGTAAGGCCAGGGCCGCGACCAGCAGGACGGATACCATGATCTTCGTGAATCTCTTGTCCAATCTCTGTCCCCCCTCTAATGCTCAGCTTCACTCCCGACTACCGCGTGAGCTGTCAGGCGTATCGGCATATCGGTGTAAAAACACATCTGGAACAAGCTTAGAATAGTCGACAGGTCGAGGGGTTCCTGATGGCAGCCGCTTGCGGATTTGCGCACGCTTCCGGCAACGACACCAGCCAAAAAGCATTCCATTTCCCTATCTGCCGGCCACGGCATCTCATTTGCGATTGGCCGCCTTCTTTACCCCGTCCGACCAGCTTTGGTCGTCGGTTCCAGAGATCGGAAGTCCGTTCGGGAGCATGTTCGCCGGGATGTTGTGGGGGCCTCCGATGGCCTTGCTTACGGCCTTCCTCACACATTGATCCTGTCTGTCTCCCTTGCAGTAGAGCCTAACGAACCCAGCGACGGCGGTCTTGCTCCCTTCCCTCGCCCCATAGACTGTGAAGAAACTGCACACCGAGATGTGCGTGCAATCGGTCATTGTCCTCGTTGGGCATATGGTCAGGGAGTACAAATGGATTGATGCGGGTGACCGTCTGGTGCCCTTGGCTATGGCGGTGCCATCTTCCCCGAGCACCTGGTGCAGAATGTGGCACCCTTCGCATCCGTGTCCGCAAGGGTGTTCGAGAAATGCATCACGCAGAGGGGGTCCTCGCAATGTGGAAGATCGTGGAGATGCCCGAGCTCGTGGACGGCCTCCTTCGTCAGCCTTGCGAGGTGGACCGAGTCGTCCTTGTCCTTCAACCTGTTGACCGAGACGACCGCCGACGCACCCTCCCTGCTCGCGAGGCCGAATACGAAGCTCATACCGGGGACGAAGAGGTCGTCGGCGGTGAGGCCGAGGGCGAGCGCCGTCTTCGCGCGCACACGCGTTGCCATCACCTCTGAGAGGACATCCTCGGCGTTCACCTGCCAATCCCGCTTCCGTGCCCACGGGGCAGGCGCCTTCGTCACCGCCACTGACACGTGGAACCGCTGCTCGAGGGCGGGCGCAAGAAGTCTGGCCATATCGACCCCGCCGAACTCGACGACCATTAGACTCCTCGCACCAACCACCTTCTCATGCAGGCGTCGAGATGTAACGTATCGACCTCACGCCCTTCACCCTGCGGATCTTCCCAAGGATCTCCTTGAGCACGGCGTTCGGCCCCCGTGCGATGAAGACCTCCATGCACTGCCCCTTCTCGAGGTGAAGGTGGAGCATCATCTGGACCTCCTCGTACCTGTGCTGGAGCACCGAGAGCTCGCCTCTGGGCCCAGACTCCTCGTAGATCATGGTTACGACCAGCTGGTTCTCCCCATCGGCCTTCTCCCATTCGACCTCGTCGACCATGGTCCGCATGGTCTCCTTGACCGCGTCGGACCTGGACCTGAACCCCTTCGACCGCGAGACCTCGTCGAACTTCCTGAGGAGGTCCTCAGGGATCGAGATGCTTACAATGGTCACGTCGACACCGAACATGGGAGGGAGGTCGGGCTATTTCCATGTTATTAGCTTCGACACGCCTTCTTAATAATTGGCGCATGACAGGTTCAGAGCCTCTTGAGCCTCTTCAGCAGGCGCTCCGGGTTGGCGACCAACGCCTTCCTGACCTCTTCCGGACGCATCCCCGCGCCCCTCGCGACCGTGTTCGCGAACTCCATGCTGCTGAGCTCGCCCGGGGAGTGGGTGTCCGTGTTGACGAGCAGGTCCGCCCCGGCCTCCCTTGCGAGAAGGGCGACATGACCGTTCGAAAGCGAGTGACCCTTCCTGCAGGAGATCTCGAGGAACACATCGTTCTTCACCGCGAGTTCCACGTCGTCCAGTGATATCATCCCAGGATGTGCGAGGATATCGACCTCTGGGTTGTTCGCGGCTGCGTGGTCGGTGCCCCTCTCGACGGGCTCCACCATAGTCTCCCCATGGACGACGATGACCTCCGCTCCCGCCTTGCGGGAACGCCTGACGGCTTGATCGATGTACTTGACCGGGACGTGCGTCAGCTCGACCCCAGGGATTGCCTCTATCCCCCAGGCGTCCGCCTTCTCGCAGTCCCTGGAGACCGATTCCACAATCCACTCTATGTTCGAGAACGAGGCGTGGTCCGTCAGGGCGATCGCCCTGTGGTCGGCGGCGGCCGCGCGCCTTATGAGCTCCATAGGGAGCAGGTCTCCGTCGCTCATGGTCGTGTGGGTGTGGAAGTCGCATCTCCTCGCTCTCATTTTCTCCGCCTCTCGAGTTCCGAATACACTTCCTCCATCCTTATCCCTTCGTCGTACAGGAGGACCATGAGGTGGTACATGAGGTCAGCCGACTCGTACACGATCTGACCTCGGTCCTTGTCCTTGGCCGCTATCAGGACCTCGGAGCTCTCCTCCCCGATCTTCTTCAGCAGGAGGTTCCTGTTCCGGAGCAGCTTGCAAGTGTACGACGAGTCGCAGTCTGCCGACCTCCGCTCCTCGAACACGCGCCAGAGGCCGCTGACGATGTCCTCGGGGGGCATCGGGGCATCGGCGAAGCACGAGTACTTCCCGGTGTGGCAGGCGGGACCTGTCTGCTCCACCCTCGCTAGCAGCGCGTCGCCATCGCAGTCGGTCATGATCGCGCGGACCTTCTGGACGTTCCCGGAGGTCTCCCCCTTCTTCCACATCCGCTCCCTGGACCGGCTCCAGTAGTGCATGTACCCGGTCTTCTTCGTCAGTTCCAGCGCTTCCGTGTCCGCATACGCGACCATCAGGACGTTGTTGTTCTTCACGTCCTGGACGACGACGGGCACCAGGCCTTCCTTCTGTTCGCTCATGATACGCACCTCACTGGCACGCCCGCCTCCGCGAGCGCGCGTTTTACATCCATCACAGTGTGCTCCCCGAAATGGAAGATCGATGCGGCGAGGGCAGCGTCGGCCTCACCGACCGTGAGCACATCAACGATATCCTTGACCGAACCGCATCCGCCTGATGCTATCACCGGCACGGTCACCG
>JBFYNF010000041.1:0-4126 GCA_041304525.1 Thermoplasmata archaeon | reverse complement strand
CCGACCACCCTGACACTCTCGGCCGACAAGACCCTCATCGGACCTGAGGAGCGCGTGCGCGTCATCGCCAGCCTCAAGGATGCGGAAGGCTCGGCGCTCCCATCCTTCGAGTGCTCGTTCGACCTCGACGGCGACGTCACCACCTTCGTCACGGACGACGATGGCGGCGCGGACTGGTCCTGGACGGGCGCCGAGCTCGGCTTCGGCACGCACAGCGCGTCCGCCTCGTTCGCGGGTGTGCTCCCGTACGCGTCCAGCACATCTGGGACCGTCGACATACAGGTCGACATACCTACCAACATCACCCTCACGCTGTTCTCGGACAGGCTCAGACTCGGGTATTACATCGTCGGCGAAGGGCGTCTGGTGTCGAACGACTCCGACCCGATGCCCTCCAGACAAGTGAGCCTGTACGTGGACGATGAGTTCATCCAGTACGCCAGGACCGGGGCCGACGGCACCTTCGCGTTCTCGATAGGCACGGACAACATGACCGAGGGCGCGCACACCCTGAGGGCGTCGTTCGACCTCAGGGAACCGGTCTGGAGATACTCGGAGGCCGAGGTCGGGTTCGTGATACTATCGAAGACCTACATGGACTACCCGTTCTTCCCATGGATACCAGGGTGGAACATCGGCTTCGGGGACATACCATACCTCTTCTTCGGCGAGAACGCGTACTACACCTGGCTGTTGATCGTCCTCGGGCTGGCCGTCGTCGTCAAGGCCATGCAGGTCAGGAAGGCGAGGAGGAAGGAATCCCCTGAGGAGGGTCCCTCGCCCGAGGAGACCAGCCTGCCGGAGGGCATCCTGGCTGAAGAGCTCGGCAGGGCGGAGCCCGAGCGCGCCCCCGAATGGCTCCCGAGCGCCAACGAGAAGGTCGTGTGGCACTACAACCGCACGATATCGTTCCTCAGGAGGAGGCGGAGGATCGGCATAGAGGACAACATGACCCACTGGGAGGTCGCGAGACTCCTCCAATCGCTGGGGTACCCCGAGAACGCCACGAGGAACGCGACGATCCTCTTCGAGAAGGCGTTCTACTCGAGCGCGGTCATGTCCGAAGCGGATGTCATCCAGATGGGGTCCTCGGCCCACATGCTGAAGAGAGTCGGGGGTGCGCGTCCTGCAGGTTAAGGTCAAGAGAGGCTACATCATGGCGACCGCGGTGGTCGCGCTCGTCGGCCTCACGATGCTCACGATGTTCTCCCCGGTCGTGTCGACGACCGAGGACTTCTCCATATTCAACACCAGCTGGAACGGCACGAGCCAGCTGGCAGTGCTGACATACGAGACCGGCAAGTTCGTCCCGAGCTTCAAGACGGAGACATCAGGTACGGACATAACCATCGCGGCGATGGGGTTGTCAGAGCTCGCACTCGACCCGGCCACCGACGCCGTGGCGGTCATCGGACCGTCCGATGACTTCTCCGAGTCCGAGGGGCAGCTCATCGGGGCGTTCCTGAGGGCCGGGGGCGTCGTCCTGGTCGCCGACGATTTCGGCTCTGGCAACTCGCTGCTGGAGTCGGTCGGGGCGGGGTCGAGGTTCTCCGGGAAGCTCGTGATGGACCTGTCCTTCGAGAAGAAGCCGCAGTTCCCGGTGTGCTACGACCTCAGGGCCGACGACCTGACCAGGAACGTGTCCCTCCTGCAGCTGAACTACCCATCGTCCATCACGCTGGGCGCAGGCGCCTCCGGGCTCGCGTTCACGAGCAGCGCCAGCTGGCTAGACAACGACGGCGACGGGCTCCAGGACTACGGCGAGCCCTGGGGGCCGTTCCCTGTCATCGCCAGGGAGCAGGTCGGCCAGGGGACCCTGGTCCTCCTGTCGGACCCGAGCGTGCTCATAAACGGCATGAGGGACCTGCTGGACAACTCGCGGTTCGCCGACAACCTCGTATCATACATCTCGTCCTCACGCACGGGCGTGTTCTTCGACGAGAGCCACCGGACCTATTTCGACCCCGTGACGGTGACCACGGTGTTCACCGGTTCCGTCTCGAACCACTGGAAGGCCGCGATCCTGCTCACCGCGACACTCGTGACGCTCTGGGCCGTCACGGACTTCGTTGACAGGGCGTTCGCGTGGACCGTCGGGGCCTTCCGGAGGACTTGGTCCTACGTGTCGCGTCGTCTCGGGTTCGGCCCCAAGGAAGAGCTGGCCAGACAGGAGGTCGACATCGACGCCCTCACGCAGGAGGTCCGAGGGGCCCATCCGGATTGGCGCGAAGGGCTCATCAGGCACGTGCTCAAGGAACGGAGGAGGCACGGCAGGTTCCTGGACAGGACCAGGGAGCGGTCAGGCTAGGATGAGCCATATCCTGCGCACGACGACCACCGCGAAAAGGAACAATCCCGCGTAGATGAAGTAGTCGATCTTGTCCTTGAGCTCACGGCCCAGCAGGCCGTCAGTGAGCTCCCGCGCGACCAGCAGCCCGATCAGCTCGAGGGTCAGCAGGACCTCGATTCCTGCAGACAGTGATATCAGGATGGACGCGACGGTCCAGATGGACACGCCGAGGAACACCTTGTGAGACAGCAGCATGATGGACACCGGACCGCGGACGCGATGGCCGCCCGTCCTCGGGACATGAGATGGTTTCTCGATATAATATGCTCACGCAAGCCGACAGCTTTCATATACAGCAACACTCTTCACAATCGATTCAGTGAGTAGCGGAGACGAGACCCCGGCGGAAGGGGCGGACAAGGGCGCGCCCGTGAGGTTCCACTTCGAGGTCAGGGAGCGGCCCTATGACCTGCTCGCATGCATCGCGCTCGCGCTCGTCCTGGTCGCGCTCGTCCTCTTTGTCCCTGACAGTCTCGCGAGGCAGATACTCGGGCTCGTGTTCGTCCTGTTCCTGCCAGGGTATGCGGCCACCGCGGCCCTGTTCCCGGAGAACGACCAGATAGACGGCATCGAGAGGGTCGCACTGTCCTTCGGGCTCAGCATCGCGATCGTGCCGCTCATCGGGCTCGCCCTGAACTTCACCCCGTTCGGCATCAGGCTCGACCCCATACTCGCATCCGTCTCAGGGTTCATCGTCGCCGCGGCACTCATCGGCTGGTACAGGCGCATGAGGATCCCGGTGGACGAGCGGTTCGCCATCGTCGTGGATGTCAAGATGGACTGGAAGGGCATGCCGCTCATCGACAGGCTGCTCACGGTCGGCATCGCGGTCATGCTCATCGCGTCGGTCGTCGTACTCGCGTGGGCAATCACGACACCTAGGGTGGGAGAGACCTTCACCCAGCTCGCGCTCCTGGGCCCGGACGGCATGGCCACCGACTATCCGAGGAACCTCACCGTCGGCGAGGACGGGAGGGTGCTCTTGACCGTAAAGTCGTTCGAGCACGAGCCCATGAACTACACGATCGTCATCGTGCTCACGAACGTGACCGACTACAACTTCACCGTCGACCAGCACTCCATAGACTGGAACTCGACGAACGAGCTGGCGCCATATTCCGCCATCGCGCAGAACTTCTCCCTGGAGCACCTGGAGTACTACAACCGGACATTCGATTTCAACGTGACAGAGGATGGCACTTGGAAGCTGCAGTTCCTGCTGTTCGTCGAAGGACAGCCAGTCACCCAGGAAGCCTATCGAGAGGTCCACCTGTGGCTGGTCGTGACCCCGTAGGACGAGGGTGACCCTCCGCTTTCACTCCTGTCCGTTCCGCAGACTCGCTGTTCTGAGCCACCCCGCCGTCTTCAGTCATGATCACCCCCAGACCTGTCCCCTTGATTGTCTCAAGGAAGGAGGAGGCGAACCGTCTCACCTTGCTGAGAGAGTGTCTTGTGACCTCTTCCGCGAACTCCTCTAGGAACTCGTTGAGCCCAGTGATTTCATATATGTCGAGGGGTGCGACTGCATGCTGCAATTTCGCAGCATATCACATTTTTGTAGGTCACATAAATGTAGGTTACACCATTGTAGGTGAAACTCTCGTGACCTACATCCCCATATATGGACGCCCTGCGACAGGATTCGTACAACTCGCCCGCCGAACATGACGGTGCCCTTGATCTCTGAATGGATGACCGATTCTGTACGATTGTAATTAAATACCAGCGTCAATGTGGATGCATCCAGAAGAGGATCGGCATGAACAACAAGCGTAT
>JBFYNF010000040.1:0-7333 GCA_041304525.1 Thermoplasmata archaeon | reverse complement strand
CTCTTCGACGCGGACTATACGGACCTAGCCACGGTCGCCGACGCGGACGAGGACGAACTCGCCTGGGCCGTCGGGGACAAGGGACTCGCAAGGAGCCTCATCGCAAGGGCCGTGACGGCAGTGAGTGAGACGCCCGGCACGGAGAGGTCCGAGGAGGACGAGGGAGGGGACGACGCGGACGACGAAACGATTGAGGACGAGTAGGCGCCATGGCCGCATCACGATGACATGCCGCATCCCCCGATGTGGCACACCCGAACCACCGGTGGACATCCCGCGCCCCACGTGTGGGGTGTCCACTCTTTTTCTCTCACTGGCCCAGCACGCCCCCGCCGAATTTGCAGTGATTTGGGCACGATTCTGGGAAACCCGCAAGTATCCCGGGACCGTCTCGATCCTAGAACTACCCGAAGCGGTGGTGTGCAGATGAGGTCCATACTCGCAATCGTGCTCGGCGTGCTGTCCGCGGCGGCGGTCCTCGGGACCGGCGCATGTGCCGCGGCATCGGATGGCAACAACGGTGACGGCGAAGTCCTCCTGACCAAGGAGCAGTGGGACGGGATGAAGTCCTTCGCCAGCGAATGCACGGACAGAGGGAGGGACAGCCACCAGACCGCCCTGGATGTCGCCGAGCGCCTTGAGACGGCCATCGGACCGCACCTCGATGCCAGAGAGATCAACGCGGCATCCGCGGAGACGATGGCCAGCACGCTCGCCTGGATGCTAGTGCAGAGCCTGGAGATTGAGAGGACGGTGGAGGGCCTCAGGGCCGAGGGGGCGACGGGAGCGGAGCTCAGGGAGGTGGTCAGACCCATGGCGGAATACTACAGAGTGCTCTCCTCCTCGCTCTCTGGAATGCTTGATGCTGAGGGACTCTCCTGCTACATCCCCAGGGCGTGAACTCACTTTCCTGCCCGCGGGCGGAGGGTGCTCGTGCAGAACCACTGGCGCCATGTCCCCGCAAGGCATTATATGCGACCAGGGGGATTCACTGAACGGATGGAATTTCGATGAACTGCCCCAATTGTGGAACTCAGCTTGTCGAGGGTGGAGCCTTCTGCAGCGTGTGCGGCGCGCGGGTCGGCACACCGATGTCCGGGCCGCCGACGCCGGCCCCTGCGGCGCAGGGGAACCCGATCTGGTACCAGAACTTCTACCGTATACGGAAGAAGGTCGTGGCGATCACCAACCAGTACTGGATCGAGGGTGCCAGCGGCTCGACGCTGGGGTATTCGAAGCAGAAACTGATCAGGATAAAGGAAAGCATCAGAGTGTTCACGGATGACTCGATGTCCAGCGAACTGTTCAGGATACAGCAGGAGCAGGTCATGGACATGTGGGGCACGTTCGCCGTCGTGGACTCCGTGACCGGAGCTGTGGTCGGCAAGATACGAAGGCAAGCGCTCACATCGGGCGTCTTCAAGGACGAGTACCTGCTCCTAGACGCGTACGGCAACGCCGTGGGAAGGGTCGCCGAGCGCGCAGGAAGAGGCCTGGCGAGGAAGTACGTCCCCTTGGGGAACCTCGTGCCTGAACAGCTCGTGGTCGAGTTCCACGGACAGCAGGTGGCCGAGATCAAGCAGCAGTTCAAGGTCATAGGGGACATCTGGGAGGTCGACTGCTCCAGAGTGCCGGCGCAGTTCGACAGACGCACGCTGATATCCGCTATGCTGCTGATGGGCATGATCGAGCGGGACAGGAAGTGACCGAGGGAAGGGCGCGCGGGCCTTGCTAGCGTCACCCGCCGAAGGCGTGAACGGCGCCACGCGATGCTCGGCCGGGAGGCGCAGACGAGAGAGATCCCGGATGAAACCGCATCCGTCTAGTGACGAGAGCGCGAGAAGGACGTGGGGTGGCGGTCGTACCGGCTGGCTCGAGCGTATTCTCGATTGTATTATATAATCATCGGAACCTAATCACTCTGTTAACGAGCATGCATGATGCCTCGCCCGGGCGTGATACTCCCACGAGATTTCATTGACAACATGCGCTCTACGAGGTGTTCGAATAACGTCGGATGATAGCCCCCGTGTCTGCATCTTCTGCGGACGGAACATGCCGCCCGAAGCAGATAAGTGCCCATTCTGTTCAACCCCCATCGAGCAGGCTACAAACCGGCATGTCACCGATGAGGGCACGGGACGTTTCGCAGCTCACGAACAGAGGGTCAAGATCGATAGTGCACCGCTCGACGAGGTCGACGCTCTCATGCCCGAGATGAAGATCATCTGTCCAGAGTGCGGGCTGGAACTCCTGGGATCTGAGACGAGGTGTCCCAGGTGCGGAATACCGCTCGCTGACGAGGGACGCATCCCCGAGAATCCATCTGTGGACGGAGTACCCTTGGGGAGAACCGATGCGGCGCCGCCACCATCGGTGGGTCCTGCGACCGTGGTCGGACATGCGTCCGTGTCGGGACCCGAGCACGGAACGGCCACCGGTACCATGTTAGAACTCTCGGCGTCAAGCAGGGGCTTGACCAACGGCAGAGGCCTGGTGAACGGCACAGGGCTCGTGAATGGCACAGGGATGGTCAACGGCACCAGCATGACAAACGGTACCAGCGTGGTCAGGCACAGACCGGCTGGGAGGAGGGACAGGGTCGCGATTGCGAGATGGCAGTTCCTCGCTGTGCTGGTCGCCCTTGTGATCATCATACCCACATTCATCTACATCTCATATTCCGGGGAAGGAGACGCGTTCACTGTCGACGGAAGGTTCGACGAGTGGGACGGTTCGGACAGGTACAGCGTGTCGACCGCGACGACCTCGCCGATGACCGGGATCAGAAGCTGGTCCCTCGGAGTGGACGATACCAAGGTGTTCCTGTACGTCGAAGCCGAGGGGAACATGATGGCCACCCCCAGCGTCGAGAGTCTCTTCCTGTTCATAGACTCGGACGGGAACGACGAGACCGGCTACTGCGCCGGGGCCATCGGGGCGGATTTCCTGATGGAGCTAAACGGTTGGAACCACACCGTGCAGTCCTCGAGCGTTTCATCGTACCAGGCCGAGGACGGCGACGCGTATGATTGGAACTCATGGAACAGCCTCGGAGGAGCGGTCAGCAGGCTCGACAAAGACAGGATCGAGGCGGGGTGCAACGTGGATGTCGCAGTCTCACCGGATGCCAGGTTCCTTCTCGAGTCGCAGGACCAGACGGGCGCGAGCGCTGTCAGCCTGAGCGTACCGGCGCGGGGAGGCGTCCTCCTGGTGACCCAGAGACTCTCAGACTCCGCTCCAGTATCTGGAATCGTGCACGCGTCGACCGAGACGCCGTTGCTGACACTCGAATTCACATGTGATGGTGTCGGAGGGACGGTGGACCTGGTGGAGGTCGAGAAGGAGGGGTTCGACTCGATGGCGAACGATATCGAGCCTTTCTCGATCCAGGCCGGTCATGTCATAGTGAAGCATCTTGCCGGAGACACCTCCTCACTCTCGCCTGGACAGCTCGTCTCGGCTTACCTCACCAGTAACTCCATCCAGTCCAGCTTCGAGAGCGTGGTCGTGCAAGGCCACCCAGCCAGGGCGTATGTCGAATCGGCCCCATCCGGGGTGCGCATAGATGGCGCGTTCGGCGACTGGCATGGCCTCACCGCGTCTGATGTGGACGATATCTCCGTCGCCAACAGCGACATCGACGTCAACGAGGTCGGAGTGTACAACACGACTGGCCAGTCGGCATTCTTCGTCAGTGTGGAGGGAGATATTCTCAGCGGATCTCATGTGCCCGTCATCAAGGGGAAGCCTGTTCCAGGTTCCACGGGCCAGGCAGCCCCGGCCACTTCGAAGAAGACCGGCGAAGATGTCACATGGATATTCATCGACAGTGACATGTCCGCATTCACGGGTATGTCGGTCTCTGTCAGCTCGAAGCTTGTTGGAGCGGACTACAGGATCGAGGTGAGGGGGATGTACGGCTCGGTCGTCTCGTCTTCCTTGCACCGATACGATGGTTCATCGTGGACGCTTATGACAGCCGATGTGGCCGCCGAGGTGGACGGACATCGGCTCGAGGTGGGAGTGGTCGTCTCTGCCATAGGCGGGGGCGCCGCGCTCGATTTCATCGTCCAGACCACGGACTGGAGACAGACAAAGGACTTCGTCGCTCTCGACGCCGCAACGATGCTCGCCCTCACGGGCGGCATATCGATGAGTGTCGGCACAGAGGCATGGGCGGTGGACCTATCGGCGACAGCGGCCACCGCGACGGCTTCGTCCAGCCAGAGGAAGTTGTTCCATGACGGCACGAACTTCTGGAGCGTGTTCTACGACGGCTCGAACACGGTCTACAAGTATAGCACGGACGGGGGACTCACCTGGACCGCGAAGGGGCAGCTGTTCATTACCAGCGGCGTCGCGTACGCGTCTCTCTGGTATGACCGACCGAGCAACACGGTATACGTCATCGGCGATACGGTCTCCCTTTCGGGCACGGTCTACCTGCAGAGAGGCTCGGTCGACCCGGGCACGCACGACATCGACTGGGCGGTGAGCGACTCATCCAAGCAGATATCGACATACAACGTCCCGACCAAGAACCCGTTCATCTGCAGAGACCATGACGGATACCTTTGGTTCATGACGACGGACAGGATCCAGGAGAGCCCCGTGAGCTACAACCTGGCGGTATACAAGAGCGACTCCATGGACGACATCTCGGCATGGACCCTCTCTGGCAGGATGCTGTCCTCGGACACGGATTCGTCAAACACCAAGGGCTCCGTCCTGCCCGCAGGCTCAGGCAGCGACGTATGGGTCGTGTACAACTACGACATGACGGTCGCCGCCAGGAAGTGCACCAGTGGGTCCTGGGGGGCTCAAGAATCCATATACACGGCCACAGGGACGCTCAACTTCATCGACACGGCCCCCGCCAGCGCACTTGTTGACGAGGACGGCGTCCTCCACGTGGTGTACGGAGACGGCACTACCAGCGGCTCGAACCAGAGACCGCACATCCGATACTCATACCGGAATTCGGCGGGTTGGGCATCCTCCGTCCGGCTGGACAGCACTGCGGATTCGGTTGGGCAGAGATATCCGACGATATCCCTCGACGTCTCGACAGGCAACGTCTACGCGATGTGGATTCAGAGGGACAACAACAACGTGCTCTGCAAGAAGAACGTCAGCGGGACCTGGTCGTTCGTATCCATCGACGATCAGACGACCTACAGCAAGCAGTACCTGACCTCCGTCTACTCGGTCACTGGCGAGGGCGCCATATGCTGGCAGTGGACCCAGAACTCGACCTCGCCGTACCATATCATATTCGACAAGATACCGGAGTTCTCAGACGCGGTCCTCCCGGTCCTGTTCGTGCTGACGATCTTCGTGGCCGTTCAGCGGAGACGGTCCAGGCCGGACCTGCCAGCTTGAACGGGGCGGGCATATCCATCGACCGCACGTGTCCACGCGCCGATGACGCAAGCATGTTCGGGGACGTCCCTAGGAAAGAGCCATGAAGCAGACCGACGTTCCGCATACAGGATATGACGCGCCACGACCACATCGCCGTGATCACTCTTGCATCTGCGATCATAGTCACTCTCACACCCTTATGCGCATGCGCGTGGAGCAACGGAGGATACTCGGCTGACCCTGAGAACCCGGACTACGGCACCCACGACTGGATCGCGGACATGGCGCTCACGCCGCAGACAGAGGATATCTCATACCTCGAAACGACCTACCACACTGAATACCTCCTCGGAACCGAGGCCCCCGACAACCCCGATTTCATAGGGGACTCGATCAACCACCACGTCTACTACTACGCCTCAGGCACGCTCCAGGACAGTGCCAGTGCCACTCGGGCATCCGCCATGTATGGTCTCGCGCTGGAGAGGCTCGAGGCGGGGGACTTCTCGGTGGCGGCATACTACATCGGGGCCATGACCCACTATATCGCTGACGTCGGGGTGTTCGGCCACACCATGGGTGCCTACACCGACTGGGGGGCCGAGGTGCACCACCAGGATTACGAGGGGGAGTTCGAGACCGTACTCGACACGCTCACCTTGCCTTCCGACATCGCCCTCGGTAACCTGAGCGCATATGACGCCACGCTCGCACTCGCGCGTGACATAACGTTCGGTGAGGGCGACATACAGACGAACGTGTGGATGGACACGAACTACGACTGGTCCGATGCGGTCTTCCACGACAGCGCGATGGCGTCCCTCCATGGGGCGGTGTATGCAGTCGCGGCCGCAGTCAACCATCTCCTGGCGGAGGCGGCGTATGATTCACCACCCGAACCTGACCCGACGGTGCCGACACCACCAGAATCACTCGAAGCCTATCTCGACGGTGGGCACGTGACATTGACATGGTCTCCGTCATCAAACGACGGTGGCGAACCGATCATCGAGTACCGGATATTCAGAGGGACGAACGCGAGCGACCTCCTGCTCGTCGGCACGGCTTCGAGCCTGGCCCAGTCATGGACAGACACCGATGTTGAGACGGGAAGGACTTACTCTTATCGGGTCGCAGCGAGGAACTCCGTAGGCCTGAGCGAGTACTCCAACGCGGTCGCGGTGACGGTCCCGCCAGAGGATAGCCCGTCGCTGGTGGTCCCAGCCATCATATCCGCGATCATAGCCGCCATTGCGTCGGGGAGCGCCCTCGTGTGGAGGAGGTCCCGAGGACGGGGAGGGAGCTGACTACGGCGTCACTGTCACACGCGCGCCCGTCGAGTGTTGCACTTGCAGCCCTTTGACTTCAGTTTCCGCACCTGCTCGCCGACGGACTCCAGATGGACATCCTGGACCCTTCCACCGTGCCCGCGCGGCACGACTGACATGCTCAGTGGGGAACGATGAATGTACCCCCTGGCACGCATCTCTCTAACCTGCGCCTCGTGCCTAATGAGCAGAGCCTTGAGCTTGCCCCGCCACCGCATGACCTCAGGGTGACGCGAGTATCCACGTTTGTCGTTCACCATGATGCTCCATATCGCATGAAGCTCCCTGTGCTCCGCTAGTAGATGACTCCTGCAGAGGCACTCAACGGGCAAGTCCCATATACGCATGGTGACACTCTCCACAGCGTCGGGGGATTTATCCGATGCGCCGCACTGAGTCCGAAGAATATGCAATACGTGCGAAAGACCATAAGGAGCGGGGAATTCCCGGGCATATGACCACACGCGCCGCTGTGTGCCGGCCCCTCAGCATCAAGGGGCTCGTAGTCTTCATGGGACTGTTCGCGTTCGTTGGTTTCATGAGCGGCTACGGTCTGCTGTCCTCTCCGTCTGGAGAAGGGCTTGGCCTCTCACCCGACCTGCTCGAGGACGCCCCTGTCGGCGACTACACCCTCGTGG
>JBFYNF010000039.1:0-3411 GCA_041304525.1 Thermoplasmata archaeon | reverse complement strand
GTTGCCGCAGAACCTGGAGTACCTGAGCATGCCCAGGTAGCCGTCGAACGTGCCCTTGCCCTCCTTCGCCATGTGAGCCATGAAGGACTTGACGTCGCGGGCGCGGGCGTCGGCGAACTGTCTTCCCTTGCCCTTCCTCCTCAGGAAGGACTCGAACGTCCTGACGGCCCTGATGTTGTCCCTGACCGTCTCCTCGGGGAGGTCCTTCGGCACCCGCTTTCCCTCCTTCACGAAGCCCCTGAAACCCTTCTCGTCCACGAAGCCACCTCTCGTGCCTCGGCATGTCGCTGACCGCCTATCAAACTGACGGTGATCCATGCCGACCTACGACTCGCCTGGCCTTGTGCACGTCCAAGAGGAGTATAGACCCAGAGTCGGATGGAATCCCGCGGGGAAACGCGGCAAAGCCCTAAATAGAGTCACGTTTCTGATGTGGCCGATTCACGTGGACGGCGAGGACTTCGGGATGGTTCGTGAACGCAGACCCGCATCCGGGTCCCGCATCACGGGGAGCCATCCATGAAGAGGCTGCTGTGGTGGATCCTCGCCGGGACGAAGGGCGGCCTCAACCGGGCACGGATCATAGTCCTCCTGAAGGAACGTCCGTTGAACGCCAACCAGATTGCGCAACAGCTCGGACTCGATTACAAGACGGTCCGGCACCACCTCGCCATCCTCCACGAGAACGGCATCCTCGTGACATCTGGCAGCGGAAGGTACGGTTCGATGTACTTCCTCTCAGCGATGTTCGAGGAGAACTACGACACCTTCGTCGAGATTTGGGAGAGAATTGGGAAAAGCGCGAAGAGGGGAGATTGAATCATGGCCCTGAACATGTCAAGGACTCTGCTCGTCGGTCTGACCGTGTGCATCGCCGTAGTCGCGGGGATTATCATCGCCCTGATGGGCTATGCCCTGTCCGGGGAACGGATGCTGCCCGAACCACCGGAGTTCGACGACTTCGACAGGTTGCGGGATGACGTGAGCGCGTACCTTCCGGTCAAGACCGCCATCTCCGCGACGAACATGATCCTCTCCTGCGTGCTCATCGTCCTCTACGTCCAGATATATGTCAAGGTGAGAACCGGTTTCGCCCTCGGACTGATCGTAGCCATGGCATCCCTGTTCCTGTACGCGCTCACATCCAACCCGGTGGTCCAGATGCTCCTCGGATACCACGCCGTCACCGGGATCGGGCCCTTCGCGTGGATCGCCGACGTCTTCGCGTCGGTGGCGCTGACAATCCTTCTCTGGCTGAGCCTGGAATGAACGCTCTCAGGAGGATTTGGGTGAGATTTGGAGAGAATCCTGGAAAACCCAGATTATAGGGCAACGGTTGCAGTCGTCCCGTGACAGAAGACGGGCCGAATACGTCCGGCCACGCCAGGAAGAACGGCACTCCAGGGAGCGGAGGAGTCACATGTCCGTGATGTCCCGCAGCCTGCGGAACCTGGCGAGGAACAAGTCCAGGACCGCCATCGTGGTCTTCATCGTGGGGTTCGCCTTGGCCATATTCCTGACCTCGTCCATGGTCAGTTCGAGCATCTCCACCAACGTCTCAAGCCTCTCAGAGAGCCTCGAGACAGCGATAACCGTCCGTCCCGCGGGGAGCAGCGACATGGGCATGATGATGCCGACCCAGGAGCTCATGAACGAGTCCATCATCGACGACATCTGGACGGTCAACCACGTGGAGGCCGTGAACCCGATAATCTCGAAGATGGAGTTCGACTCCTCGTCCACGGGGTCCTTCAGGAGCGGCACGCTGGTACAGGCGATGGACCCCAGTCAAGGAGTATTCCTCACATCTGGAGGGACCATCGACATCACCTCTGGGAGGACCCTCGATTCAGGGGACGTCAACTCCGCCGTCGCCGTCGCGGGCGAGGAGTTCGCATCCTCCAAGGGCCTTGAGGTCGACTCGGTCTTCTCGGTCAACGGCACGGCGTTCACCGTGGTGGGGTTGTTCACGACGGGCACCCTGTTCGGCGACCAGTCGGTGGTCCTTCCGTACGAGCCGGCCAAGGCGGCGTACAACATGACGGGCATGAGCGTCGTCTACGTGACGGCGTCGTCGCTCCTCACGGTGGACTACGTCGTGGAGGACCTGCAGGTGCTCCTGGGGACGGACGATTACGACATCGTCTCGGTCGCCGCGATGTCCGAGGAGATGACCGGGTCCATCCAGGACAGCATGGACGCCATCGCGATCAGCAGCGACTTCGGCGCGATGATATCCGTCGCGACCGCAGCAGCGGTGATGTCATTCGTGATGATCCTCGTCACTAGGGATCGGACCAAGGAGATCGGCGTGCTCAAGGCCCTCGGCTTCAGCAACTCTAAGGTGGCGACACAGCTGCTGACCGAGTCTGTGGCGTTCTCGATTCTCGGGCTGGTCGCCGGGGTCGTCATCGCGGCGGTGTTCGCCCCCACGATCGCCGGGATGTTCATGGACACGACGTCAGCGACCTCGGCCGTCCCGGACGGCCCCCGAGAGCCGTCGAGCACCGGCACGGCGTCGATCGCTGGCATCACGGACCTCGACCTCACCCCGTCCCTGGTCGCGACCGGGCTCGTCCTGGCGGTCGGGCTCGGTCTGCTCGGGTCCCTGTATCCGATCCTATCAGCGTTGAGGCTCACCCCGGCGGAGGCGCTCAGATATGACTTCTAGCGCGCACTCGGTGTCCCTGCAGAACGTGAAACGATCCTTCGAGATGAAGGGCGGTAGCGAGCCGATAAGGGCGTTGAGGGGTGTGGTCCTCTCCATCGCGAAGGGGAGCATGGTGGCAATCAAGGGCGACAGCGGCAGCGGGAAGACGACGCTGTTGCAGATCGTCGGGGCCCTCGACACACCCACCTCCGGGACCGTCCTGGTCCACGGACAGGACCTCTCGGCGATGAGCGGCGCGGAACTGACACAGTACCGGGCGAACAGCGTCGGGTTCGTATTCCAGTCATTCAACCTGATACCCACGCTCTCGGCCGTGGAGAACGTCGAGCTCGCCCTTGAGGCGAGGAACGTACGGAGCATGGAGCGCAGGGCGCGCGCCTGCGACCTACTGAGGCTCGTGGGGATGGGCGACCGGCTGAATCACAAACCTTCGAAGCTCAGTGGGGGGGAGCAGCAGCGCGTCGCAATCGCCAGGGCGCTGGCGAACGATCCCCCGATTATCCTGGCCGACGAGCCCACAGGGAACCTAGACACCAAGAGCAGCAAGGCCGTCGTCAACCTCCTCCGGAAGCTCAACAGGGAGAGCGGGAAGACAATGCTGATCGTCACGCACTCAGACGACGTCGCTCGCACGTGCGACTACGTCGTGACAATCAAGGACGGCGTCGCCTTCTCGAAGCTCAAGGAGGAGATGGAGGAGGACGAACGGGACCGCAGGAGGCGCATGCGGGAGACGCTGC
>JBFYNF010000038.1:0-2837 GCA_041304525.1 Thermoplasmata archaeon | reverse complement strand
CTTTCCCGCTCGGCACCTTAGGAGATATGCCTATGCTACACGGATGTCGCATGGCCGAGAGTACGACGTCCTGACGACATCCAGGGGGTGTTATGGCAGATGCACTTTCTGTTGCGAACCGACCATGAGCAATGGTCATCAACGCTTCCGCTCTCCGGAGAATGTGATGGAGGAGATCTTGGAGATGGACTCCTTCCACAACCATAAGCCCCTTAGCGTAGACATCACCGACCCTCATTTCCTGGGGAGACCCGCGCTGGCGGAGCGGTTGTGCGACCTCTTGGCTCCGCATGAGCTCGACATACGCTTCGGCGTCAAGGTGCGGGCCGATACGGTGGCGAAGCACCCTGACGTAGTTCGGAAGATGATCGCAGTGGGAATAGAGGGCTTCGAGATGGGCATAGAGAGTCCGCACATGGAGGACCTCGAATCCACATCCAAGGGCCTGAGCGCAGACGTGCACATCCACGCGGTCAACAACATAAAGCGATGGGGCGGGAACGCGGGCGGGACGTTTGTCATCGGCCTCCCCGATCAGACCGAAGACCAGATACTGGGATTCCCCGCTTATGCCAAGAGGATAGGGCTTACGAGCTCAGCCTACGGCATCGCGACTCCTTTTCCCGGCACCAGATTCTATGATGATCTGAACGCCCAAGGGCTGATCTTCGAGACCGACTGGAATCGTTTTGATGAGATGCACTCGATATTCAAGTCCAAACACATCTCCCGTGAACGGATCGAAGAGCTGGCCTCCATCTGCATGGCTCGATTCTGGACTGTAGACACATTCCTCGAGAAGGAACGGATGCATGTGATAAGGCATGCGTCCAAGAGGCCGCTCTCCAAATTCATCGCCGAAAGGGTTCATGAGCTGAGTTTCTCGGTTGATATGGGCGCGCAACTTCAGGACAAGAACCTGGGAAGGCACGTGCTGGCGGTAATAGAGGCGTCGGCTGACCCCGGTGTGGAAGGTTACACGAGGGAGGTGGGGGTACACCACCTCATCGACATGTCCAGGTTCCTAAGACTCCTTGGTGATCAGACGGTGCAGCTCACAGTGATGAGCAATGGCGCGGCTGTCACAAGCTGGATCCTGAAGACCACACGGGACGGGGTAGAGTATGTCCGAGTCATCCCAGGAAAATCTGACCTGAACACTATCAACCTGGATGTGGACCTGAGTTGTTTCGAGTTCGGCGGGGCCCATGGTCTGAACGTCATTGACCGTATCCGTATCTTGGGAAAGATGCTCGCCTCGAACCGAGGGGTCAAGAAGCAGCCGAACATGATGCGGTTGTTGATGGCTGGTGGCGTCGAGTTGGTGACGGGGTATCTGAGAACGACCTCACACTCAGGAAGAAGCTCGCGCGGACGCTGATGAACGGCACCGTGGTCGAGGTGTTCGCCCCGGCGTACAGGAGCGGCCTGAGGGCGGGCGCGAGGATCATGATCCCTCCCAACCCCGAGATATTGGACGTGCCGGTGGGGCCGACGCCGATGAGGCCGAGCATTGTGCGGTATGAGACGTCCTCCTGGCCGAGAGAGCCCTCGTGGGGCGATTTCAATGCGACCGCGAGCACCCTCAGGGCCTGACCAGCCATCTCGTGCGCCCCCTTGAACATGGCATCCCGGTCTATGGATTCCGCCCTCCCTCCGGCCTGGACGTACGCGCACTTCGCGACGACGCTCTCGGGGGAGCCCTTGACGAATACGACGTTGTCCCCGACCCCGTGGTGCAGCATTGGCCATGTAGCGAAGTAGGTCTCGAACGGTATCTCGTCCAGCCTCTCCACGCTCGGGCGAATACGCTAGGTCTTGCCGATAACGAACAGATACGAGGCTGCTGCCGAACCTGACTCTGCTATCGCTCGCTTGATCCTCTCTCCCTCCTCCTTGAGGTGGTCCCGGGTCCCCGGGTCGGGGACGTTCTCTATCCTTCGGAATGTCTCGTCGAGCCCCTTGATCGAGTCGTGGAATTTCGCCTGGTTCTTTGGATCGTCGCATGACTGCTTCCTCTCACAGAACAGGCAGTCGACCGGACGCGTGGAATCGAAGACCTCCAGATCCCTGAGGTTCAGGCCGTTCACGATGTCCATGATCTTCTGTTTCTTGAAGGTCTTGTTGTGGGTGATGCCCAGCAGAGTGTCGATCCTCGCTCCCCATTGGTGCTCGAGTTCGTCCGCTTTCTGCGCGTCGGTCTGGTCCCCGTCACAGTAAGACTCTTGGAGTATGAAATAACCGCCGGGTTTGAGCACACGCGTCATCTCGGCCAGCACCGCGTCTACCCTGTCAAGATGATGCAGGGCGTAAGATATGCAAACGGTGTCGAAGGAATGGTCTTTGAACTTGAGGTCCTCGCCGTCCATCTCGAGGAATCGCACGGGCTTTCCTCTGAAATGTCTCCGCGCGTCCTTCAGCTCCTCTCTGGAGTTCTCCGAGGCGCAACTGTCTATCCCCACGAATGAGTCATAGTCCTTCAGAGTCTTCATCAGGGTATCTATGAATCCTCCTTGGTCCGTGGCGACATCCAACACTCTGCCGCCGGAGACAGATCCGAGCCTCTTCGCTATCTTGGGAGCGTTGGACGACGCCAATCCCTTCGGCAAGCGTCCCGATACCATGTGGCCGAATCACCTTCCATTCCTTATGGCTTTTCCCAAGACGGGCCTGATCCACGTCTGGTCGGTTGGCCGATGCCGGTCCCGGTCTCCTTGGAACGCTCTCTGTTGAGGACGGTGTCGTCCGCGGCCGATACTACAGGTTCGGGCCGCACGACTCGCAGGTCCTTCTGATGTCGTCGTTGAGGGCGCCGCAGTACCTGCACTTGATCCTCA
>JBFYNF010000037.1:0-6454 GCA_041304525.1 Thermoplasmata archaeon | reverse complement strand
CGCCCTGGACGATCATCTCGCCAAGGCCCCACGAACCGGTGACGTATACGACGTTGGCGAACCCGCTCTCCGTGTCGAGTGTGAACATCACCCCGGAGCATGCGAGGTCGCTCCTGACCATCCTCTGCACGCCCACGGACAGAGCGTTGTCGAGCTGGCTGAACCCTTTGTGTGCCCGATACGCGATGGCTCGGTCCGTGAAAAGGCTCGCGAAGCACTGCTTGATGGCCCTGAGCACGTTGGTCTCGCCACGTACGTTGAGTATCGTCTCATGCTGACCCGCGAAGGACGCGCCGTCGAGGTCCTCGGATGTCGCGCTGGACCGTATCGCAACGCTCGGGTTCTCGATCCCGAGTCTCCTTCCGAGTTCCCAGTAGCCATACTCTATCTCGCGCCTGATCTCGTCCGAGAATTCAGCCTCGAGGAATGCCTTGCGGACTGCCTTGCCCCTGGGACTGACATCCGAGGGATTGTCCGGGTCCATGCCGTCCAGGATGTTCTTGACCTTGTCCTCCAAACTCGCCGCGGCAACGAACTCTCTGAACGCCTTGGTCGTGATTGCGAAGCCCTCGGGGACCCTGATGCCGTTGCTGGTCAGGTGCCTCAGCATCTCGCCTAGGGATGCGTTCTTGCCGCCGACCTTGTCGATGTCCTTGAGACCTATCTGGTCGAACCATAGCAGAAGCTCGTTGTTGCGTTTCCCTGTGCTATTGGCCCCCTTTGGCATTATTCGCCCCGCCCGAAGCAGATCCCCGCTAGATACTCGTTCTCCGCGTTCTGCCCGCACAGATGCAGGCGCACTCATGCAGTCCCAGCCATGCGCCCGATACAAACTCGATGGGCGCCAGGAATGCCATCCGGCTGACTGCAGTACCGGGATAAATGTCGCCGGGTTAATAACATTTCCTCGATACGCTGTCAGACTGGAAGTGACTGGACGAAACTCGGATGCGTGCGCGTGTCTCACGTCCATAACTGTGCAGTCGGCCGGGCCATCTAACCCGGGCAAAGGAGTTATGCAACCTCTGCGTTCACAAGTATCGATCGTGCTTGAAGGTCGCGATGCTGACATACAGCACAAGGGCCAGGGGCGGAGTCGCACACGCCCTCAAGCTCGCCGAGAGGCTCAAGCGAAGGGGCGCCGATGTGACCCTGTACTCGTTGGCTAGGAGTGACGACGAGGCCGCTGCGAGAGGGTACTTCAGACCGGTGGACGTGCCTTTCCAGGTTTTCAAGTATGAGTGGCATCCAGATGTGATGGTGCGCCTGGAGCGAATGGTGCATGCATATGCGCGAGGACTTCCCACTGACGCAGACGTGTATCACTCTCAGGACTGCGTCGGGAGCACTGCGCTCGCGCTCATCAAGGATTCTGGCAAGATCTCAGCGCCCGTGTTCAGGACAGTGCACCATGTGGACGATTTCGCTGAGCCAAGACTCTTCGAGTTCGAGAAGCGCGCCGTAGCGCACGCAGACCACAGGTTCGTAGTGTCCGAATACTGGAAACGGATGCTGGCAGAAGAACACGGCTACGACTCCATCGTGACATACAACGGCCTTGACTCGGGAGATTTCTCCGATCTGCCGCCCAGGAGATCCATGAATCCAACGGTCCTATTCGTCGGGGGGCTCGAGGCGAGGAAGGGGCTGGAGTACCTCGTACTGGCGATGGCGCCAGTTGTCAGGAACCATCCCGAGGCGAGGCTCGTCGCTGTGGCCAAGTCGGGCTTCCGAGGCATTGATGAGCCAGGCTGGTTCAAGGTCCTCGCCGAGAGAGCAGGAATCACGGACCATTTCACACTCCTGGAATCCGTAAGCAATGAGGAGCTTGCGCAGCTCTACTCGGACTGCGATCTGCTAGTCCTCCCCTCCAGGAACGAAGGCTGGGGACTCTCACTAATGGAAGCGATGGCATGCTCGAAGCCCGTCATAGCGACTAAGGTCGGAGGCGTTCCGGAACTCGTCACCGACGGCGTCGAGGGGCTGCTCGTGGATCCAGGCGACGTGCCCGGCCTGAGCGCAGCGATATGTCGACTCCTGGGAGATGGCGACGCGAGGGATCGGATGGGGAAAGCCGGAAGAGAGCGGGTCAAGGCGTTCTCTTGGGACGCTGCCGCCGACACGGTCTTGCGCGAGTACGAGCGCGCGCTTCAGTTAGAGTGACCGAAACCGTTCATGAAATGGACCATGAACTTCTCGGCCTCGGCCAGGCCAGCGACATTCTTGTTCCCTTCAACGACCATGTACTCATTGGGGCTATGGGCTAGGTCGCTGTGGCCGATCCCGCTCATCGTGAACGGGAGGCCCAGTATCTTGTTGAAGACATAGAACGGCACCGCGCCCCCACTGGTCGGCCAGATATCTGGATCCTGCCCGAACGCCTTGTACGAGGCGAGCATCGACTGCACCACGGGCTCCTTGACACTCGCCCGGCAACAGTCGTACCCTGTGTCTATCTCCTTCATCTCGATGTCTCCATAGCCGTGGCTGTCCAAGTGCTTCCTCACCAACGGCATCATCTCGTCCTTCTCCTGGTTGGGCACGAGGCGTATATCGATCTTGCAGGTCGCCTCATGTGGCAACACGGTCTTCGAGCCCTTCTCCGTGTACCCGCCCCATATACCGTCGATGTTCAGGGTCGTGCCGTACACGAACATCTTGACTAGAGCCTCCGGGTCGTCCTCCGGGAGGATGAACCGCTTGACCTTCATGGCATCCTTGAATGCCTTCGCATCGAACCTCTTCGCCAGCTCCCGGGTCAGTTCCTTATCCTCAGCCATTGGGGGGGCGATTTTGTCCCTGAAACCTTCGATGAGTATGTCGTTCCCGTTGTCGTCGGTCATGGTCTTGAGCGCATCTATGAGTCTCCAGACAGGACTGTCGACCCATGCTTTGTGGCTACTGTGGATGGCGAACTCCTGTGGCCCTTTTCCCCACCTCTTGCCCGATGCCTTCAGCTCGAAGTAGACGACGCCTTTGACCCCGAGGTACAGGTTCGCCTTGCCGTCAGAATCCTGGCCGAAGAACGGGAAGTAGCAGGCATCTGCCTTCGACAGGCGCCTCTTGTCCTTCTTCACGTATAGCGGGAGGTTCGGGCTTCCGAGCTCCTCCTCACCTTCGGCGACCAGGACCAGGTTGACTGGTGGCCTGCCCATGCTCTTGTTGCATGCCTCGACCGAGTTCAGGAACGCAGCTAGCGGACCCTTCGTGTTGTCCGTGCCCCTGTTCACGATCGCCTTGACCTTGCCTGCGGGCAGCCGCTTCTCCACAATCCTAGCTTCCATCGGTGGGTGATTCCAGCCAGGCTCGTTGAATGGCATCGTGTCGTACATGAAGTACCCGAGGAGGGTCTTGTCCGATTCTCCCTTGCACTCGCCATATACGACCGGGTTGCCCTTCGTCTGGACGACCTCGACCTTCTCACATCCGACCTCCTCGTACAGCTTCGCCACGAGCTCAGCGCACTCATCGATCCCAATATCCTGCTGGCTAGAGCTCGGTTGCCTCAACAACCGGCGAGTCCGCGAGATGTGCCTGGTGATGTCCTTGTCTATCCGGGCGTAGGCATCCTTGAGGCCGGGTTCTGTCCTCATGATATCGATTGGTGTCATCGTCCGCATGCCCTAAAGAATTTGCCCACGAGGCAACAAAGGCAAGAAATAGATGCAAAGCATCGAGGGACTCGATGGCGTTCGAGTTCCTCATAGTCTTCATCCCCATGTTCATTGTCATAGACCCGTTCGGGGTGATGCCGATCTACCTAGTCCTGACTAAGAGCATGACCCCTGAGCAGCGGTCCAAGACGCTCAAATACGCCATCACGTTCGGCGCATCGCTCCTGGTCGCGTTCGCGCTCTTGGGCAAGGTCATACTCGACTACCTATCAGTTTCCATCGACGCGCTAAGGATAGCAGGAGGACTCCTGCTGCTGGTCATCGGTGTCATGATGCTGTACGAGGGAGACACACCTAGGTCCAGGCACAAGGGAGCCGAGGAGCCTGACGAGGAGCAGCACATACCTGAGGATGTGGCGTTCGTGCCGCTCGGGACGCCGATGCTCGCCGGGCCAGGCGCGATATCCGTGGTCATAACCCTGACGGGCACTGCCGATATGATGTGGGTACTTGTGTCGCTCGTAGCCGTGATGTCCATAACGACCCTCATGCTGTGGAAGGTCGACCTTGTGTTCAAGGTCATAGGAAACGCAGGCACGAGGGCCCTGACGAGGGTCATGGGCCTGATAACATCCGCGTACGCCGTCCAGATGATCCTGGACGGGATCACGGGCTATGTGGCATCGATATAGCGAGGCCCAGAGCACGAGCAAGCAGAAGACTCGCCGTCATGTATGGCTGACAGCCGGCACCTCGCCCTTGTGACCACTTGACGCGACCAGGTATATGGCCGCGAGCACGAGGGCCGCCCCGATGAGGGCCATCTGCTTCAACGACTCATCCAGCAGAAGTATCGAAATCACGAGAGCTGTCACGATCTCCAGCAGCATTATGGTGGCTGATGCCGTCGCAGAGACCCCTTCGAGGCCCATGGCCCACAGCAGGGTCGCTACGGAAGTGCAAGCAATACCCAGATAGATTATCGCAGCCCATGCCATTGGCTCGAGGGTGAAGTCCGCGCCCGTGAGATTGAGATATGCCACGGGCAGGACCAGCCACACGGTGGACGTCGCGATTGCGGCGGTGCTGACCTCGATGGCGGAGTACCTCGACAACAGCGTCTTGTTCAGAACGATGAAGAAGGCCCAGCCCCAGCCCGATAGGTACACGACCATGTCACCAAGGAACTCGTCCTCGCCGAAGGACATCCCACCATCGGCGGTCAGCAACACTATCCCGACTACGCCCACGAGTATCCCCACAGTCTGTATCCTGTTGAGACGCTCACGGAACGCGAAGTAAGAAACGATGGCCACGGCGATGACATTGATGTCGACCAGCAGCGCCGTCTTGGAGGCGGTCGTCAGAGTCAGGCCGACGTACTGCGCGATGAAGGAGCCCGCGTTGAACGCCCCCACGAGCCATATCATGGGGTCCTTCAGGACCTTGAACGAGAACCTCTTGAGCAGGAGCACGATGGCGAGCGTGACGACGGACGCGACGACGAACCTGAGCCACAGGAAGAATATGTCGTTCCCCGCGTATCCGAGCCCCCACTTGACCCCAGGGAAAGATGTGCCCCAGATCAGACTCGCGAAAGCGGTGAGAATCACTGCGTTGCGCCGGTCTCTAGGAGGCATACAAGTCCGAGATTGTAGCCGGGTATTAGAATCCTCTCCGACCTACTTCGGAGACTCCTTCGGAATGTCCACGTGGAACACGCTGCCCTTGCCCACCTGGCTCTCGACCCAGAGCCTCCCGCCGTGCGCCTCCACTATGCCCTTCGCTATGGGCAGGCTGAGGCCGATCCTGTCGACCTGATGGGCGAGGTCGTCCTTGGAGACGATGTAGAACCTGTCGAATATCCTCCCGAGGTTCTCGAGGGGTATGCCGATGCCGTTGTCCTTCACCCAGACATGGACGATCCTGCCCTCGTCCCGACACCCCACCTGTATCCTCCCGCCCTCCTCGGTGTACTTGATCGCGTTGTCGATCAGGTTGTTGAACACATCCCGCATGCGCCGGCGGTCGGCGACCACAATCGGTATCGCACCGTCCACCGAGAGTGTCAGGGTCTGCTTCTTCTCCTCGGCGTCCTTGAGCCGGTCGTTGACCATATCCTCGAGTATCGTATCCACCTTCATCGGCTCGGTGTGTATCTCGAGACTGCCCTTCTCCAGCCTGCTGATGTCCAGCATGCTCTCCACCAGGGCATACAGCTTGTCAGTGTTCGCCTTGATGATCTTGAGTCTCTGGCCGAACTTGGGGTCGAGCATGGGAGCGTATTCGCCCTCGACCAGGTCCACGTATCCCCTCATGACGGTCAGGGGCGTCCTGAGCTCGTGCGAGACCACGTCTATGAACTGGCTCTTCATCTTCGTCACGCGCTCCAGTTCCTGATAGGTCTGAGTCAGTTTCTCATACGAGCGCTCCAACTGGCTCTCGAGACGGACTTTGGATGTCGTGTCCATCGCCACGAGCACGACGCCCTGGACGTCACCCTTGTCTGACAAGAGTGGGGTGACCTTGACATGTAGATAGAACGCCTTGTCCTGCCTGGGGACGTAGTGGAGGTCCACCTTCTCAGATGCGTGGCCCTCCATGCCCTGTATGACGAGCACGTCCATTCCAGACCTGTGCACCGCCGCGATCTCGAAGATACTGGTGCCCACCATATCCTCCTCGCGGTCCCTCTCGAACACGCCCAGCATCTGCTTGTTCACTGAGAGGACGATGCCCTTCGGGTCGAGCGACATTATCCCTATCGGTGCGATTGACAGCACCCTGTGCCGCTCCTCCTGGTCACGCTTGGCCAGATACTCCGAGCGCACGCTGTCCGC
>JBFYNF010000036.1:0-6079 GCA_041304525.1 Thermoplasmata archaeon | reverse complement strand
TCCGATCTTCAAAGGACTTGAGGACCTGAGGAACACGAGCTACGACAGACTTAAGCAGATACCGACGATTGGGGAGTCGGTTGCGAGGTCCATCAAGGACCAACTGGGCCAGACGGACCCGACCATGCCCGTCAACAGCGAGGACGGGCAACGGTCCCTGGTCGAGTTCCGATAGGGCGCGACGGCGGTAATCTCATGCACGGTCCCGACGAGACGGATGTTCAGGCATGGACCAGGGCGGTCGCCATGGGAGAAGCGAAGGCCTTGATGGACGTGGTCCTTGCGGAGGCCGCAGCTTCGGGCGCCGAGATACTCATGTTGGACGGGGACATGGTCTTCGGTAAGGACCATATCAAGAGCGCTCTCTTGCACGCAGTCAAGGCGACAGACGAGGGACGGAACTCCTCCGAGTCGCTGGCCATGGAAACCCTTCTGTACGCTTCCGGCGAGAGGCAACTATCGGGCGCCATTCGGAAGATGGCGGTCGGGGATAAGACCGAGAGTGTAGTCATCGCCGTGCTCAAAGGGCGCTTCTCGCCCGGCGAGGGGTGGTCCGAGCTCCCCCTTGGAGGAGAGGCGTGCGACAGGACGAGACTCGCGCGGTTCGGCATCAGTGAGAGGGAGATGTCGACCGTGGCCGAGAAACGGCTGGCCGACCTCATCCTGGAAAGGGTGGCAGCTGTGGACGTCATCAAGAAGTGAGGCCGCTGGTCGCGCGCTCGAAAGAGAAGACCTTATAAGAACAACTAGTCGATTCCCCACAATCGGTTCTGGTACGATGGCGGCAGTGATCGAGTGCGTCCCGAACTTCAGCGAAGGGCGCAGGAAGGAGGTAGTCGACAGCATAGTGCACTCCATCAGGTCCGTCCCCGGCACCAAGGTCCTCGACGTAGAGATGGACCCAGACCACAACAGGAGCGTCGTCACATTCGCTGGCAGCAAGGACAGCGTCCAGGAGAGCGCCTTCAGGGGCGCCCGGGCGGCCATGGAACTCATCGACCTCAACAAACACAAGGGCGAGCATCCGAGGATGGGGGCCCTCGACGTACTTCCGTTCGTGCCCATCTCCGGAGCGACGATGGAAGACTGTGTCGAGATCGCGAACAAGGTAGGCATGAGGATTGCGAAGCATCTGAAGATACCCGTGTACCTCTATGAGGCGGCGGCGACACGGCCTGAGAGGAAGAACCTCGAAGTCGTCAGGAGGGGGCAGTTCGAGGGCCTGAGGGAAGCCATACTGACGGACGACTCACGGTACCCTGACTTCGGCCCGAGGGCTGTACACCCGACCGCGGGGGCCATCGCCGTAGGCGCGAGGATGCCTCTCATCGCGTTCAACGTCAACCTCAGATCCGAAGACGTCGAAGTCGCGAAGGCGATTGCGAAGAAGATCCGGGCTAGCAGCGGGGGCATGCCCCACTTGAAGGCGCTCGGGTTCCACCTGAGGGACAAAGGCATGGTCCAGGTATCGATGAACCTGACCGACTACACGGTCACCCCCATCTCTAAGGTCTTCCTCGAGGTCAAGAAGGAGGCCGACGCCAAAGGCGTCGAGGTCGCCGAGAGTGAGATCATAGGCCCGATACCGCTAGACGCCGTCTGCGACCTCGCTGGCAGGTTCCTGAAGGTCCCTAGCTTTGCGAGCAGCCAGGTACTGGAGAGGAGGATCTGGTGCTGACGAGCGCGAAGGGCCTGAGAGCATTCTGCGACGAGCTCGCGTCCGCCGAGCCCTCTCCAGGAGGTGGCACTGCCGCTGCTGCGGCAGGGGCCATGGCAGCATCGCTCCTCTCGATGGTGTGCAGCATCACACTGAAGAACAAGAAGCACGAGGGCAACTGGTCGAAACTCGCCCTGTTGAAGGAGGAATCAGATGCGCTCTCATCCCTCCTGCTGAGACTCGCCGCAGACGACGCGCTAGCGTACGACAGGGTGGTCGAAACGACCCGGGCGAAGCGCAACGCGCCCGCAGATGCGGAGGCAGCGACCGCATACTCGGACGCGGTCCGCGTCGCGATGGAGGTCCCGATGTCCACGGCAGAGGCCTGCTTGAAGGTCCTGAGTCTCTCCGAGAAGGTGGCAGCAGTCGGCACAAAGAGCGCCTCGTCAGACATCGAGGTCGCGAAGCGTCTGGCCGGCGCGGGGATCGATGGGGCTGTGGCGAATATCCTCATCAATCTGCCCTACTGCGAGGACGCACCCTTCGCATCAGCCGCGAAAGGCAAGGTAGAAGAGCTCGGGCGAGAGAAGACGCGGATTCTAGCGCCTTGAGCAATCGGTATTTAACGCCAGGAGTCTCGCGGAACCGAAGGGGTCTATCACAATTGATACAGGTAACGATACTTTTAAGTCGCCTTACTAAAATGTGAACACTGCAAAAAGCGATTGCCAGCGAGGGCTTGATTTATAAGCTCGGACAGCAGGAGCTAGATAGATCGTGGCCGGGAATTACCTGAAGAGCCTCCAACTAGCAAAGCAGCTGGAGGAGCGTGCTAAGGAGGCGGGCAAGAACAAGGAGAAGGCCGAGCTGGAGCACGATTCGCTACAGGAATTCTTGAAGACCTGCAGGGAGAACGATACGGACATCTCCGACGTCGAGCGCACGCTGGCCGACTTCAACGCATCCATGAATGGCAGGGATTACCAGACCGCCCTAGCGCATGTCAGGAAGGCCTCCGATGAGGCGAAGTCCGCGTTCGTGAAGCGCATCGGGGAGGTAGCTGACTCGGCCGAGGGACTGCTGAACCTGGCACAGATACCAGCCTCGGACGCGAAGGGCGCCCTCGAGCTCCTAGAGAAGAGTAGGGAGCAGGTCCTCAGGGATGACCACCAGAGCGCCATGAAGAGTGCCAAGAGCGCGTACGACGCCGCCGAGAGGGCGCTCCACGAATACTTCTCATCGCTGCTATCGCAGGCCCAGGAAGTCCTAATCCAGGCGAAGGAGATGGGCGACGACGTGTCCCTCTACGAGGAACTGTTGCACAAGGGCAAGAGCGCCCTGGACAAGCAGGAGTACGAGACGGGTCTCATGCATGTGAAGGAGGCGCTCGAGGGCGCGGGCGAGAATGTCCGGGCCCAGGTGAACACCGCAATCGAAGATGTCGAAGAGCTGATAGCAGCAGGCGATGAGCTCAAAGCCGACATGTCGAAGGTGAAGGCGCACGTCGATCGGTCCAAGGCCGCTCTCGACGCACTCAGGTTCAAGGAGGCTCTCGCGTACGCCAAGCGCGCGGAGGCGGAAGGCGAGAACTCGATGTCATCCAAACTACAGGAGATCTTGAGGGAGGCCAGGGAAGGCATAAGGAAGCTCAAGACGGTCGAAGAAGACGTCACCATGCCCCAGGAACTCCTGGAACAGGGACAGACCGCCCTGAAGGAGAAGAACTACATCGAGGCCTTGCGCGCAATCAACCTCGCGAACGAGCGGATCCGCGAGATGCAGTTCAAGTCGGTCCTCGATGTCATTGCCCAGGCCAAGGACAAGTTCGTCCTGGCTAAGAAGATCGGTGTCGACATGACCAAGGCGATCATGTTGCTCAACACCGCAAGAGACAACTACAGACTGGGTAAGTTCGAGGACTCCGTCAGGTACGCCGAGCAGAGCAGGAAGGAGATCGACGATGCACTGGCCGTGTTCTACAGTGCCAGGGACCATATCGTCGAGCTGGCAAAAGCCATCAGGTTCGCAGAGGACCTCGGCGGGGACCCGTCATCGGTCAAGAGGGTCCTTACAGATGCGAAGAAGGCATTCGAATCAAAGGAATACGAAAGGACGGCCGAGCTCGCGAAACAGGGCCTCGGAGAGGCCCGCAAGGCCGCACATGACAGGACCATGGACGCGATTGACACCACAGACAAGGCCTTCAAGCTGGGGAAGTCGGTCGGCGCAGACATGTCCGAGGCAGAAGGATTGCTCCAGAGAGCTCTCGCGTCGATGTCCGAAGAGGACATGCCCGAGAGCGTCAAACTGGCCAGGGCAGGCCTGGATGCCGCCAACGCCGCAATGACCAGGGTACTCAGCGACAGACTCCATAACCTCGACCAGTTCGTCCAGGGATTCTCCGGACAAGAGGACCTAACCGAGGTTGCCGAGAACATAACGGAGGCGCGCCTCAGACTGTCCGACCAGTCGTTCGAGAAGGCCTCCGAACTCCTCAAGGAGGCCCAGCAGAGGATTGAGAAGGCAGGCGAGGAGGAGTGCGAGAGGCTCCTGGCCCTCGCCACAGCCAAGATCGAGACACTCAAAGGTATGGACGGCGACGCGGCCGACCTCGAGATACTGCTCAACAGAGTCAAACAGGCGATGTCCAAGAAGGTGTACGAGGATGCCACGGCCAGGGCCAAGGAGATCGTCGAGAGCGCCGACGACATGATGCTGAAGGTCGTGCAGGCGGAGTTCTCTGGAATCAAGGACACCTTGGAGGAGGCCAAGGCTGTCGGCATCGATGTTGAATCCTCCAAGGCGCGGATCAAAGAGGCGCGGACGAGTTTCGAGAAGAAGGACCTCGAAGCCGCTCACTCGACACTCCGCGACACTCGCGTATCGTTGAAGGACAAGATCACTAGGTTCGACGGGATCAAAGACAAGATTCGACGCGCAGAGGAACTGATATCCGAGGCGCAGAAGAGCAGGGCAGACGTGTCCAAGCAGTCCAAGGCATTGGAGTCCGCGAAGACGAGGTTCTACGGAGGCGACTTCGACGAAGCTGAGAAGATGCTCGACGAACTCACTGACGCCGCCGAGAAGAAGCTCGCGATGTACCTTGCAGCCAAGTTCATACTCGCATCCAAGGAGAGTATCGACCTCGGCGAGGCCAATGGGGTCGACGTCTCAGAGGCGCAGGAGATGCTGGCAAGGGCCAAAGACCTGATGAAAGCGAAGGACTACGAGCAGGCCCTGGAGACCGCCAAGTCGTGCAGCGACAGAGCCCTCCAGAGCATCGCCGAGGCTGCGAAGATCATGGTCAAGGACCTCCAGAGGCTTATCACGGACGCGAAGAATGTGGGAGTGGACACGTCCGGGCCCGAGGTGCTCGCTGAGAAGGCGGTTGGCCTCGTCCGGGCAGGAGACTATCCAGAGGCTCTCAGGTGCATCGACTCCGCGAAGAACGACATCGACCAGATCAAGAACCTCAGCTCCCAGGCGGCTGTGGAGATCAAGGTCGCGAGGACGAACCTCAGGGACGCCGAGACGTTGGACATGGAGGTCGGGATCTCAAGGGAGCTCCTCGACCAGGCAGTCGAGGCGCTCACACGGCATCAGTACGCGATAGCACTCGAGCTCGCCAAGAAATCCTCCGAGACCTCGTCCGAGGTGACCAGGAACACGATCTGGAGCACACTGACGAAGTTCAGGGACAGGATTGACCGGGCGACATCCGAAGGAGCCAACATCGGGACTGCCGAGAGATGCGTCGCCGATGGCATCGCCGCGTTCAACGACAAGCGATACCAGGATGCCCTGAGGCTCGCCATGCAGTGCGAGGTCGAGATGGACCGCGCGGAACTCCAGAGGGAGGTCGGTTCCAAGGCCGTCGACTTGGCCAAAAGGAAGTACGAGGAAGCGGCGGAAGAAGGCATCACCAGCGAGACCGTCAGAAGGCTCGTGCACGAGGCCAACGACCTGCTATCGAAGGGGAAGTATGTCGACGCTCTGAGCAAGGCCCTGGAGAGCGGGGACGAGCTCCATCTGATAAGGGAGAGCATCGACACCGCCCGCATAGAGCTGAGTTCCGTCATGGAACAGGTGGAGCGTCTGCGCAAGGTGGGCATCGATACGGTCCAGTGCGACGAGATAGTGGACATGGCCCAGGAGTTCCTATCCAAACATGAGTTCACCAAGGCCGAGGACGCGCTCCACAGGTGCTCCGAGAAGGCAGTTCTACTGTTCGAGGACTCCATCAACGAGGTCATTACCCAGAACAAGGACCTCATATCACGCGCCAAGTCGATGGGCCTCATGACGAAGCCCTGCGAGGACCTCATGGAGGTCGCCATGACCTCATTCTCGGAGAAGCTCTGGGACTTCGCTTATCAGCAGGCCCAGGCGTGCAGAGGCATGTGTAAGATCGGAAGAGCACAC
>JBFYNF010000035.1:0-5734 GCA_041304525.1 Thermoplasmata archaeon | reverse complement strand
GAGGGAGAAGGTCGTCGGGACAATAACGCTCGCCTTCGCGCTGATGGTCTTGTTCCTGATACTCTGGCAGCTGATGGGCCCGGCCATCCTGAACTGAGGAAAGTGTTTTATTACCCAATCTGTTACCAAGTCCGGTATCATGTTCTCTCCAGAGAAGGACTTGAGGGACCTCGTGCTCGAGGTGCTCAAGAAGGACCCGGCCTCCATCAGCGGCGTCAGCAGGGAGCTGGCATCGAGAGGGGTCAAGATGCACAGGCTCGAGCTCACAGGGTACCTCAAAGCACTGGCCGACCTCGACATACTCAAGGAGAAGGACATCAAGCCCGCGAAGGTGTTCTCCCTTTCCGGGGGGAGAGACCGCAGCCTGTACGAGATGATTGGCGGCTGCGTGAACGCGATGCCTGGGACGGCGACGGAACGCGCCACGATCGCCGCGTACTGCCTCCAGCGGCTTTTCAAGAGGGCGGTGTTCGACATGGAGGTCAGGAGATGCGGCGTCGACGGCATCGTCGAGGGCAGGAAGGCCACGCCCGACGAGAGGGCTGATGCGAAGTCACTCCTCACAAGGCTTGGCTACAAGGTCCCGAACAGTGACATACCCACAATCGTCGAGGCCGACCTTGAGCCACTCTTCGTCAGGGTCCTCGCAGACGTCGTGGTCGACAGGTTCGGGCTGCGCTCCCACGCGAAGGAGACCGTCCAGACTAAACTCTGAGACACTCAATTTATCTACTGGCTCGGGCGTTAGGTTTTTCGTGGAGCTGGCGGAGATCATCCAGAGGGTCAGGTCGTACCGCGGGGTCGTCAGGAAAGCGCCCATTGAGTCGATTGCGCGCATTCTGATACCAGAACACCACGGACACCTACTGGCTGCAACAGGTGAGGACTCGGCTGCCATCAGGCACGGGAAGGAGGTCCTTCTGCTGGCAGCCGATGGCATCATCCAAGACCTCGTGGACAAGGACCCGCGCTGGGCGGGCTATTGTTCCATCCTCGTGAATGCGAACGACATCGCGGCGATGGGCGGCATCCCACTCGCAGCGGTGAATGTGCTTTCGTGTGGGGACGCATATGTCAGGTCTCGCTTGGTGAAGGGGATGAGGGATGCCTGCGACAAGTTCGGCGTTCCGATGGTGGGCGGACATCTTCACCCGGATACTAGCTACGCAGCGGTCGATGTCGCGATGCTGGGCAGGACGACACCGTCGAGACTGGTCTTGAGCAGCGGTGCCAACGTCGGCGACTGTGTTGTGTTCGCCATGGACCTCGACGGCCGCTTCACCCCAGGCATACCTTACTCATGGGACACTACTAGCCGCAAGACCCCCGAGGATGTCCAGTCACGTCTGGGGGTCATGCACAAATCCGCCCCTATGTTGACGGCGGGCAAGGATATCAGCAACCCAGGATGTCTCGGCACGCTCGGCATGCTCCTCGAGGCGAGCTCCAAGGGCGCACATGTGGATGTTGACCACATACCCATGCCGGCGCGCGAGGACCCGCTCCAGTGGCTGCTTGCATACCAAGGGTGCGGTTTCGTCGTCACATGCACGACGAGAAGCGCTGGCCGACTCTGTTCCAGGTTAGAGGCTGCTGGGCTCACTGCTGCAGTATGCGGCCAAGTGAGACCTGGCAGTCGCCTGGAGCTGAGCAGCGGGGATGAGAAGGGCGTCCTGTTCGACTTCAGGAAGGACAGGCTCGGGTGCCGCATTCCGCAAAAGATATGAACTGGCACCAGCTTCATGTGTCATCTGGAGAGCGAGAAACACGGCAAAACAGCGGTTAGCAACCAATCCGAGAGGGCGCCTAATAGCTCGGGTAGGTTGAGCTAGTAAAAGGGTGCTGTCACGCTGCGGCATCCACCGTGCTCGACTCTCTCTTTTCCTTCTTACAAGTGGCTGACGTCTACGGCCTTCGTGTGCTGGATTCACTGTGTGAAGATGAAGTGCTAGGCGACTGGGGTTGCCGGCCTCCCCTGTGCCAGCTACCCATCGACCTCCTCGACCCCGCTTCCCGGTGAGCGTTGATAGTTCGCGGTGAGGCTGCTCCCGTCAGGGCCTGACCCGATCCCCGCGATAAAGGCCGACGCCCCCGCCCTCCGGCAGGAACATGCGGCCGCCTTCAGCCCCATCGGACAGGATCTCACTGTTGGCCGTTGGACTGGCACCGGTTCGGTTACGACGTCCCCAGCTGTCACCCCCACTGTCGACGATTTTGGTGTACAAGGACACGCCGAACGTCCCGGTCAAGCCTAGCCTGCGCCATTAGAGATGAACTCATAGATGGAGTTTTGCATCTGCACTTCGCGTTCTTGACAATGACTCATTCGGGACAATGACCAGCGGCGAGAACCCGAGTCTCGACACCATGCTACGATATCCGTTGAGCATTGCGCCGACTATCTAATCACTTTAATATAGCATCAAGTGGGTTGGGGGCAAAGCGTTTGGGGATTAGGTCAGCGTCTTGCTGGCCTTCCGACTCAAAGCCAACCAAGGGGATTAATGGAGTGGTTGAAGCATGATATGGGGTAGAGGGATAACAGCGCTAGCTTTGTGTGCATTGATGTTTTGTGTGGCTATTGTCGCGCCTGTCATCGGCGTAGGCCAGGTCGACGCAGCTGCTGCGGACGAGGTCACGATGACCGTCGGGACGCTTCAGGATCCAGGAACGCTCAACCCATTCTCGATGACGCTCAGCATGGCATACACGATATCATTCCTGATGTATGACACACTGAACTCGGTCGAGCCGGACCTTTCGAGCGGCCCGCAGCTGGCGAGAGAGTGGTACCATGATGATACCGGGACCATATGGTATTACAACCTGTCCCAGGATTCCTACTGGCACGACGATGTCCAGGTCACTGCGGATGACGTAGCATTCACGTTCAACCTGATCAAGGACAACAGCGAGACATGCGCTCTCTGGATCGACTATCTGGCTAACATCACCGAGACCGCTGCCTTAGACCCCTTCACCGTGAGGATCACGACTGAGGTCCCGAAGGCGACCATGCTCAGCCTGAACGTCCCGATTCTTCCGAAGCACATATGGGAGAACATACCGGTGGACAAGCTGGATACGGCGGACTACTGGAACACCATGTATTTCCCCACGGGACCGGTCGGCTCCGGACCATTTATCCTGGATGAGTACGTGAAGGACGATTTCATCAGGATGCGCACTTATACGAACTACTCTATCGACGTCGCTGATTTCGACATATTGCTCTACAAGGTGTATACGGATGACACGTCGATGATCAATGCCCTGAACTCAGGCGACCTGGATGTTGCGACCAGTGTCCCCACAGATGCATGGGACGCCACTCTAGCTGAGCCGGACATCGAGGGACAGGCCGTCAAGGCGCTGTCTCTCTTCGAGCTAGGCATCAACTGCATGCCGGAGGATCTGAGGGAGAACTTCAATCAGGCCAGCGAGAACCTGGAGATGAACAATGTAGCCGTGAGACAGGCAATCGCGATGTGCGTCGACAAGGAGTATATCGTGACGACCATCCTGAGCAACCTGGCCGAGCCAGGGAGTTCCCTTATCCCGACGGCGACGGACAAGTGGCACTATGATGTACCTGAAGACGAGGTGTGGAACTTCGATATAGACGCAGCCAACGCCCTCCTCGACTCAGCGGGATACACTGCTGACGAGGACGGAGACGGCATCAGGGAGAATGCGTCGAACGGTGTCGAACTTGACCTCATCTTCTACTACAGGAACGATGTCACAGTGGCAGACCAGTTGGCAGCCGAGGAGATAGCGAACTCGCTTGAACAGGCCGGCATACTTGCGACCCCACTGGGTATCACCGAGAGCACTTTGTACACATACTGGTACCAGGCGAGGTACGACCTGTACATATGGGCTTGGGACACTGACGTGGATCCCTCGTTCATGCTGTCTGTGATGACGACCGACCAGATTCCCGACGATCCCACGGACTGGACCGCATGGTCGGACTGCTTCTACTCGAACCCGTACTACGACCAGTTGTTCATCATACAACAGAACACCGTAGATGAGGACGAGAGACAGGCCATCATATTCGAGATGCAGCAGATCCTGTACGAGGACTGCCCCTACATCGTGCTCTGGTATCCGTTTGGCCTATACGCCTACAGAACCGACGTGTTCTATAACTTCCCTGACATGACCACATATCCTGGGAAGACGCCTGGGTCCATGTGGTTCTTCTTCGATGTCATGATCATAGGAGGGAACACGGCGCCTTACGATGTCGATGCTGGAGAAGACCGGAGCGTCATCGTCGGGACCGAGATATCGTTCGTTGGCGCAGCCTCGGATGTCGAGACCCCAACCGAGCTGACCTACGAATGGACTTTCATCGAACCGGACCTGACGGAGAGCGTCCTCACAGGGGATACTGTCGACTACACTTTCGAGAACGTGGGTGAAGTCGCGGTCACATTGACTGTGGCAGACCCAGAAGGGCTGGAGGCGACTGACGAGCTGACGGTGACTGTCGTTGAAATGCCTGAGGATGCGGGCTGGATCAATGGCTATGTCAAGGATTCGTCAGAGTCCCCATTGGCGAGCGTGTCCGTGACGAATGGTGTGCTGGCAGTCACGACCGATGAGGACGGGTTCTACAACCTCACGGCGTCTGAAGGTAGTTACACTGTGAACGCGAGCCTGTCTGGATATGGCTCAGCGGAGGCCGATGTTGATGTCATCGCGAATGAGATCGTGTGGCAGAACTTCACCCTGGATGTCGACGTCGGGGCCGTTGGCGGGCACGTATACGATGCCGTGACAGGTGACCCAGTGGCCAATGCGTCCGTGAAGCTCTTGGACACCACGAAGATGGTTCTGACCGATGCCAACGGATACTACCTCCTCGAGCAGATTACGCCGGGCTCCTACGTCCTGAACGTCTCCAAGACGGGATACATATCGAACGAGACGACGGTCGATATCGTCGCTGGCGAGACGGCATCGGGGGACCTGGACCTCGAGCCGGAGGCTAGTGACACGGCTTCGGACGGTGGCATCAGCGGGACGACGCTCGCGATAATCGGCGTCGTAATCGCCGCTGCGATTGCTGGCGTGGTCGCTCTTGTCATGATGAAGCGCAAGAAGGAAGGAGCGCCTCCGGAGCCACCCCCGCCATCTCAGTGAGCATGGCCGGACGAACTCAAACCCGAGGAAACCCCTTACATTTGATTCACTGCTCGAAAATGTGATAACATGATGCGTAGGCTTGACAATGCACTGATGGGGTGGTGACCCGATGCGGAACGTCCGTCGAATCCTCACCCGGAAGGTACTCAACTCTCTTGTGACCATCCTTCTTGTCCTTATCCTCAATTTCTTCCTGTTCAGGGTGATGCCCGGGAATCCTCTGCAGTTCATCGTTCCGCAGAACCCTGAGATACCCGAGGAGTACAAAGAGAAGATAATCGACAAGTACGGCCTGGACGAACCTCTCTACATCCAGTTCTTCACGTACATGTCAAGGACCATTCAGTTTGACTTCGGCGATTCTTTCATTTATTCAGGTACTCCCGCGATGGATTACGTGATGAGCAAGATGGTATGGACCCTGATACTGACTGGGACGTCTTCCATCTTCATGATAGTCATCGGCATGTTCATCGGCATCATATCCGCCTGGAAGCGCGGGAGCTGGTTCGACACGGGATCGCTGTCGTTCTCGTTGTTCTTCTACGCGATGCCCACTTTCTGGTTCGCCATG
>JBFYNF010000034.1:0-4360 GCA_041304525.1 Thermoplasmata archaeon | reverse complement strand
TTCGCCGTGCCCATTCCCTCGATGACCGGCACCGAGGGGGAGTTCCTGGCATCGCCGCTGTCCTGCAGGAACGATGCGCCGAGGACCGCGACCACGGCGTCCTTGCGCCTGATGCCCGCCTCCTTCAACGCGTCCTCTACCAGGTCCAGCATATGGAACGGCATCCCGTCGTTGATCGCCCTGGCCACCGGTATGAGGTGCGGCTCCGCGGCCCTCCCGCCGTACGCGAGCAGCCACGGGTCCTTGGGCAGGCAGTGCCCGCCTACTCCCGCCCCTGGGACGTGCATGTCCCTGAACGGGCACGTGTTGACGAGCCTGCGGACCTCGAACGCGTCGACTCCCAGCTTCTCGCAGATGAGCCCGACCTCGTTCGCGAAGGCGATCTGCACGTCCCTGTAGGCGTTCTCGGAGGTCTTGACGATCTCCGCGCTGGTGAGGTCGGTCGGGTGCAGCCTCCCCTTCATGATCCTGGAGTAGATGGCCGACGCCCTGGAGATGCTGACCTTGTCCAGCCCTCCGAGGACCCGGTCGTAGGTGGTGAGGTTGTGTATGAGCCTGCCCGGCATGACCCTCTCCGGGCAGTGTGCGAGCTTGAAGTCCTTCCCGCGTGCCATCCCGCTCACGCGCTCGAGCGCGGGCGCGACGACATTGACCATGGTCCCCGGGGCGATGGTCGATTCTATGACCACGAGCGTGCCCCTCCGCATGTTCTCCCCGATGCCCGTGACCGCGGTGAGCAGCCTGCCCTGGTCGGGCCTGCGCTGGTCGTCCAAGGGGGTGTCGACGCAGACGAACACGGCGGTGCGGTCACTCAGGGCGTCGTAGGAACGGGCAGCCCTCAGCTTCCCGGCGTTGACGACCTTCTTGAGCTTCTGCGCGAGCCCGGGCTCGTCCCCCTTCAGGGGGAGTTCCCCGGCGTTGATGGCATCCACCCTCTCCTTGGAGATGTCCATCCCGACGACGTCCAGCCCCTTCTCCGCTAGAAGCACTGCGAGCGGTATGCCGACGTATCCCAGACCGACGACGGCCACATCCCTGTCAGGCATCGCCCGTCTATCGGAGAGGTGGGGTATAAGCGTTGTCTCACGGTGCGGCAGGGTCCATGGCCCGGGCTGTCCTGGAGAACAGATAAAAGATGGAGTTAAGGGGTTTCAGCGTTCCCTGGTCTCGCCGTGCGCCTTCAGCCGCTCGGGGGGTTCCCCTCTGCGGGCGGGGGCGCGGGCATCGCCGGCTCAGGTGCCTTCGGCTGCTTCGGGGCGCCCATCCTTACCTTGACGATGGGCATGACTATGAGCACCACGATGATCAGCGTCAGCAACAGGAGCGTCAGGACCTCGAAGACATCGAGGCCACCGACCGACTTGTCCCACAGCGACTGGTCGTTCATGACCGTGTAGGTGACATAGTCGTAGTCCAGGTATTCGTTCGCGATCGGGTCGTAGAGGTCGGCCTCGACCCCGTATCCGCCGTCCAGGGCGTTTTCGGGGATCGTGTACTCGAACTCTCCGTCCGTCGCGGTGACGAGCAGCCTGAAGTTCACGTCGTCGTCCCAGTTGTAGACCCTGATCTCGTACACCTCGAGGTCAGTCCCGGCGTAGGAGTCGATGCTGTACCCGAAGGTCAGCGTCGTCCCCGCCTCGAATGCCCTCGAGGCGAACCCGGAGCTGGAGATGAGCCAGAGATCGATCTCATGGTATGTCGCCAGCCATGTAGTGGCCGTGTCGCTCACTATGTGGCCGAGGTTGTCGTTCATCGTGATCGTCGCGGTGTACGACTCCGACGGCTCCGTCGGGATCGTCAGGTTGAACGACCCCATCGGGGTGAACGAGAGGTCCCCGCTCAGGACCTCGACGCCCATGTCGTCGACTATGTTGAAGCTCAGCTCAGCGCTCGAGATCTCCGTTATGATGCTGTACGAGAAGACCACGTTGTCCCCGGGCCTGTACTCGCTGCTGGAGGCCGTGAGCACGACATCCGCGACCGCCACCTCTGTGTAGGCGTAGCCGTAGAGCATGTACCCGTCCAGGTTCATGATCGCCTCGACCCACAGGCCGCCGACGTAGGTGTCGTCTATCTGGTACGCGCCGGTCCCCGTCGTCGTGTTATCCGTGAACACCATGCCTATGTCGTCGTAGACCATGTAGAATATCGACTCACCCATGACCTCCTGGTTGTTCCAGTAGGCCGTGAAGGCGAAGGTCGCTATCTGGCCGGAGTAGTAGTACTCCTTGTCGAACTCGACCGTCATCTCCCCGCCGTACTCGACGGAGAACACTGCCATCATCTCGACCTCGTAGTCGAGCTTGGAGACCGTGACCGTCACGACGTACGCGCCCTGCGGGGCGTCGTCAGCGAGGTCGAAGTCGTGCGATACCGTGCCGCTCACGTCCGTGATGAGCCCAGCCGCGCCGTACTCAGCGATCTCGGTGTCGTTCCACGAGACCGATATGTCGATCGCCGCTCCAGGGAGACTGTCCTCGTAGATCCATCCGTACATCTCCTGGACGACGCTCGTGTAGACGTCGACGCTTACGGTCTCACCAGGCATGTACGGGCCGTCATCCATGTCCATGTCCGCGGCCATCTGGCCGATGGTCATGTAGACCCAGGACTCCGCGACCCTGTCCTCGGTGTCGTTCGCCCAGAAATTGATCTCGATCCAAGAGTAGAGGGCTATGTTGGTCGGGACATCGAACTGCCACGTGCCTGCGCTCCCGGGCATCGTGCCGGAGTCGTAGGTGTCGTTCCCGGACTCGTTCATCCACCAGGCCTGCCACTCGAGGGAGACCGCGTCGTAGCTGGTCATGGTCGCGATCTCCACTACCTCGTAGTAGATGTCGACCGTCTCGCCAGGCAGGACGTATTCCCGGTTGGCGTCGACGAGGAGCTCGTACATCTGTATGCTCATGTAGTATGTGTACCACACGTCGTGGTTGGATTCCTCCCTGACGTTTATCATGTAGTTGTCGTCAGGCGTGTCCAAGGGTATGGTCCACACGATGCTCCAGTATCCGTCGGCCGCTTCCTGGTTGGTCCAGTTCTCTATGTCGTCGAAGGTGTAGTTGACGACCTCGACATAGAAGTCCACGGTCTGGGCGGTTATCAGGGTGATCGTCATCGTCTCGCCCGGGTAGAACATCCAGGCGTCCGGGCTGACCGTCAGGCCCTCGTCCTTCACGACGATCTGGGTCCTGTCGAACTCGACATAGGACCAGCCGTCGTACGCGCTCACAACGACATCGCCGACGGCGACACCGGCAGCGAAGTCCAGACCGTTCGTCGTGAGCCAGTGGGTCGGCAGCGCCGCCCAGCTCTCATAGGTCCCGACGTCAGGGTCGTCTGCGGTCGCGGTGAACGAGGAAACGGAGTTGCCGGATTGGTCGACCAGCTCCACCATTATGTCCTCGGCCGAGAGCTCCCCCATGTAGTATACCTCGACAGCGACATAGACCCTGTCGCCGCGATAGTACGCGTCCTGGAGGTCGCCCGTATCATCAGTCGTCTGCACACTGCCCGTATAGTAGATTTCGGCGCTCGTAGGGATCGCTACGAAAGCTACTGCCATCAGGCAAAGGGCTAACACTATTCCTAGAATCCTATTCTTCATAGGCTTTCCCATCCAGGCCATTATTTGATGGTCTATATATATAAGTTTCGCGAAAAAGTCTCCTGACTGGAGCGGTTTTGCGCCATGTTGCCATATTATGGAACACGCGCGTGCGGGCGCACCCGATGCTCATTCGTGGACGTCGGAGTGGTGTTCCCTCTCCCTGTGTCCTGCGGACTCCCTCATCTCCGCGAGGTTCCCCGGACTGAAAGGGGACAACGCCCTGAGCTTCTTGACGATCCCCGGTACGACCGATAGGACGTGTTCCACGTCCTCGTCCGTGTTCCCACGCCCGAGGGTGAACTGCACGGCGCTCTGCGCCTCCTCGGTCGGCACATCGCATGCGAGCAGCACGTGCGACGGGAGCAGGCTCTTCGACGTGCAGGGCGAACTCGATGACACTGAGATGCCCGCCATGTCGAGGTTGAGCAGCATCGACTCGCCCTCGATGTACCTGAACCTGAAGTTCGCGTTGTTCGGCAGCCTCTTGGTCGGGTGCCCATTGAGGTAGACGTCCTCGGCGCCGCCGAGCATCCCGGACACGAGCCTGTCCCTCAGCCCCGCGAGCCGCGCGCCCTCGGACATCATCTCCGACCGTGCGATCTCCGCGGCCCTCCCGAAGCCGACTATCCCCGGGACGTTCTCCGAGCCGGACCTGAGCCCCCGCTCCTGTCCGCCGCCCTGCGAGATGGCCTCCATCCTCGTCCCGTCGCGGACGTACAGCGCCCCGACGCCCTTCGGCCCGTACATGTC
>JBFYNF010000033.1:0-7833 GCA_041304525.1 Thermoplasmata archaeon | reverse complement strand
ATATCCAGTAGAGCGAGTTGGTCAGTATCCAGAACACTCCGTCGGGCATCCACGAGACTGCACCCGTAGGCTCGTACAGGTCTGTCACGGGTGACCTGATAGGTGCGAGGTCGAGGAATGGCAGCGCAATCAGCCTGAGCCAGGACATCGAGAACTCATCCAGCGTGTCGTCGCCCTCGAACGGGTGCGCGAGCATCGAGGAGTAGTAGTCCGCGTCGCGGAGGTTCAGGCCCATCGGGAGAAAGCCCGCGCCGAGGTAGCCGTCGCCGATGAATGCGTCCTCGTTCTCACCGGGGTAGTACTCGGAGTAGAAATCATGCTTGTCTGAGAGCGTCAGCGAGGTGATCTCAGGGTCCACGACGAAGGCATCTGCAGTAACGTTGTAAGACATGGCCGACACATCGACGACCTGGCCAGCCACGGTCAGGTCCATAGCGTCTCTGAGATCGTCCATGTTCCTGACAGAAGTGCCATTGATACTTGTTAGAACCATGCCTGCGTCAAGACCGCTCTCATCTGCGGCATACCCCTCCACCGCGTAGGAAACGACCATGCCGTACACGATGTTCTCGGCGGTCTCCAGTTCCCCTTCGAAGTAGTAGTCAACGGACACTGCTGTCCCCGGGTCGATGGCAGATATCTGGTCGACATCCTCGGGAGATGTCACACTCTGTCCCCCGATGGAAACGACCACGCTCGTTTGAGGTATGTCTGCGTAGTAAGCTGGCGACGACTCGACGACGCCTGTTGTCAGTGCGCCCTCATGGGTCGGTTGGACCGAGGACATCATCAATCCGGAGAAGATGCCCAGCACGACCATCGCGAGCAACAGGTTGCTCGCGGGGCCGGCGGCAAACACCTTCGCCCGCTTCAGCCGGGTCGTGTTCTGCAGCTCGGACTCGTCGGGCTCCACGAACGCTCCGACCGGGAACACGAAGAACAGGACGCCGAGGGATCTGATCTTCATCTCGCCGAGCCGAGTGATTATCCCGTGGGAGAGCTCGTGCACGACGATGGCGACCACAAGACCTAGGATGCCGTACCAGAGCGGGATGATCGGGTTGATGCCAGGAATTCCCAGTATGAGCTCCGGTGACGGGGCCTCCTCCACTTGGGACACGATAGTGGCCTCCCAAAGTAGGAGCGTCATGATCGTCACCATCGCGCCGGCACACACCCATAGCGAGAGCTTGCCATAGAACGACCAGAGCCGCTTCCTCCTCGCGACCCTGTCGATGAACTCTCTGCCCTTCCGGGTCTTCCACATGACCATCGGGCCCATGAGGCTCATGCCGTGCCTGTCGAACCATTTCGACCTGTTGAGCACATACACCGCCACGATCCAGGCGGAGAGTATGATGAGAGCGATGAGATACCCGTTCATCTTGCGAGACCAGCCCTGAGGCCATGCGGCTACCGGTATTAATTCGTTTCATCCTTGGGGGGCTTGTCCTCGCTCGTCCCGGACATGGATGGCCTGTGCCTCGCCCACTCCTCGTCCGAGAGCTGGTCGTAGACATCCTCCACGGCCGCTGCCTTCGGTTTCTCGCCCTCGTCCCCGGAGGAGAGGCGGATGATCTGGTCCTTCTTGAGAATCCAGTAGTGTATCCTCCAAAGCTTACCCTTCTTGAGGAGAACCTCTTCCTGCGTCGTAGTCAGAAGGCCTTCCTCCTCTAGCATGTAGAAGACGTCCCTGTCCTCAGGCGTGAGTCTGTTGTCAATGACCTCGTCTGTGTAGCCGAAGAAACTCATGAGGTACTCGGCCATCCGCTTGACCTCGTCATCGGACATGCCCTTCTTGCCGAGGGTCCTCTTAAGAGCAATCTCAACCTGTTGCATCGTTACAACAGTCATCCCAGTCCCAGCGACGTGAACTCAGTACGGTGCTAAAAAGGTGTCGTACGCGCACGAGAGATGGCCCATGCGCATCACAGCCCGTCTATACGCACTCCCTGTTCGACGAGCAATTCCAGTATCCTCTTCGCCCATGCGAGTTTCCGCCTCTTCACATCAGAGGTCCTCGAGGCCTTCGGGGAAGGCCTCTCGAAATCGAATCCTACGAGCTTTATCCTCCGTGCGCCGAGGCCGGAGAATATGCACGCCGCCCTGTCCCCGTCCGTGAACCCACCCATGTTGAGTAGGCCTCCTGAAGGAGAGCCCTGGCAAGTCCCGACAACGCGCCCCTCGAATCTGGGGACGACAGCACGGACGGCATCCATGTTGTCCCCGTGCCCGTGGATGAACAGCAGTGATCCCATGGAATTGGCCTTCACCTGGTGTTCGATCTCGCCGTCCAGATCCGTGACGATTGCATCTGGCACCAACCCAGAGGCGACCAGGACGGTAGTGGCGCCATCAGCCGCGACCACATATCCTTTGAGGGGGTCTGAGGATATGGTTTCGGAAAGCGACGGACCGTCCCCACACACTGTGACCGTCGCAGGACACTCCGATACGAGTTCCTGGATCGTCGGAACCTTGAGGGGCGATAGCATCGACGACAGGATCTCAGCGCTGCGCGCGTCGGCATCCTCGTCGTATCCGAACTCTCGGCATATCTCATGGTACATCGGCAGCCATGTATCCATCCTCACGGGCTCACGCCCCTGCGGACGCACCCTTCCGACCCGACTCTGACCTCAAAGATGCGTTCAGGACGGAGCTGAAGACGGCGATCAGGATGCCTGTGACCATCTCGGCCATGATGATGAGGAGGTCGTACTCTCCATAACCGACGAAGTAGGAGAGTGCGTCTGCCGACCCCTGGACGATGAAACCTGTCGCAAGGACCGAGACCATCATCACGATGAAGGACCAACGGATCTTGCCCGTCTGAAGGAATGAAGTGACCGATTTGCCAGTCTCGTAGGAGAACACGCCGAACACGACGAACCAGACTGAGCCTGACACGAATATCAGGATGGAGATCGCCATGCTCCTCTCGTGCTCCAGCAGCGATTCCCGGTACGACATGGCCATATCGTAACCTATCAGGATGCCCACGACCGCGAGGACGATGCCGATGATTGCAAAGGGTATTGCCAGGCTCCCCTGTCTGATGGACCTACTCATGTGCGTAACCCTCTCGCTGAGCTGTTCCGCCCATCTGTACGCCCAGCCTATCAGGTAGAACCCCAGGACGACCCCTATGACGCCGAAGGCCATCTGGGACAGGAGCCCTATGTCCTCGTAGTTCCCTTCCTGGAACTGTATGACCTTGGTGACGAACGATAGGAATCCCCAGATGACGAGCACGAGTGAGATCGGGACGATCCACCGGCGCCTCATCTTCTCGTCCTGGAGGGTCTTGACGATCATGTAGTATGTGCCCTCGATGCTTTTGCTCTGTTTGACATAGACTCGCCTCACAGAGTCAATCTTGATCCTGGACGATATAACGGGATAGATGGACTCGTCCTCCGCGCCGTCGCTGACAAGGATAGCGCGGTCCGGTTTGACCACCTCGAGCACGTTCTCGAGCTGCGTGGTCAGTATGAGGTCGGATTGGAAGCCGACATGCGAATCCCCCGATATGGTGGCTATCTCCGCGTCGATGCCCCGCTTGGTCAGGTCGTCGTACAACTGCAGACCCGACAGGATGGCGTTCGTATCGACCTCCTCAGGGTCCGCGAGGCCCAGCGCCAGTGCTGCGTCCAGGTTCTCCTTTCTACCTATGACAGGGCCGTTCACGCCTGCCTTGATACCAAGGTCGTCATCCCGGTCGACACATAGCACTAAGGTCTTCATTTCCGTCCAGTAATCGCCAGATAAGGTATTTGACTATGCCTACTCAGGGCACTGGCGCATGATTGCATTGTCCTGTAGAAGTGCTTATATAATGTCCATAGAATTATCTAACCGATGGGCAAAAAAACGGACCGCGGAGAACCCAAGAAGGAATGCCCCAGTTGTGGTCTTGGCGTTTCGTTAGAAGCGAACATCTGCGAATTCTGCGGTTGGGACTTCGAGGAGGAGGACGAGTGGATCCTCCAGATTGAGAAGCTCGAACGCGACCTGCTTCTGGAGAAGCAGAAGTTCGAACCTGGCACGGTCAACCACAAGATAGAGTCCACGCTGAGGAGCCCGCTCCTTGAGAGGGCCGAGGCAGCCCAGGTCGCGACTCGGACGCCAGAATCAGAGACGCGCACGCAGCCCAGAGCCGCGCACACCGCCGACGACCTGATCCAGAGAGGGACCCCTCCCACAAGGAGGCAGCCGGAACCACCCGTCCAGAGACCGGCCCCCGCACCTACGACTCAGACGACGCCTGTGAGGACCGTCCATGAGGAACCAGCGGCGGCCAAGGTCAGGAAGGTCAGAAGCGTCAAGACACCAGTCGCCGAGCCCGTGCCTGCACCCAGGCCCGAGCCGAAGCAGGAGCCCGTTCCCCAGAGGCCAGTCGCGGCACCGACGCCACCGGTCAGGAAGGTCAAACTAACCGAGGCGAAGCCTGTTGAGCCCGCGCCGGAAGCGCAGGCGACGAAGAAGGTCAGGACCGTCCGGAAGGTCAAAGGTTGAGTTGGTCGGGCCCGCTACCGGCTGTGTTAAGTACGGAATTCATGATTACTTCATCCCCGGGGGCGGACTCATGCGCATCAGATGGCACGGTCACGCATGTTTTGAGATAGACGGCAGTGTGCAGGTCGTCACTGACCCGCACGATGGCAAGTCGTTAGGCATCGCGCCTCCGAAGGCCAAGGCGGACCTGGTACTGGTGTCCCACGACCACTTCGACCACAACTGCGCCAGGCTCGTGAAGAAGCAGGGTGCGACCGTTCTCTCGACGCCGATCATGACCGTGGAGCAGGGGGTCAGGGTTGAGGGCATCGAGGCGAACCATGACGAGGTCGGCGGCGCGAAGCGCGGCAAGATAGTCATGTTCCGGTTCGAGCTCGACGGAACCTCGTTCTGCCATCTGGGGGACCTCGGACATGATTTGGACGACGCCACCGTTGAGAAGATATCCCCCGTCGACGTCCTGTTCGTACCCGTCGGTGATGTCTTCACGATCGGCCCCGCAGTCGCGAAGAGGATAGTGGACCGGGTCGCTCCTAAGGTTGCGGTGCCGATGCACTACAGGACGCAAGGGCTGTCGCTTTCGATTAGGCCAGTGCAGGACTTTCTTGCATTGTGCGGCAGGGACCAGGTCGTCAAGGTGGGCAACGAAGTGGACTTCGCCCAGGAAGACCTGCCCGAGTCAGGGACAGAAGTCTGGCTGTTCTCCCCATAGGGACCTTTCTCAGTAGAGGCCGAGGCCGTCCTCAAGGCGGCCGAGCTCTATCGGTGTGCTGGTGGAGCCCACAATGGCGCCCTTGCTGTTCGCAATCGCGCATGCGCCCAGGTACGGTGTACCATAGTTCAGAGTCGCGACCGCGGCGGGGACTCCGAAAAGTGAAGAGAGGCCCTTCAGCTCGTCTTCCGACGTCCTCGGGTGACAAACGATTCCCTTCGACGTCGCGAGGCACACGGACCCGACGGTCTCAGTGCCTGCGATGGCCCCCACATGGACCTCGACTCCGAGCGTGTCCTCGATTATCCTCAGAGAATACCTCGACGCAGCCGGGTGCACGCACGCGGCCTTGTCGTTCGCGACGATGTTGTTGCCCGCAGCGTTCAGCTTCTCCTCCATGACGCCCACCCTGAGGTCCTTCGGAAGCTTCGCCAGCTCCTGCTTCTCCGCGAAGTTGGTGACGATCACGCCATTTGAATTCATCGCGACGAGCGAGCCCACGAGCGTGGAGCCAGCGATGTAGGTCCGCACGACCTCCACCTTGAGGACCTCTTCGACGTCCTTCACGAAAGACCGCTCCACCCCTTCGGGCAGGATTGCAAAACGCTCACTCGCAGAGCAGTACACGCCCACGTACGCGCTGCCGAAGACGTCACCGAGCCTAAGCATCAGGTCCTACTCCAGGAGGGCTACTCCTCCGGCAGGGAGACCTCGATGAGGCCGTCCTCGAATCTTATGGCCTTGACGCGGACCTTGCTGGGCGGGTTCTCGATGCCCCTCGACCAGAGGTGCTCGTTCAACTTGTAGTCGATCCAGACGTCCTTCTCGGGAAGGTCATCCTTCGACATGGACTTGTCCGCGAGGTGCTGCCTCACGTAGTCCTTGATCTCCTTGATGGCTCTTGGCGCGCGCTTGCTCTTCGGGATCTGCTTCGTCATCCGAAGCGGGACCGTGAATATCCTCTCGACATCTTCTACCATGTTTAGCCCCTCACACCTTCAGCTTGGTCCTTCTCCACTGTCTCCTCTTCGGATGCCTGAGAAAGGTCCTGTTCGTCCTCATCATCACCCAGGCGGGGACCCTCCTGTTGCTCTTGGTCGCCCTCATCAGTCTGAGTTTCCTCGCGTGTGGCTTGTGCGTGGCCATCGTCATCTCCTCTCAATCTTGATCTCGCGCTTCGCAGGCATTATCCGCCTGAGCAGTTGCCTGAGCGTGTAGTCGTCTATCTTGTCCGTGACCCTTCCAGACTGAACCAGCATCACCAGCTGGTTCTCGACGTGCTCCACGAGGTCTGGACGTGTCATGCGCAGGTTCGCCAGACGCTCCCTCGCCTCCGGGGTGAGTATCTGCCGCATGAGCATGGCCCTCTGGGAATCAAGCTGTTTCGCCTGCTCCTGCGCCATGGCCTCCTGCTGCGCCCTGACTTGAAGCTCCTGGAGCTTCCGTTGCCTCAATGCGTCGAGCTCTGTGTCGTCTGCCATACTGGCCCACTCACAGGTACTTGGTGAGTTCCGGGTTCTGGGCAGCCATCTCCTTGAGGACCTGCGTGGCCAACGAATCGACCATCTTGCGTCCCTTGGCGGTGACCGCCCTGCCACCGTCTTTCTCCTTGTGTATCAGCAGGCTCTTCTCGAGCTGCTGCACAGTGTGCCTGGAGATGGACCTTGAACCCCGGACTGCCCTGTCGGGTTTCGAACCCCTGTCGGCGGTGCCGCCGTACATGGCCGCCAGCCTTGTGGTGCCGATCGGGCCCTCGATGTATATCTTGCGAAGCATCGCGGCGGACCTGGTGTACCACCAGCCCTCTTCCATGGGGCTCTTCTCGGTGTGCCTGCCGGTCTTGACATAGGCCGCCCACTCGGGTGCCTTTATCGTCTCGAGCTTCCTTAGCTCGTCCGCAATCTTCGGTATGAGCTTGTTCGCGGGTACGTCAAACGCTGTAGCCATCGGATTACCTCAAACGAGATGCAATTGCCACTGGTCCATGTGCCACATGGGTGGCAAATCGCGGATAAGAGGCTCCTCTTATTTAAATCCTTGCCGCCTATCGATAGTGCCAGACATGCCGCCCGCGAACGACCTGGCATGGACTGACGCATCAGGTTCTGTCAAAGTCGGGTGGTGGTCCGTCAGGACCGCCCCGCCATCTGACTCGTCCCATTCGGCTCCGGCCGTGCGCCCCTCGCGGGGTCGTAGAGGACCATCATCACGTCATGCTGGAACGCGCCGGGGCTGAACCATAAGCCCCCTGCCATCCCTTTCGGGAAGGCTGTCTGCAGCAGATTGATGCCGGCGTTGACATGCTTGTCCGCGCGCCAGCCGCACTCGCACTCGAACCGGGTGCCCATTCGGGAATACTGTATCGTCCCACATATCGGGCACCTCCTGCTGCTGTTGTACGGATCCACCTTGAGCACGGGCACGCCTCTCCAGGCGGCCTTGTACTCGATGAACTGGTGGAGCTTCCTCCTGGGCCACATGCTCAGCCTCCGGTTGAGCGACTTGCCCCTCTTCGGCTTGGACATCCCCTCGAGGTCCTCGAGGACGACCGCCGATCTGTTCTTCTCGGCGAAGTCGAGGACCGCGTTCGCCACCTGGTGCAT